>CAZZIZ010000040.1:0-20593 GCA_964654535.1 uncultured Chitinophagales bacterium
AGCAGCCCCTTTAAATCCATTTGGGATGTCAAATGTACGCTTCTTTTGAGTTTGCTTTGTTTTGATTGGATGCGATTTGTCCGATTGGAGTAAGAAAAGTCCTATCACTCCAGTTCAATGGAATTCACTTTTTTAAACTATGAGACGTGTGAATCACTTAAATTTGAGAATGGCTAGAAAGCTAACACTAATTGCATTTTTTTTGATTGTTGGGCATTTGCTGCTTAACCTCAATGCTCAAAGCAACCCTGAACTAGTTCCTGGTTTGGATGGCAGTTTTATCTCAGAAGACCCCAGTCTTTTCGAAACATTAAATGATCATCGGTTTGATGTAAGTCATAAGCGCAGTGGTGAAATTGACTCTATCAAAATTGTATGCGACAACACTGAAGAGATTTGCAATCTAATTAGTCCAGAAGAACAATCACCCTTTTCTGATTTGAACTTAGTAACAAAGGGTAAGTATACTGGATTCTATAACTCCTTTGACAGTTATTTCGATGTAGGCAATTTATCCACGAAAGAAATAGCAAACAGGTTCTTTTATGACTTAAAAGATTATAACAGCGAATGTGAAATGATTAAGGCTCGACGTCTAATTTCAGTATCAGGATCTCCGAACAAAAAATTTCTTGTATTGGCCCATCATTTATATTTCTATGACGAGACTGGTGATGTTAGTGCAGGTGTTACGATAATCGAAGTTATAAACGGAAGAAGCGAAGTACTATTTAGAAAACGTGTTAGTGGCCACGCAATCAGTCGATACATCCTAACGGATGATGGCAAATATTTAGGTTACATGTTTGGACATCATGTAGGTATGCACGGACCTTGCTCTTTACTCAAAGAGATTTACCCCCAAGGAATTAAAGTAGTTAACATTAAAACTGGAGAAACAGTCGTTGATAGAAAAATTGGCTATAACTGGCTTATTGATAATCCAAATCATATTGAAGGTAAATTACTCAATTGGGTGACTAGCAGCAGAAATGGAAAGTGGTTGACATACGTTTTCGACTCAAGAGAAGAAATCTTATTCACTTGGGAATATCATACCTACGAAATGATTGAACGAAATCTAGAGGGGTTCTTGGTTAGAGACCCCGAAACCAAAGCCGAGATTCTACTGGAGTACAATAAAGACTTCACGCTTATTCCGAACAAGCTGTGATTTCATTTTTCCTGCCCTTGGTTCAAGTCTTCAGACTTGGCTGGCAATAAAATCAGAATATCGATTTGTACAATCCGCAAGTCTGAAGACTTGCTCTAACGATTCGGTCCAAGTCTGAAGACTTGAACCAAATAAACTGGACCACGCGTGAGGGATAGAGGGGTTTGTTTGAGCTCCTGTTGTTTTCGAACACAAACACTTAGCTCCTTAGAGCTAGATGTGTTTTGCGTGAAGAAAACAGAACAGAGCGAGCCCCGACAGCCCGACCCTTTGCGAAGCAAGAAGGGTCACGCCCAAAACATCATCTAAAAACCACTTTAACTGATAATTATCTAAAGAAATGTACAGGCCGATAAATTCAGTCCTGCTCTTGTCACCAAAGGGCGAAATAGGGCTTAATTTGGTAATAAAGCACTACTCAGGCCGTTAGATAGAGATGGTCGCAACGGGCAGAATAATTCGCTAAATTTGCGCCACCAAAGGTGGAGTCCACTGATTTTAATGAGATTTTTATTCCTCACATTTTTGCTTTTCGTTACGCACTTGCTCACTGCGCAGAATCCGCCAATGATAAGATGTGCCAAGGACACGACCAACAACTGGATAGATGTAATTTGGAATAACGACCACAACTGCGGAGCCGATTTTATTTCGACCAATGTGTTTATGTCGAGCAATCCTTTCGGTCCTTTTACAGAAGTGGGCTCAGTTACCGATCCCGTGGGCACGAACTTTATCGATGAATCGGCCGCGGGATTTGTGGGAGAACTCTTCTATTATGTTGAGCACGAATGTACTGGCTCTACTGCCGTTTCAGATACTATTAGCAACCTTGATCCACAACCACCAACTATTGTTTCGGTTAGTGTGGTCGATGGCGATGTACTCATAATATGGGAACCTGGTGATTTTCCTGATTTGTTTGGCACGCGCGTTTTTAGAAATATAAATGGCGGTCCAGTAGAAATACAAAGTATTTTAGGTATCGATATTACCCAGACGGTAGACACAAATGCCTCTCCATCTGACATGGTCGAAACTTACGACCTTAGCACGCTAGACGGGTGCAGCAACACTGGTTCCAATACGGGCCTGCCACACTCTACTATGCGCATGTTCGCAGAAGGCGATCCCTGTGAAGGAGTATTGACCTTTCCTTGGACTGGCTACGTTGGGTGGAACAATATTGTATCTTATCGCCTCTTGAAAAATGGCGTTGAAGTTGACACTTCTGACCCTGCTATAGTTCCCCATACTATAGATTACATTTTAGACGGCAGCGATGTAGGTCCGACCTGCTTTGCCATCGAAGGCGAAAATGATTTGGGCGCGACTTCATTGTCCAACGAGATTTGTTTTGATTTTAGTGAGCCCGAGCTGCCGGAATATATTTATATGCGCAACGCCACGGCCTTAAGCCAATCGGAGATTCTGGTGGAGTGGTTTATTGATGAGACGACAATGGCCGACCGCTTAATCTTGAATCGTGGTCTCGATATACCGAGTATAGACTCGCATATTGATATGGGCGACATACCCTATACAGCGGTAATGGATACTATTGATGCCTTGGTTAACACCAGTACTCGTGCCTATTACTACAATGTTTCTGCCGCCGACACTTGCGGTGCCGAGACTCCTTCGGGCAATGTGCGTACAATACTTTTGAACGCTCAGGATAACTTTAACTCCAGCAACATTCTGGATTGGAATGCTTTTGAAATAGAAAATGGATCGGTAGACTCTTATAACATTTACAGAAGCGACGATAATTTTACTACACCTATTGCAAACGTTGGTTCTGCTACGCTGGAATATATCGATGTTTTGGATGATGATGCCGCGTCAACGTCTGGAGGCCTTTGCTACAGAGTAGAAGCACTGTTCGATTTGGACGTACCAGCTCCCGTTGGGCCTGTGCCGGGCTTGAGCTCTTGGTCTTGGGAGGCTTGCGTGGTACAGAACTCACGCATCTTTGTGCCCAATGTTTTTGCGCCAAACGGCGTAAACAAAATTTTTATCCCGACCATAGTCTTTCCTAATGTCGACGACTACCGAATGGTCATTTTTAATCGTTGGGGTGAAATACTTTTTGAAACCAATAGCCCCGATGTGGGTTGGGATGGCTTCAATAACGGCGGCCTAGTGCCGCAGGGCGTCTACGCTTATGTTATCGAGATGCGATCGCTCAACGGTATCCAACTGGAGCGTAAGGGGACGGTTCTCCTTATGCGCTAATTCTCCATTTAGATTTCTAGGTTTTGTTTTTGGGTGTGGGCTTGAATGTCATTGTTTGATTTGCACCTTCCAATTTACACAGCAAAAACCCTCCCACAGCCCCTCCCTTAAAAGGGAGGGGAGTAATGTTTTGATTAAGACGCGAAAGTTTATTCCCTGTTGAGAGTTATCTATAAAATATTTGGGCGTGCCCCCGAATCTCCCTGTCCTTGTTGGTCTGGGGACCAACAAGGGACAGGGAGATTCGGGGTCGGGCTATCCAGTACTCCGCTTCGCTTCGGTCTCCTGCTTGTTTCGCCTAAACAAATCTCTCTACCGCTAAGGCGGTAAAGATTAGCTGGCTCAACAAAGGAGACTGCTCCCTTTGGTCGCATACTTCCTATCCCTCACGCGACTATTTGGGCGAAAAATGCTAGGAAGTCAATTTTAATTTTCATTACCTTTATTTATGGAAAATCAGTTTCAAGATCAAGCCTACGCTGCCAAGTTCTCCACCCGCGGCGTTACATTCGACGATGTTTTATTAGTACCTGCCTACTCCGAGGTTCTTCCTCGCGAAGTTGATATATCTAGCCGCATAAGCCGAAAAATAAAACTCAACACGCCTATAGTCTCGGCAGCTATGGATACAGTTACCGAATGGCAAATGGCCATCGCTCTGGCACGTCACGGCGGCATAGGTATTCTCCATAAAAATATGAGTATCGAGCAACAAGCCGCTCAGGTTAGAAAAGTAAAACGTTCTGAAAGTGGTATGATTCTCGACCCAGTTACTCTAACGAGCAAGGCTACAATAGGTGATGCACAAAATATGATGCGTGAACATCGCATCGGTGGTATTCCCGTTATAGATGACAATACCAAGTTGG
Organism: uncultured Chitinophagales bacterium; assembly: GCA_964654535.1. GTDB lineage: Bacteria > Bacteroidota > Bacteroidia > Chitinophagales > UBA2359 > CAZZIZ01. The sequence goes on from CAZZIZ010000040.1 coordinate 4,282, forward strand.
TTGGTATCATAACCAATAGAGATTTGCGTTTTGAAACAGATGGCAGCGGGCCCATCTCTGAATTAATGACTAGTGAGAATCTTATTACTGCACCTGAGGGAACAACCTTGGCGCAAGCAGAACTCATACTCAAAGAGCACAGAATAGAAAAGTTACCAGTAGTTGATCCTAGTGGTAAATTGGTTGGGTTAATTACCTACAAAGATATTTTACGTTTAAAAAGTCACCCTTCCGCTTGCAAGGATCGCTATGGTCGTTTGCGCGTGGGTGCTGCAGTAGGCGTTACCAAAGACATTTTACAAAGAGTAGATGCCTTGCTAAAAGAGGGAATCGATTTAGTTTGTGTAGATACTGCACACGGTCACTCAAAAGGTGTGCTAGATGAAGTCAAAGAACTGCGCTCCGTTTTTCCTGAATTACAAATAGTAGCGGGCAATGTAGCCACAGGTCCTGCAGCAAAAGCGCTAGTCGATGCTGGTGTAGACGGCATTAAAGTGGGCGTTGGTCCTGGATCAATTTGTACCACGCGTGTAATAGCCGGCGTAGGTGTGCCACAACTGACCGCAATATTCGAGGCCTCGCAAGCAATAGAAGGAAGCGATGTTCCTATAATTGGCGACGGTGGAATACGGTATACCGGTGACATAGTTAAAGCAATAGCAGCAGGTGCGGATTGCGTTATGGCGGGCTCGTTGTTCGCGGGTGTAGAAGAAGCACCTGGCGAAACCATTATTTATGAAGGCCGTAAGTTCAAAAGCTATAGAGGGATGGGTTCTGTTGAAGCCATGCAAAAAGGATCGAAAGACCGATACTTCCAAGATGCTGAAGACGATATTAAGAAACTTGTCCCTGAAGGAATAGTTGGCCGCGTACCATTTAAAGGATCAGTAGGAGAAGTTATGGTGCAGTACGTTGGCGGCTTGCGTGCCGGTATGGGTTACTGCGGTGCAAACAACATCGCCGATCTAAAAAATGCAAAGTTCGTAATGATTAGTGGAGCGGGGATAAAAGAGAGTCACCCTCACGATATTCAGATTACGAAAGAAGCTCCTAACTACACGCGCTAGTCCGTTGCTCAAATATCGGAACAGTGGCATTATTGAGAAAGCTCTTAAACTCCGCAAGATCTGTCAAGCTTATGCACTTGGCCTTCGATTCTTGAGGCACCAATTTATCTGCATTTTTAGAGTGAATGATCAGGGTTGATTTATCGTCTAACTCCGCCAATATTTTTTTAATGTTATTCTCAATTTTCTTTTTTGACGAAAACGTATTTATCGTCGTTAAGAAATAGTCCACTGGAATATCTCTTGCGATTTCATTAATGTGATCAGCGTTAATTTTAAATCCGAGGTAAATGACCTGATGGCCCGCCTTTCGGAGTTTATACGATGCATAAAGCAACTCACATTCGTGAAAATCAGATTCTAAAATAAATAGAACATAGGTTTTTCCATTACGGTTGAGATCGCTGTTTTTAAGTTCAATTTGATTGCTCAAAAAATGGTTGCGAATCAAGGCATGGGCAAAGTGCTCATAGCAAGAATTAATCTTTCTTTTGGTTAAAACTTGATTACATTTTTCTATCAGTTTAAAACAAACTTCGGTACAGGTCTCGTCAATACCAATTTTAGATTGGCTTAGCGCTAAGTTTGCCATAAAGCTAACTTGGTCTAGATTGAGCATGTTTATCAAAAGGCATTGTACAAAAAACTCAGGGTTCGTCGCGCGCATTTTCAATTCGTCAAAATCCGAAGTAATTTCTTCTCGTGTCTTTTCTGCCAGAGAAGAAATTTTATGACCATCATGATTTAATCCTGCTAATCGTATTAAATACACAACGTCCCTAGTATTGTAACACCTAAAATTAGCATCGGTTCTTTCCGGATTTACTAAATCGTAGCGCTGCTCCCAAATTCTAATGGTATGCGGCTTTATGCCTGACATGATTGCCAGTTCCTTAATAGAGTAGTATGACATGTTATTTGAATTCCCGTAAAAAAAACAAACACACAGGGCCTACTGTGATCGCTATAAACTTAATGCTTTAAAAACAAAGTCTCCATTACTTTTCAAACAAATCGCGGGTAAAGGAAATTTAATAAAATCTAATGCGACTAAAATATTATGTAAGTGCTTGTTTCGCACTGGTATTTCTGAAAGCCTTATGTCTAAACCCAAGTAATACTCTCTTTGTCTAGGATACGTTCGGCTTACGTTGATTATTTCATCATTGACTGTCCATTCGTTTTTTAATCCGCCGAACACATCTTCCGCGCCATAACCAACAGAAATGTTTAACCATTTGGGCATACTGTGACCAAAACCCAACACAGACGGATGAAAACTTAACCAATATGATTGTTTATTGTAGTCTTTTAATATGCGTTCGGCAAGACCAGTACCGTATAAATCGTCAACTCTATTTTGAATAAACTCGGGGTAGTTGTTGTACTTACTATATCCGATTCCAAACTTGAAGAAAAACTTCTGTTCCTGCCAGGCCAACTCTTGGCCTATAACGAGAGCGCTTCCAATGGAATTAGCCAATAAGTCTCCAGGGCTAGCACCCCATTGGGCAGAATACCCATCTAAAATTTCGATGGAGGTTTGGAATACCGAGCCCATTAAACCCCCTATCCATATTGCTTTTTTGTCTTCAACCCCAGCCCAGCGATACAGTTTTATCATAGTAAGGCCTTCGCGATATGACGTCCAAACGTGACCGACTTTGTCTACTTGATTCCATCCTCGGTTGTCATTAAAGAAGTGAAAACTAGAGCGAGGGAAATCTTTATACCAATACTCGTTGAGAGCGAGCATTAAACCTGTGTAGGAAACAGCGGCACTTACATTTATTAACCTTACACGAGATTTATCTAATTCCGTTGCGGGTTGAAAAAACGGACGCTTAACTTTTAAAAGAGAATCTTGTCCTGAAAGATTGTAGCAGGAGAAAAGTATTAAAGCAATACAAATTACTCTCCGCATGATTTTATGTTATTGCTGATTCTACTTTGGCCAATATGGCATCGACGCGTTCCATCGTAGGCGCTTCGCAGTAAACACGTAGTACAGGTTCGGTTCCCGATGGACGAATCAACACCCATTCGTTATCAGAAAAATAGTACTTATAACCATCAATGGATTCTTCACTAGTTACAGCTAAATCACCAAAGCTTTTAAAAGCACCGTCAGCACATTGCTTCATAATGGAATGCTTCAGCTCATTGGTTATATGCAAGTCGTTTCTTTTGAATTCAAACATGCCTACTAAATCATAAATTTCTGCCATTAATTCTTCTAGCGATTTTCCAGTCTTAGCCATAAACTCTAGAATGGTAAGTGCAATCCATATGCCATCGCGCTCAGGTACATGTCCCGTTATCGCTAAGCCACCAGATTCTTCGCCACCGACGATCACATTTTCGTTGACCATTATTCCGCAGATGTACTTAAAGCCAATTTTGGTAATCTGGATTGGCAAGTCGTAATGATTGCAGAGTTGTCGGAGCTTGTTTGTAACTGAGAAGGTGGTGACCACTTTTCCATTCAAACCTTTGTACTTATGAATATAGTTGGTGAGTAACAAAAGCGTTTTGTGAGAATCGACAAACTCACCTTTATGGTTGTATAAGCCTATTCTATCCGCATCTCCGTCGGTTGCCATACCAAATTGCAAATCGTCTCGGCCTGCAATAAGCTCAGATAGCTCGGAAAGGTTTTTGTGCAAAGGCTCCGGAGCCTGTCCATTGAAGCTGGGGTTGAATTCTCCATGCAGCAATACAGTCTTTGGAAGTATTTTATTCATCACGGCTTGTCCGGCTCCGTACATCGCATCATAGGCTATTCCAATGTTGGCCTTTTTGATTGCCTCTATATCAAACTTGGCGAAAACCTCATCCAAGTACATTGTTTCCATATCCAAATAGCTGATCAAGCCAGCTTCTTTTAGTTCATCCAAAGATTTCAAGGCTACTTTAGGTGCATCGGGAATTAAATCTTCCACTTGCTTAATTACTGCTGGTCCACTCGGTCCACCAAAATCTGCTTTCAGTTTAAAACCGTTGTATTCTGGTGGGTTATGGCTAGCAGTTATAACGACTCCCAAACTGGCTTTTTCTTTTACCACCGCCAGAGATACCATAGGTGTAGAAACAAAACCATCGGATATAATGACTTTTACTCCACTACTGGCTAAAACTCGAGCGGCATATTCCGTGAATCGTGTTCCTTGATAGCGACAGTCGTATCCAATTACAACGCTAGCCGAGTCATAGTTTTCATTTACCCAAACTGCAGTGGCCTCAGAAACACGATGAAGGTTTTCGTAAGTATATCCTTCGGCTATAATGGCACGCCAGCCGTCGGTTCCAAATTTTATCTTGTACATGTATAAAAGTAGTTATGGTCAAATGTAAAGGAATTGATAATATTGAGCCGTGGGTTTTGCCCGCCGATTCAAAAGAACCCCAAAATAAAGCCAGAATTGAGAGACACCTACAAACAGAAAGGTCAGCGAAAAAAACTCGTTTCGCTATTACGAAGCAAAGGAATTAGTGATGCAAAGGTCTTGGAGGCTATTTTGAAAATCCCGAGACATCAGTTCGTTAAATATGCTCTGCACGAAAGGGCCTATGAAAATACAGCTCTGCGCATCGATGAGGAACAGACCATCTCGCAGCCTTATACCGTAGCATTTCAAACTCAGTCGCTAAATATAAAACCTGGACAGAAAGTACTTGAGGTTGGGACTGGTTCAGGTTACCAAGCTTCTGTGCTAGCAGAAATGGGCGCCGACGTCTTTACCATCGAGCGGATTCGCAAGCTACACGATAAGAGCAAGCTACAATTTGTCGCTTTGGGCTACTTCAACATCAAATCAAAATTCGGAGATGGCTTTAAGGGCTGGCCAGAGGAAGGACCATTCGATAAAATCATTGTTACCGCCTCGCCAGAAAATCTTCCTCAAGCTTTAGATAAGCAGTTAAAGATTGGCGGTCAAATGATTATCCCGGTCGGCAGTCAATCTGGGGCACAAGAAATGCTCTTAAGAACGCGGGTTAGTGAAGACAATTTTGAAGTAGAAGAGAAAGGTGCTTTTCGATTTGTTCCGATGATGAACGAAAAGGAAAATATCAGCCGTTTCAAGCTTTAGAAGTGTTTTGAAGCGCGATCCATATCACGTTTGATGTCTTTGTTTTTTATAGAATCTCGCTTGTCATATTTCTTCTTACCCTTGACCAAGGCAATATCTAGTTTAGCAAAACCCTTTTCGTTGAGGAACATCTGAACGGGTACAATCGTAAATCCCTTTTCTTTGACTTTAGCTTGTAGGCGCTTAAGCTCGTCGCGCTTTAGTAAAAGCTTGCGCATACGTCTCGGCTCGTGATTATTGAAGGAAGCCTGTTTGTATTCTCCAATGTGAATGTTTCTTACCCAAAGCTCTCCATTCAAGAATATGCAATAGGCATCATTGAGACTCACTTTCGCCATGCGTACTGATTTTATTTCAGAACCAGTCAAGACTATGCCCGCCGAGTACTTATTGACTATAAAGTACTCGAAGGAAGCTCGTTTGTTGACTATGTTTAGCGGTTTGCTCAAGCTAAGAATTCAATTGAGGTTTTTACGACCTGCTTAAAATCAGCAGGAAGGTCAACATCCTCATAGGGATGCCGTCCTCCAAAGGTATGGTCTCCACCTTGAATTACAACCATTTCGGCTTTCGGGTTGTAGGTCTTTAGTTCAAAAGCAATATCTATCGGAACTGAACTATCATTATCACCGTGAATGATTAGTTGCGGAATAGCCAGTCGAGAAACCAATGTTGCCGTATCAAGTTTGGATTTATTGCGAAAATAATCTTCGCATAACTGCCAATAGAGTGGCATCATTTGATTTGTACGACCATTCATAATAAATCGAACTCCATCTGCCTCCCAATCTTCAAGTTCGCTATTGGGTATCATACGTTCGAAGTTGCTGATACTGGCCCAAGTGACGACTCGCTTCACACGTTGGTCAGAAACAGCTTGCAACAATACGGTGGGGCCACCCCGGCTATGCCCTATTAGGTTTATTCGATCTAAATCCATTTTACCTGATAACTCGCTAGTGCTTAACCAGTCAATTGTCTTTTGTAGGTCAAACAACTCTTTAGTGAAATTGTTGTTTCCAAAAGCCTTTAGGTCATCGAACTCAAGGGGTTTTTCTATTGTTGTACCATTATGAGAGAAGTTCATTTTTATGAAAACAAAACCCGCTACCGCGAAGGCATTGGCAACTAAATCGAAACATCCCCAATCTTTAAAGCCCTTAAAACCGTGACAAAATATCACGACAGGCTTCGGAGCTTTATCGGGTACCAAAGAGACATCGAGCAAGAAGGGTCGCTCTTCGCTACCAAGCAATTGTATATCGTGCCGTTCCACCATAGATTATCCAAATTTAATAATATAACTTTGGCGGCGTCGAAAAAGACAATGCCCAAATACACAAATGTCCACCTCGCTTTCTAAGATAAAAGAGCCCATAGCGGAGCACCTCGACACCTTCGAAAGAAGGTTTAGAGAGTCAATGAAAAGTAAGGTATCTCTGCTCGATAAAATCATGTATTACATCGTTAAGCACAAAGGGAAACAAATGAGACCCATGTTTGTGCTATTCTCAGCCCAATTAGGTGGTGAAATCAATGACAAGAGCTATCGCAGCGCCTCATTTATAGAATTGCTGCACACCGCCACCTTGGTTCACGACGATGTGGTAGACGACTCACAGAAGCGCCGAGGTATCTTTTCCATCAATGCACTCTGGAAGAACAAAATTGCAGTACTAGTCGGAGATTATCTTTTCTCCAAGGGTTTCTTGTTAAGCCTTGAAAACAAGGATTACTTCATTTTAGAAATCGTCTCTGAAGCGATTAAGCAAATGAGCGAGGGTGAGTTGTTGCAGATGGAGAAAGCGCGTAAACTCGACATTGACAAACAGACCTATTACGATATCATAAGACAAAAGACCGCAACTTTAATAGCTGCAGCTTGTTCTGTTGGATTCGCTTCTACTAATGAAGATCCAGAAAAGCTAAAACTGGTTCATCAGTTCGGAGAAAAAGTAGGTTTGGCTTTTCAAATCAAGGATGACATTTTCGATTTCGGTGGCGAAAGCATCGGTAAACCTACTGGTATTGATATCAAGGAGAAGAAAATGACCTTGCCCTTAATTGTGAGCTTGGAAAATGCAGACAGATCTGCCAAAAGGCACATCATAAAGCTGATCAAAAATCACAGCGAAGACAAAGCAAAAGTTAAAGAGGTCATCGAGTTTGTCTGGAACAATGGTGGTATAGAGTACGCCAATCAAAAAATGAGTGAGCTACAAGCCGAGGCCTTTGAATTGCTTTATCAGTTTCCTGAAAGTGCCGCTAGGAATGGCTTGGAGCAATTGGTTCGGTTTACTACTGAGCGGAAGAAGTAACTGTCTCCCCTGAAAACTCCAAAACTGCCTCCAAAACCTTTCGCGAATTACTCAAACGCGGCACTTTATTCTGTCCACCAAACTTGCCGTTCGATTTCATCCAATTGTAAAAGGTGTCTTTAGTGACTGGCGTAAGTACAAGATTACGCATAGCTAAGTCAGCTGTACGTTTCGCGTCATAATCTGAATTGAGCAAACGCAAATTTGCGTCGAGTCTTTGCGCAAACATATCTAAATCGCCCGGTGCTTTACCGAACTCTATCAACCATTGGTGTGCACCTTGGGATTCGGTAGTAAGGAAAATCGGCGCCACGGTATACTCTACTATGCTCGACTGAAACTCAGCACAAGTTCTTTGAATAGCTCGGTCAGAATTATCGACGATTACTTCTTCACCAAAAACATTGATAAAATGTTTGGTACGTCCAGTAATTTGAATGCGATGGGGCGCAAGACTCGTAAAGCGAACGGTATCGCCAATTAAGTAACGCCAAAGGCCGGCGTTTGTAGAAATGATAAGGGCATAGTTTTTACCAAGCTCCACTCCTTCTAGCGGAACGGTTTTAGGATTAGGCTTTCCGTGTTCTTCCATTGGCATAAACTCATAGAATATACCATTGTCGAGGAGCAACAACATGTCGTCGGCATCTAGCTGATCTTGGACGGAAAAGAATCCTTCGGATGCATTATAAGTTTGAATGCAGTTAAGATTATCTCCGAGCAGCTTTGCAAACTCTTTCTGGTAAGGCGTGAAGCTCACTCCTCCAGAAATATAAAGCTCCAGACTTGGCCAAACCTCTTTTAGATTGGCTCGGCCCGTTTTCTCTAAAACCTTTTTAATAAGCAGCAAACTCCAAGTAGGAACGCCTGCAATATGCGTAATGCGTTTCCCTAATGCTTCGTCCGCAATACGATCTAACTTCTCCTCCCAGTTTTCCATGACTGCTGTTTCCTGGCTCAAGGCGGAAAGGTAACGGGGAAGCTTGTGCAGGTTTTTCATTAATACAGCGGAGAGATCGCCGTATTGAATGTCGTCGTTCCATTCACTCACTTTGTGGCTGCCACCAAGTACGACACCCTTACCCCGAAACATTTCGGAAGAGGGATTATTATGTAAGTATAGTGCGAAGGTGTCTCTGGCACCTGTGTAATGTCCTTCCATACTTTCGGTACTCACTGGAATGAACTTGCTTCTGTCGGAGGTAGTACCTGAAGATTTAGCCATCCAACTGATTGGTCCGTCCCACAAAACATTTTCTTGGCCGTTCATTATTTTTTGAATCCAAGGCTTCAAGGTTTGGTAATTGACTATGGGATGGGTTTTTACAAAGTCTTTGTAGGAATGGGTATCCGCGAAACCGCGGGCCTTTCCCCAAGCCGTATTTCGGCCTCGAGATACGAGCGCAGTTAGCTGATCTTCTTGGGTTTTTATAGGTTCATCAATGAAGGCGTAGATTTCATCTAAGCGCTTTTTGATATACCAGCCGATTATGGAATGCAAAAACTGCATTCAAGAAGTTACGACAGAATTAGTTGGGTTGTTTGCGTCTAAGCTCGAAATTTTGGCCGAGGTAGACTTTTTTCACTTGCTCATCAGAGGCGAGCTCTTCGGCAGTACCAGCTTTAAGGAGGCTTCCTTCGAAAAGTAAGTATGCTCTATCGGTAATAGAGAGTGTTTCTTGAACATTGTGATCGGTAATGAGGATGCCGATGTTCTTATACTTCAATTTTTCTACGATGGACTGAATGTCTTCGACGGCGATCGGGTCAACGCCAGCGAAAGGCTCGTCAAGCAAAATAAAATTCGGGCTCACTGCTAAGGCGCGTGCTATCTCCGTCCGACGTCGCTCACCTCCAGAAAGTACATTCCCTAAATTTTTTCTTACGTGGTTTAAACCAAATTCTTCGAGTACTTCTTCGAGTTTGTCCTTTTGTTCGCTTTTTGAAAGCTCAGTCATTTCCAGAACTGCGGTTATATTGTCTTCAACGCTGAGGTGGCGAAAAACAGAAGCTTCTTGAGGTAGGTAGCCTATACCCTTTTTCGCTCGCTTATACATTGGCAGGCTCGTAATGTTCTCGTCATTTAAAAAAACAGTCCCTGCCTCTGGCTTTATGAGACCAACAATCATATAAAAGTTGGTGGTTTTACCGGCACCATTGGGACCAAGCAGGCCGACAATTTCGCCTTGCTCCACATGCAGGGAAACGCCTTTAACAACTTGCTTGTTACCGTAAGATTTTTTTAGATTTTCTGATCTGAGAATCATTTAGCTCGGCTCAGTCTGTTTGATATCTTTAACATTCATTTGCAATTTCTTCTTGCCTTTGTACTCGTTCATATCAAGACTGTAACAAAGGTCGAATGGGTTGCCTCTGACTAGATCATATTTTTCACCCATGTTGAAACCTATGCCATCTATTGGAAAAGAGCCAAACTGAGTGGCGTGAATTTTTAGATGCCTTCGATCCATACCCACTTGAGCAGAACGACCTGTATCGCGTAGGTTATTGGAAACAAAGGTTGGTTTCATATTACCTGGACCGAAGGGGCTAAATTGATCGAGAATTTTGTAAAACGAGTCGGTGACGGTTTTAAAGTCTAAGATGGCGTCTACTTTAATTTCAGGAATAAGCATCTCTTCCGTAATCGTAGAAGAGACCACTTCTTCGAAACGTTCGATGAAGGCAGGTATTTTCTCGATATCAAGGGTTAGACCAGCTGCATATTTGTGTCCACCGAATTGATCCAGCAAATCGCTGCACTCTTTGATGGCATTGTAAATATCGTAACCAGGCACGGAACGTGCTGAGCCTGAGGCTTTGCCGTCGTTTCCACTTAAAATGATGGTTGGACGGAAGTAGGTTTCTATAAGTCTAGAAGCCACAATTCCGATTACTCCTTTGTGCCAAGTTGGCTTGAATAGGACGGTGGACTTTTTACTTTTTAGCTCGGGGCTCTGACCAATAAGGTGTAAAGCCTCGCGCGTGATATCACCATCAATTTTTCTTCGCTCTTGATTTTTGCTCTCTAACTTGAAGGCGTTTTCTTGCGCGGTATAATTTTCAGCCGATAACAAAAGGCGCACAGCGTCTTTACCGCTGTCCAATCTACCTGCGGCATTAATACGCGGTCCGATAACAAAAACGATATCAGAAATTTTCAGTTCACGATTAATCCCTGCAGTTTCGATTAAAGATTTTAATCCTGGACGAGGTGCATTATTCAATCTTTCTAAACCGAAATAAGCAAGCACTCGGTTTTCGCCTTTGAGCGAAACAATATCAGAAGCAATACTTACTGCAGTAATATCTAACTGTTCTTCTACAAATTTGAAAGGAACGTTGTTTCGTTGTGCGAAGGCTTGCACCAGTTTAAAACCGATACCACAACCGCTTAACTCTGTAAAGGGATATTCGCAGTCATCGCGTTTTGGATCGAGCACTGCTACTGCTGGTGGCAAAACTTCTCCGGGACGGTGGTGATCGCAAATGATAAAGTCGACTCCTTGCTCTTTGGCCATAGCAACATTGTCGACGGCTTTGATTCCGCAGTCCAGAGCAATGATTAAAGAAACTCCTTGATTGATGGCGTGCTTTACGCCGAGTTCGGATACGCCGTATCCTTCGCGGTAGCGATCTGGAATGTAGTATTCCATATTGCTATAAATCTGAGACAGAAATCCATAAACTAGAGCCACCGCGGTGGTTCCGTCAACATCGTAATCTCCATAAACCATTATCCGTTCGTTATTGATCAGTGCCTGTTCAATACGTTCTACGGCAAGGTCCATATCCTTCATGAGATAAGGATCATGGAGATGCTCATAAGTAGGACGGAAAAAAGTTTCCGCCTTTTCAAAAGTGTCAATTCCGCGCTGCACTAATAGTTGACAGAGCGTAGGGTGAATTTTTAGTTTTTGTTGTAGTTCATCGATTTTTGCTCGGTCAGCATCTTTGACAACCCAGCGTTTTTGCATATTGCTTTAAAAGTAGGGACTAAAAGCGTAGAAACCGCCTATTTTGCTATGTATTCTGCTGAAAATCAGGGATAAAGGCTGAAGTCTTGAATCAAAGTATGCAAATCGTTGGCCTGCGGAGAGATTGCGTGAGGGATAGAGGCCTATGTTTGAGCTCCTGTTGCCTTTGAACCTTTGCCCTTAGCTCCTTAAGAGCTAGAGGGGCAATGCGTGAAAAAGGCAGAACAGAGCGAGGGCCGACAGCCCGACCCCTTGCTGAAAGCAGAAGGGGGCACGCCCAATGAAATTGTTAAACACAGATTCAAATCTGCATAGCGAGAACCCTCCCCCAGCCCCTCTCTTATAATGGAGGGGAGCTAGTCCAAAACCCCATAAAATCTCCATTTTTCGGCTCGAAAGGCTCGGCGGCAATGCTTATAATATGGTACTTTTGCGGACTCAAAATAGGTATGGCTACGAACATTAAAATCTTCTCTGGGGAACGGACTCGTTACTTAACAGAAGAGATTGCGCGCAAATACCATCAGCCGATAGGCAACTCGGTGGTCGAGCGTTTTAGCGATGGTGAGTTTCAGCCTAATATTTTGGATTCGGTGCGTGGGTGTTTTGTGTTTTTGGTGCAAAGTACTTTCTCACCTAGCGACAATTTGTTAGAGCTGCTGATGATGATTGATGCAGCGAAACGTGCGTCTGCTGATTATATCGTGGCAGTGATTCCGTACTTCGGATATGCGCGTCAAGATAGAAAGGACAAGCCACGGGTTTCGATTGTTGCGAAACTGTTGGCCAACTTGCTAACGGCGGCGGGTGCAAACCGTGTTATGACGATGGACTTGCACGCTCCGCAGATTCAGGGATTTTTTGATATCCCGGTGGATCACTTAGATAGTTCGGCCATATTCGTTCCTTACATAAAGAGTTTGGGTTTGGATGATTTCATTTTTGCTGCGCCCGATGTGGGTAGCTCGAAACGTGTACGTGAGTACGCTAAGCGTTTTGGAAATGAAATGGTGATTTGTGATAAGTATCGCAAGCGCGCCAATGAGATTGCTTCGATGCGGGTTATTGGAGAGGTGAAAGACAAACACGTAATTATCATAGATGATATTTGCGATACGGCCGGAACACTGACCAATGCTGCACGTTTGCTGAAGGAGAAGGGTGCTTTATCGGTTCGTGCATTGTGTACGCATCCGGTTTTGTCTGGTCCTGCCTATGAACGTATTGCGGAGTCTGAGTTGGAAGAATTGGTGGTTTGTGACACCATTCCAGTGAAGGAAGGAGCTGAAAAAATAAAAGTATTGTCGGTTGCCGATTTGTTTGCTACTGCTTTTAAGTATGTGCACGATCATCAATCGATTAGTTCATTATTTGTTTAATAAATTTTTTAAAATGGAAACAATAAGTATCAAAGCTGAAGAGCGTACGGACCTAGGTCCTAAGGCCGCTCGTAAAGCACGCAGAGATGGATTGGTTCCTTGTGTACTATATGGTGCAGGAGAGACCGTTCACTTTACAGCACCAACGGGAGCGTTTAAGAACCTAATCTACACACCAAACTTTCACACGGTAGATGTTGAAGTTGCTGGCAAAACGCACAGAGCGATTTTGAAAGAATCGCAATTTCATCCGGTAACGGATAACATTGTACACCTTGACTTTTTGGCCCTAGTGGACGACAAGAAGGTAACGGTAAACTTACCGATTCGTTTTACTGGTCAGGCTGCAGGTGTTAAAGAAGGGGGCAAATTGATGCCTGCCTTAAGAACGCTTAGCGTTAAGGCTTTCCCAAAAGACTTGAAATCGGAAATAGCTATTGACGTAACTGAGGTTGAACTCGGTAAGTCGATTAAAGTGAAGGAAATTGAACTGGAGAACATGGAAATCATGAACAATCCGCAAATTCCTATAGCTTCTGTTGAAATACCTAGAGCTCTTAAAAGTGCTGAATCTGAAGCTGAAGCTGCTGCAGGCGAAGGTGCTGAAGGTGCTGAAGGCGATGCACCTGCTGCTGAGGGTGATGCTAAAGAAGGAGACGATAAGAAATAGCAAAATTCATTTGTCAGAGATTGAATCGACATCCGCACTCCCTTCGGGGTTTGCGGATGTTTTCGTTTTATGAGGATTGTATTAAACATAACGTGGATTGTATTGCTCAATCTGTTTTCTTTACGTTAGTATGTTTGAATGGATTAAGAAACTCTGGGCTCGTCCAGAAAGTAAAGCTGAGGATGCTCCTGTAAAGGAGCAACCAATAAATGAACCTGAATTGAAATACTTAATAGCTGGATTAGGCAACATAGGTGCGGAGTACGATGATACTCGTCACAACATTGGCTTCGAGATTGTCGATACTATTGCCTACAGAAAGGAACTGACTTTTGAAACTGGAAAGAACGTGACTATGACGAACTTTCGATTTAAGGGCAAGAGTATTACAATGATAAAGCCGACTACTTACATGAACTTGAGTGGCAAAGCGGTTCGCTATTGGTTGCAGGAGTTAAAAATTCCTCAGGAGAACTTATTGGTTTTGGTGGATGACCTTGATTTACCTTTCGGGAAATTGCGCCTAAAAAAGAAGGGCAGCGCTGGAGGCCACAATGGTCTAAAAGACATTGAGGCCAAACTGGGTAACAACAATTACTGCCGTCTGCGCTTTGGTATTGGCGATACTTTTAAACGCGGCCGACAAGTGGACTATGTACTCGGCAAGTGGGATAAGCGAGAACAAGAAGATTTAATGGACCATATTAACGAGGCTATAAAGTTCGTTTTTGATTTTGTCGCCATAGGCCCCGACCGAGCTATGAACGTAAACAACAAGAACAAACAGAAAAAGAAAAAAGAGGAATGAAAATATTTTGCATCGGTAGAAACTACGTAGATCACGCTAAGGAGCTCAATAACCCCGTGCCTTCTCAGCCATTGGTTTTTATGAAACCAGTTACCGCTATTTTGAAGGCGGGCAAACCTTTTTACTACCCTGACTTTAGTAAGGATATTCATTACGAACTGGAGGTGGTCTTGAAGATTTGCAAAAATGGAAAGCACGTTGAGGAAAAGTTTGCGGATACTTACTACGATCAAGTAGGGATTGGTATTGACTTTACGGCCCGTGACGTTCAGAAAAAGTGCAAGGAGAAGGGTCACCCCTGGGAAATAGCGAAGGCCTTTAATCACTCTGCTTTGGTTAGCGATTTTCAGCCTAAAGAAAATTTACCTGATTTAAATGCGATTAAGTTTGAACTGAAGCAGAACGATAAGTCGGTGCAGCAAGGCAATACGACTGATCTTATTTTTCCTTTTGCGACTTTGATTAGTCACTTGTCGAAGTACTTTACTTTGAATGTTGGTGATTATATTTTTACTGGTACGCCTGCTGGGGTTGGGCCGGTGAAGATTGGTGATAAGCTTGAGGGGTTTTTGGAGGGGGAGTCGATGTTTGAGTGTGAGGTGAAGTAGGGGCTGGGCTCTAATGCACAAGAAAGTCAGTCTGTTGAGCTATACCCCAACCCAACACAAGATTACTTTCAATTTTCGAACGCTATGGAAGGAGACTTCCAGATCTACAACGTCAGCGGAACGCTTATTCATTCAGGAACGGCTTTAGCCAAAGAGCGAATCGATGTAAGTTTCTTAGAAACAGGGTACTACTTTGTAAGAGTCAAGTCCAGAAAAGAGAATACTAGTTCTAATCGTTTAATAGTTTATTAAGACTGGCACCTTTCATCCTTTCCATCTTAAAAATCCTATAAATCCTGTTTCCGCACTTCTCTCAAATCAGCCCATTCTTAATCGAATAAGCCACTGCGTGTGAAGTAGATTTGAAACCATATTTACTGAGAATGTTTCGTCGGTGTGTACGCACCGTATCAATAGACAAGTATAAATGCTCAGCAATTTCTTTTGATATCATTCCTTCGGCAAGGAACCGAAGTATCTCTTTTTCTCTGTTCGTAAAACGAATGGTCTCATCCACTTGTTGCGGTATATGATTATCGGCAAAGGGATCAATGTTGTAATACGGAGGCCTTCCGTTAATACCTATCATCGACATTTTTTTGTGGTTGACTTTAGTCAGATGAGAAATATCTGATTGAACACCCAGCGCCCGTTCTATGTTTCCTTCTTCGTCGAAGGCAATGCAAAATCCCTGGTGCAAATACATTTTATAGGGAACGTTCGCCGAGGGATTTCCGAGTCTGAACATGTAAGAAGCCTTGTAAAAAGGCTGGTCTTCTTTTGGTATTACTTCGAAAAGATACTTTGTGACCACGCCTTCCGCGGCGACATAAAAACCTAAATCCTCGGGGTGAATAATCTTGATCAAGGTTTCCGGTGTGGCATCAGCACTTGATAAGCCAAATAGCTCGACTATGCTATCACTTAGAAAATCAAATCGCTTTTCCCTGAAGTCAAAAACATATATGAATGAGGGGCCAGGCGAATATATTCCAGACAGTAAAGATTCGACTTTTTTGAAATCGAACTGAGCGCTTTTATGCGCTAACTGGTTTTCGTATTTATCATAGGCTTGATAAACACTGTTCAGAGCGTCTCTCATTGGTGGTGGCTTTCGAGGTCTACTAAAAATAATTATTCCTCGGCAATATACCCACCTCGAAATGAGTAAATATTTGATGGACGTGCCCTCCAATGTCATTAAGTTAAGCAGCTGATCTAGAGATTCTGTATATGTAAAGGCAGTTCCGAGTCTAATCTGGTTTGTCGTTTATCCTAAATGGGCTGCCGTACTGTCCTTACTTTTTTTTCTTGCATCGCGACAAGCGCGAGATAAGGTATCAAGGGCTGTTAAGTCTTCGTGATGTCGTTCGGTGAGCCTTAGCACGCCGAGC
>CAZZIZ010000041.1:0-20546 GCA_964654535.1 uncultured Chitinophagales bacterium
ATGGTGCGAGCCTCCCGGCTCGTACCGTTAATTCCTTCGGAAATTTCCCCTTTCCTTTCAATTCAGACCCGACTGTTTTCCCGACTAGCTTCAAACGCTTTTGCAAGAGTACGTGGGCGAAACAAGGCTTCAATCGTCCTGATCTCCAGATCAGGATGCTTTAATTGGAGGATTTGCAATCCGACCTGATTTGCTTTTGTATTCCCAATTCCTTTCAATAATTCTGCTGCCTTCGGCGACTCGATATTAGATCGATTGCAAATCGATCGGTTTGTGCATCCCGATCGCAGATCGGGACGATTTTTTTTCAAACGCTTTTGCTAGAGTACGTGGGCGAAACAAGGCGCCAACTAATGTACTCCGATTGAATTCGGAACGTTTGGTTGTCGAGATTTCTCCCTTAGTCGAAATGAAAAAATGAAGAGTAAATATATCCTGACAATCCTGTAAATCCTGAGAATCTTGATTCAGACAAAAAGCGTGAGGGATGGAGACCTTTGTGGAGCTCCTGTTGGAAAAAGCAAGCAAAGACCTTAGCTCCTTAAGAGCTAGAAGGGCTTTTTGCTTTTTGCAGAACAGAGCGACGGTCGAGAGCCCGACCCCGAACTTTGCGAAGCAAGATGTGAGCGGGGCACGCCCAAATTTTAACATTAAAGTACAGGCATAAAAAAACCTTAGGTACCAAAACGAAAAAACCGCCGACCCTGAAGAATCGACGGTTAACCTAAAAATTAATGGAACTATTCAGTTCTATCGAATTATCATACTTGGAGTTCTATTCTAAAGACTCGTTAGATCAGGAAAACGTTGTCCGCGAATTTTGAATAGAATTTGATTATCGGCAGTTTAATAGAATCTGTCTCTAACCTGACTACAAGGTAGGGGATAGGTGCGCTGGATTATAGGCGTTTTGGGCTTTTGGACAAGCCGCGCCTCAAGGGGAAATTTAGAATTATGCATCTATACTAAAGCTATCGCCGTCTTTGAGGAAGGGCAACTTTTGTCGATATTGGTCTTGCGCAGCCTTGTCGAGCGTGGCACTCACTATGCCAGCGGTATCTGCGTGCTGCTGTAGTATGGTGCCGTCGTAGGCGATGATTGAGGTTTCGCCTTTGTACTCGTGCTCGTTGCCGTCTGTGCCCACAATATTGACGCCCATGGTGTAGCTCTGGTTCTCTATAGCACGGCCGAGCAGTAGATGCTTCCAGTGCAAACTTCTAGGTGTCGGCCAGTTGGCAACATAGATGAGTAGATCGTATTGACCATTGTTTCTGCTCCAAACTGGAAAGCGCAGGTCATAACAAACCAGTGGACAAATGCGCCATCCCAAAAAATCGACGATTAATCTTTCGCTTCCTGCAGTGTATACTTCACCTTCGCCAGCGTAGTTGAATAGATGGCGTTTGTTGTAAGTAGAAATGGCGCCATCTGGTTTGACCCAATACAAGCGATTGTAAAACGCGCTTCCATCTTTTATAATCAGGCTGCCGCAAACCGCTGCTTGCTTTTTTGCGGCTAAGTCTATCATCCATTGCACCGAGGGGCCATCCGGTGCTTCTGCTTGACTCGCATCCATGGAAAAACCGGTAGTGAACATTTCTGATAGCACAATGATATCGCTGTCATTGCTGTCCAAGTCAGCGAGCATTTCGCTAAGTCTTTCTCGATTCTTTTCTGCTTGATGCCATAGCGGTTGGTACTGCACCGCGCTGATTTTCAATTGTTCCTTTTTCATGGTGCTAGAGTTGACATAGTTTTTCGGCGGCCTTGCTTAAAGTCTCTTCGTCTTTGGCGAAGCAAAAGCGCAAGACTTTGTTGTCATGTTTGTTGTGGTAAAATGCGCTGACAGGAATGCTCGAAACGCCAATGCTTTTGGTGAGCTCTTGTGCATACTCCATATCTGGCTTTTGACTCAAGACTGAGTAATCTGCCAATTGAAAATAGGAACCTCGACAGGGGAGGAGTTTGAATTTGCTCTCCGCCATTTTGCTGGCGAAGAAGTCGCGTTTCTTTTCGTAGAATGCGTTTAAGTCTAGGTAAGTACTTTCATCGGCTAAGAAGTCGGCTAGCGCATATTGTATGGGCGTGTTGGCCGAAAAGACTTCAAACTGATGCACCTTGCGTATTTCATAAGTTATGTCCGGTGGAGCTATGAAGTAGCCCATTTTCCAGCCCGTGTTATTGAAAACTTTACCAAAGGAATAAGTACAAACACTTCTCTCGCGCAGCGCAGGGTAGCGTAACATACTGTTATGCTCTGCACCTTCGTAAATCAAATGCTGATACACTTCGTCGCACAAAATGTAAAAATCGTTTCTGTTGCTTAAGTCTGTTAGCGCCTCGATGTCTTTTGCGCCGAGTAGTGTACCGCTGGGGTTGTTGGGCGTATTGACAATGAGCAGTTTCGTTTTACTGGAAACCGCAGCCGCAACTTCGTCCCAGGGAATTCTGTACTCCGGAAAGGAAAGTGAAACGTAAACGGGTTTGCCGCCCGCCAACTTAACAGCTGGCACATAACTATCGTAGGCTGGTTCGATAATAATGACCTCGTCGCCAGGATTTACCAAGGCGGTTATGCTTGCGAACAACGCTTGGGTCGCACCAACGCTAATGGTAATCTCTTCTTTCGGGTTGAGTTCCACTCCGTATAGCCGCTGCACTTTCTTGGCCAGCGCTTGAGTTAAAGCAGGAACACCGCCCATAGGGGCGTACTGATTTTTGCCCTCGCGCATGTGTTTATACACGAGATCAATCAGCTTGCTGTCCATAGCAATGTTGGGAAAGCCTTGCGCTAGATTAATGGCATTGTGCTTGGCTGACAGCCGAGCCATAACCGTAAAGATGGTAGTCTCCAATCCTGGAAGCTTAGAACTTGCTTCGAGTGCTGAATTTACCACGGCGTTTTAGTTCAGGCTGCTGAAGTCTACTGGCACCGCTTTTGAAATACCAGTTTGAGCCATTACAATACCGTAGATATTATCGGCAGTTGCCATTGTCGCCTTGTTGTGGGTTACCAGAATGAACTGCGACTTCGCCGAGAACTCTCTAATGATGTTGTTGAATTTCTCCACGTTGATGTCATCCAACGGAGCATCTACCTCATCAAGAACACAAAACGGAGCTGGTTTCAGCAAGTACAAAGAGAAGATTAGTGAAATAGCAGTAAGCGCTTTTTCACCTCCCGACAACTGATCAATGGTTAGAGGACGCTTACCTTTTGGACGCGCCATTATTTCCACCTTAGAATCCAAAGGATTATCAGGATCAGATAATCTCAAGTCGCAAGTATCGCCTTCGTTAAAGAGCTTGGTAAAGATGTATTTGAAGTTTTCGCGGGTGCGGTTGAAGGCATCCATAAACTTCATCGTTGCCGTAGCCTCAATTTCTTTAATGGTTTGCATCAAGGAATCCTTCGCTTGTAGCAAATCTTCCTTCTGTCCATTTATGAAATTGACACGATCTTGCATTTCGTTGTACGCTTCGACTGCAAAAGGATTCACTTCACCAAAGTTGGCGATGCGGTTTTTCAATTTCTCCACCTTTTCTTCCAACTCCTCAAAAGGCATATCTACCGTTGGCTCGCCTTCAAGTAGTTCGTTTATGTCCACGTTGAACTCAATAGACATACGCTCTTTTACAGAAAGCATATCCATTTGCAAAGTGTTGAACTTGTCCTTCAGTTCATTAATGACAAAATCAATTTGCTCTTTGTTCTTTTGAACCTCGCGCATCTCTTTGTCCTTCTCGTCTATTTCACCACGATATTTGTAGTAGGCCTCTTCTTTGGCCGCAACATTTTTCTCGAGATCTTCTTTTACGTTGTACAAATCCTTTAAACCGCTGTCGCTGTTTTTGATTTGGTTTTCGATAGACTCCAGTTCTGTAGTACAAGAAGCCAGCGATTCGTGTTGCTCCTTCACTTGTTGCTCCAACTCAACCGAGCGGTTTTGCTTGTGGAAGATGTTTTGCTGTGAAGTGCTTATTATACTTTCCTGTTTGTGGAAGGCAATGTTCTTTTCGTTATATAGCGCTGCAGAAGTTTGCTGTTTCTTTTCAATCTCATCGAAACGACGACGTACTATCTCAACCTGGCTTTCCAATTCACCTTCTTGCTTTTTCACTTGGCGAATCTCACCATCCAGTTCCTTCGCACGAACGCTCAAGTTCTCAATAGTCGAAACCATATCCACGCCCTGACTTTGATGGTCAGTTAAGAAGAGCTCAAAGTTCTTGATATTGGTTGCGCAAGTAATGATGTCGTTATCGATGGTCGATAATGCCTTTTGAACAATACTCATTTGTTCTTCTGGCATTTGCGTTTTCAATTGCGCTAGTTCTGCAACCGCTTTTTCCAGCTCAGTATTCACGTCCATTTCGGCAACTTCCAGCTCAGAAATTTGACGCGCCAAAGTTTCTAAGTGCTCCAAACGACCGATGCGCTTTCCTTCCATAGAACTGCTCGCTCCACCGCGGACAATCCCTTTTTGATTTACCACCTTTCCGCTTTTGCTTATCAGTGTAGCGTGTGGGTTCGAACGACTCACGTCGCCCATTCTATCTTCGTCTACTAAGAAAGTGTTGCTAAACAAATGATCGACCAACTTGCGATAAGTAGGATCAACCTGAACCACCGATGCAGCAGGAACGGCACCCATTATGGATTCGCTAGCAGCGGCAGCACTTAACTGATCAAGTACTATAAAGCTAGCGCGACCCTTCTGATCGTTGCGGAGCATGTCTACTGCGCGGTAAGCATCCTCTACACGATGCACCACGTAGTGACTCAACAGAGGCTCTAAGAACAATTCGATTGCGCCTTTGTATTCTGGCTGCGCGCTAATGATATCAGAAACCAAGACGCGGTTGCTCGACCAAACTGTATTCTCTTTTAAATAACGAATTGAATCAGGCGAGCCTTCCAAATCGTCAACCATACTTTTCGTCAATGAAAACTCATTGCGCTGTACGTCTAGTTGACGTCGGGTTTTGTAAAGCTTTTCCTTTACCGTTTCTATCTGCGTTTCCGCTAAGGATATTTTTTCTTTCAACTGATCGCGCTCGCCTTGAACCGTTTCTAAACGAGCAAACTCTGTCAATCGCGAAGCTTCTAATACGGCCAGCTTACTGCGTACCGCATTCAAATCTTCTTCACGAGTTTGAGACTTTATTTTGTTGGTTGCCACATCGTTTTCCAGGCTCTGTACTTGAGTACGTGCTATGGCTTGCTCTTTTTCAAAAGCGTGCACTTGCGTGCGTACCTCGACCAACTGCGATTCGTAGTTCTGCAGTTTAGACTTTTGCTCTTCGTACTCCGCCCGTACCTCATCGCTCTCTCGCTTGGTGCTTTGTAAGCCGCCTTCCAACTCGCCGAGTACTTTTACTTCTTCCAGAGAACTGGTCTCTAACTCTTCTAGCTCGGTCTTTAGTTTTGTTATGTGGTATTCATCTTCCTGAATACGATTGCTCAAGGTTTCTTTCTTTTCACGCAGGAAACGAATACGCTCGGAGAGAATACCCTTGTTGTTTTCCTCACTGCGCAATTGTTCCACACCTTCGTTGAGCTCTTTTTGCGCTTCCGCCAAGTCTTGTTCCTTAGCCACCAACAGACGTTTCGATTCCGCCAAGAAAGCATCCAGTTTGTTAACTGTAGTTTCCAGGGCCAATTTGTTATCGTCTTGTTCGGCTTGCTTTTGCTTTAGGTTCGCAAAAATAGTTTTGTGATCCTTCAACTTAAACATCGTTAAGTTGAGCGAGAAGTCTTTGTACTTCTCTTTTATTTTGTTGTAACGCTCCGCTTTTTTAGCTTGCTTTTCCAGCGCCTTCAAATTGTTTTCTATTTCCGCCAACAAATCGTCGACACGATCCAAGTCGACTTGGGTTAGATTCAATTTGTTAAGCGTTTCTTTTTTGCGCTGCTTGTATTTCGAAATATTAGAAGCCTGTTCAAAAAGCTTACGACGTATATCGTCTTTGTCAGCCAAAATTTCGCTGATCATACCCAGCTCGATAATGGCGTACGAGTCGCTGCTGATACCTGTGTCGGAGAATAACTCGCGAATATCTTTCAATCGGCACTTTACGTCGTTGAGGCGGTATTCACTTTCTCCCGTTCGGTAAACCGTTCTGGCGACGGTTACGGTGCTAAATTCTGTCGGCAAGAGTCCACGATCATTGTCAAAAGTCAGGGCCACGTGAGCGCGATTGGCCTGCTTTTTCTTGCTGGTACCGTTGAAAATCAGGTTATCGATCTTGTTCGAGCGCAGTGTTTTTATGCGTTGTTCACCCAAAACCCAGCGTAGGGCATCGACCACATTGGATTTTCCGCAGCCATTTGGCCCAACAACCCCAGTTATGTCCTTGTTAAAGTTGAGCACCGTTTTCTCCGCGAAGCTCTTAAACCCTTGAATCTCAATCGTTGATAATCTCACAATATTCCTATTTACCTAGCCCTGCGAATATACGGATTTGACCTGCCAATACCGTTTTTGGGCACTTTGATACAGGCTCCTTTTGTGGAAAAAGGCTTGATGAGATGTTTGGTGGTTATTTGGGCAGCAACAGGCTATCCGCTCAAATTCGGCCCTTGCTTCACTATTTTCTAGTGGCACCTCATAACCGTTTCTATCCTGGCTGCGGAATAGCTTTCGAGATATTATTGTTACCGGAAGTCCAAAATCCAATAAGGTTAGAGATCCGACACTAAAGAATACTAAGGCTTAATGAACAAGAATCCCCTAAGTCATTTGCACTCTTATTAGAATTTTTTAGTCATTCTATTCATAAAAAGAGTCTGCGCTCGATTTTTTAAGCTGACTGAACGCGTAAGGTTTGCTGACTGAACGCGTAAGGTTTAATGAAAATATCGATTTATTTATGGCAAAAGCCTAATAAATTGAAGCTGTGTTTACACCGATATTATGCTTTTCTACAATCGAAATAATAAATAAATGAGAGTTTCATCACTAATTGTTCTTCTAGCCTTTAGCCAAATATGTGCGGCCCAAGTGGTTCAGATAGAACATTATTCGACAAATCCTTGGGGACAAGTGCAATTGCAAATACAAGCAGAAGAAGACAAGTATTACTTGCTCTCCGCAAAGCACGCACCCAATAATGACTATGAAACCATCACTTCCATGACACTTGGAGTAAATGGACCGCTGATTATAAGCGAGCCTCTGGGTGCTTATCCTTTAGAGAATTATACCATTACTGAACACTCAATTGCAAATCCAGATGACACAGACGGCGATGGAATAGACGATATTACTGAGTTCAATAATTTGCCTACAAATTCTCCATTTAACTTTGCAGAAGAAATATTATTTGAGGATGGCACCATAGTTATTCCAGATGAAGAAACATTTCAGAGTATGGCAGTGGTAACAGACGATGTACCATGGGCGCCTTTTCTCAATAATCAGCAGTTCGTTAAGTTTGGAATCCTAGATATTGAAACGGATAACCCACGAGTCTATTTTATCAATAGCAATACTCATTTTGTTCATGGTTCCTTTTTCTCTGCAATCGGTTTTTTTGGCAACGAGGATGGATCTGGAGAAATCATTTATAACCCCAATGATATAAGCCCTAATGGTGTTGTTGGTAGCTACTCTTTCAGTTATTCCTTTGGGGATGCGAAAAGTTTCGAAAATACACAAAGGACCTTCGAACTCTTAGCTGCCAATATGCCATTTCTCCGAAACAACCTTAAACATTTTGTTGGAGCAGGCACCGAGAATATTCATGAAAGTTTATATGCAAGTGATTTTGAAGGATCAAGAATAGAAGTCGATTTAGAGTCCGAATTTTTTGGCGATGTGGACTTTATTCCTTTCAACCAAGCTGAAGGTTTTGGTTTTTTCAGAGCAATGACCTTGGATGAAAACCCGGGTTCTAGAGATATTGTTTTGTACGATGCGCTTCCAAACTCTTTGCCAAGAGTAGGAGGCATTATTACTTCTGTTGTTCAGACACCTTTGTCCCACGTAAATCTAAGAGCTATACAAGACAATGTACCAAACGCTTATATCAAAGAGCCTCTTGAAATAAGTGCTATTGCAGAATTGTTAAACGGTTATATCTACTATAAAGTAGAAGAAGATTCTTACGAGATTCGCGAGGCGACCTTAGATGAAGTAAACGCCTGGTTTGAGAATCTCAGACCGACGGAACCCCAAATACCCATACGAGATTTAAGCTTTAGGGAAATATTGCCACTGGATGATATTGATTTTTCTATGTCCACTGCTTTTGGAGCAAAGTGCTCAAATGTGGCAACAATGCGAACTTTCGGTTTTTCAGATGGAACCATACCAAACGGATTTGGCATACCCTTCTACTACTATGACGAATTCATGAAGTTCAATAATTTTTATCAGCAGGTAGAAGAAATGATTTTAGATCCGATTTTTCAAACTGATCTGGAAGTAAGAATAGAAGCACTTAAGGAATTTAGGAAAGAGATAAGAGCATCGGAAATGCCTCAGTGGATGCTCGACGATCTTCAAGAGATGCACGACTCTTTTCCTGAAGGAACAAGAGTAAGATGCCGATCAAGTACCAACAATGAAGATTTACCGGGCTTTAGTGGTGCTGGTTTGTATACGTCTAAAACACAGCATCTCGACGAAGGCCATATCTCCAAATCCATAAAGCAAGTCTTTGCAAGTATGTGGAATTTTAGGGCATATGAAGAGCGCGAGTTTTATAGAGTCGACCATTTTGTAGCCGCCATGGGAATTTTATGTCACCCCAACTTCCAAGATGAAAAATCGAATGGAGTAGGGGTCAGCATAGACCCAATTTACAATTCAACGAATACCTTTTATTTGAATACTCAAGTGGGAGAATCTTTGGTCACAAATCCAGATGTCAATTCAATACCTGAAGAAATTTTATTGTATGAAGATCCGAACGCTGGATTTGTCGTCCTTAGAGAATCCAATTTAGTTGAGCCAGGAGAACTGGTTATGTCTGAGGAATACTTGAGTCAAATGAGAGATCATTTAACGGTCATTCATAATGAATTCGAAGTATTGTACGACCTGGTTGGAGCAGAAGGATTCGGCATGGATATTGAGTACAAAGTAACGGCCACAGATCAATTGGTTATAAAACAAGCTCGCCCTTGGGTTTCTTTTTGGTCTGAAATTAACGCAACTTTCGACTTAGGTGTAGCTGAAGTCGTAAGTCCGCAAAACGGTTCAACCTTAGGATTAGAAGAATTGGTAAGTGTAAATATTTCTAATGGTGGTTTAGAAGATATGAGTGATTTCGAATTGTCCCTCTACGTAAACGGCGACTTGCAGGAAACGTTAGCAATTAGTGAAACAGTATTTAACTTTTCTGATGATGTTTTTGAATTTACTGTACCACAAGACTTTTCAACGCTTGGCGACTATGATCTTTCTGTAATTGTTTCTCATCCTATGGATGGCTATAGTCAAAATGACACCTTAGATTTTGTGCTCAGTAATATTCATGCACTGGAGAGCGGTATCGATTTCGTAGCATCCAATGTTCTATGTACCCAAGAACTGGAAATAGAAGCATCCATAACAAATTTGGGTGAAACCACTATTGAAAGTGCTCAAATAGAAGTAGAGGTAAACGGACTTATAGTGGACGTTGTAGATTTCGAATTATTAGTACCCTATCTGTCTGTTGAAACTGTAACGGTATTTGTAAATGAAAACTTAGAACAGGCTAATAATGAAATAGAACTTAGACTTTTAACCGTGAATGGAGCTGAGGATGCGCTGAGCAATAATAATGAAATTCTAGTTGAAGTTTCTGACCTTGATTCTGGATCAGAGACGATTACTTTATCCGTAACGCCAGACGACTTCCCTCAAGAAAACACCTGGGAACTGGTTAGTCTATCGAATAATGAAATCATAGGATTTGGGACTTTCGAGAATGATCCGTTTAGTGAGAATTATTGCCTGCCGAAAGGAGCTTGTTATTCTCTAACAATCTTTGATGGAGCTAATGACGGCATATGTTGCGATTATGGAAATGGCGATTTTTCACTTCTAGATAACGATGGGGAAATTATAGCCAGTCATGATGGAGAATTTGATTCCGAAACGGAGATCGAATTTTGTCTCGAAGGAGAAGAACTTGTATCAGGTATAGCCGACCCCGTTTTGTTAAACGGAATTGAGGTTTATCCCAATCCAGTTCAGGACGATTTGATAATTCAATTTGGCGAACGCTTTAATTTATCTGATGAGATAAATATAGAAGTTTATGATAGCCAAGGTCGATTGTTAGACACCGATGTAGTCTCTGCGCAGATTGAAGCAAGTTTATCCTTCAGCAATTACGCACCTGGTTTGTATGTAGTCAAGTGTTTCGACAAAACGGTAGAAAGTAGAGTGAAGGTTACCAAGAACTAGTCGAAGATTAATTCCTGAGGTCTAAACGCTGAGCTGCTTGGTTCGAGACAGATTTTTTAGCTAAACGCTCAAATGGCAAAACGTATGGGCATTTGAAATGGCCATATAAATTAAGCACTCGCCTGGAGACGAGCGCAAGATGTTTTTTTGCTGCGCTGGAAATAACAAGAATTACTAGCCTTAATACTAAAAAAAGCGCGCCTTATAAAAGGCGCGCTTTAAGAATTTATTCTCTTATGCTTTCTAGTCGCATTCTACATTAAGCGAAGCACCACTACCGTACAACCAATCATTGTTGGGAGCAGTCATAGCGTCGGCCTTAATGCATTGTAGTCCAGGATTTCCCTGAAGCTGCATACGCCACATATTTACATTGTTTCCGTTAGCAACATTTGCTTCAACAATATCATTTGAATGGGCCTTGAAATCTGTTAATACTGCCAAAGCAGAAATGTCAATACTCGTAAGATCATTATCTTCTAAAAGTAGTTGCTCAAGCTTTGTGTTTTGCGATACATCAATTGAAGTCAGGTCATTATTAAATAGTGCAAGACGAAAAATGTTTGTGAAATACTGCAATCCTTCAACACTTTCGATACCTGCATTGTCGGCAGTAATTTTTCCAGTAAAGGCTGCTGCCTCTGCTTCAGAAATTTCGAAGTCACCATCGATATTGATGTCTTCGTTGGCAATTAAAATAGCTTTAAAACTAGCATCTGGAATCTCAATGAAGGCTAGCGAAGAAACTTCGTCGTCTTCGTTTTCTTCAATGACAGGTTCTGCTTCGACTTCCATTTCGACAACATCTGGTTCAGGAACTTCGTCCTTCTTGCAGGAAACACTGGTTAGGGTAATGGCTAAAAAGAGCATTAGCACTTTTGGGATGGTTAATCTTTTCATCTTGGGGGTAATTAGGAGGTTGTTATTTCATACTTGATTATACTTGGCTCATTTCGTCCAGGCACTGACATTGGCTAACACCTGAAAACGTTAACAGGTATTCATAATAGCATATAAGTTCAGTGAAAAAAGGGCGAATGAACTTGGGTAAAAGGAATAGTCCTAATAGTGTGCCGAGATTAAATAATAGTTCTTTGAATTTATAGAATTGGTCAGACTTCGTCCGTGCAAGTATTTAGCGGTTTATTACTGCCACTGAATTTTACTCCTAGGCATATAAGCCAATAGGGTTGTGTTACCCGAAACTGAGGACGATTCATTAAGCAAGACATAATCGTTCTCTTCCATCAAGTTTTTTATTTCTTCCAAAGTCATGTGCTTACCGCAATCAGATTTAAAGTCTGGAAGGTTTAGCCTTTCAATGACGTAAAGCATTCCAGTGTCATTGAGCGAGTTTGCAATAGAGATGAGCATTTCTTTTGGTTTCGAAAAATGATGCAAGGTGTTTCTGACTACTATTGCGTCGTAGGTGTTGACAGCTAAATTGCTCTCTTCTTTTTTTGCCTTTACAACTTTTACTATCGGAAAGCCCATTTTGCTCAAGCGCTTGCTTTTCTTTTTCATAAAGCTCAGAGAAGACCTTCTCAACTCAGTGACCGTTAGATCCAAATCCAAATCAAGAATATTGAACAGAAAAAAATTGTGTCCATTGCCTGCTCCGATATCTGCAATTACATCCCCCTTTTCAAAATTAAAAAAGTCCCATTCATTGGAAAAGTAGTCAAATTCTTTTGTCTTAAAAGGAGGGGTCTCGTTTGTATATCCTTGACCGATAAGGTCTATCAACATCGGGTTTGTTCTCAGTAATCTTAAGTCACGTTTCCGAACAAACTTTTTTGGAACAGACTCCGGCCACTTTTGGTTATTAGACCAATTTGTAAGAAAAAGCGGTTCTCTTTTCGTGACATGGCTATGATAGACACGCCATAAAAAAGAATAGAAATCATCTGGATCTTCAAAGTAGGCCTTCCAACGAGCCAAAAGTTCTACCAGCTGATCTATGTCTTTGTCTCCGTCTTCTATGGTCGAGATGGCAAAATCCTGAATGCTTTGCTCGAAGTTGTTTTCATTGAATGCGCTAGAGTCTTGTGCGGATACACGAATCTCCACTGAAATGGAAAGCAGAATTAACATTGAGCATATGATATGCGCTGGAATTCTACCAAAGAGGCGCTCGACGATTTCACGCATAAATTTTTACTTCTTCTTACTCTTCCTTTGCAAAAAAACATTCTTAGTGAAATACTCCTCATTAGAGTAAGCATCATCACTAACCTTTGCTTCTAGCGCCAGTAAAAAGTTTTTTGTTAGGTGCGAGAGTGTATTAAAGTTCATTTTTCTTTTTGGTTAGTCTATAAAAAGATTCTCTCGGGTGTTTCTCTCTTCAATTTACGAAGACATATTAAAAAAATGAAACTTACTATTTAATCTGCCGCACTTTCTCAGTTTTTATTTCCGACAGCTTTTTGAGCTTCCCACTCATCCATAAGTTTGGTAGCTCGCTGAGTTTCGTCCCTAGTGGGGCCTTATAGTTTATGTAATCTTGGAAAATTATGCCACCTACATTTCTTCTGTTTTCGGCAGTCCTAAATCTTACACCACCATTGTTGACACTATAACTGTAGGCTAAGAAGTCAATGTGCTTGTCATTTTGATTGATCCAATAATAGAAGATGTCTTCGTGATCAACTCCACCACCTTCTTCTTTAAACGAAACCTCTATGACGTAATAGTCGCTGTCTTTTATCTTGGTTTCACTAAGCAACTTTTTTTTCACTGCTCCATCTGAAAGCTTATGAGGTAGGGTACTGAAGTAGATTACCGAGTTCAAGCTTCTGCTGTATCGGCCTTCATTCTTATCAGATAGCGCAGTTTCTTTTCCATTAATGCTTCGCGTAAATCCGTCGTTTGTCAGTACATCTAGGATTGTGGTATCTGTTTTCTCCGTGGTCAAGGTATAGGTATATGAGTCCCCACTATTTTTAAATTGGTATTCTTTGCCACGAAATGCAAAGCTATAATTGCAATTATCATAGCGTTTCCCACCATGCGCTTCAATTGTTTGATTAATTATTTTTTGGCCTTTGAGCTGTTCCGAGCTCATAGTCATTTCTTCGCTTTGATGCTTACTCGATTTGCTCTTTAGTCTTTTGCCTTGATGGCAAGCAGATAGGCTTAGTAAAGACCAAGAAAGAACTAGGAGTAGTATGAGTCGTATGTTTTTCATAATTTTTTCAATTGTCCGAGCTAGGTTTTCCGTTTTGCTTGAGACTAAATCCTAGCGCTTGCAAAATAGACATTTATAGAATTTGCAAAAATGGGGATCTACGATTCTTAAGCGTGAGGGATAGTAGGGAAAGCCCGTAGGGCTTGTCGCTTTTGTTGAGGCAGTAAATCCTTACCGCTTGCGGTAGAAGGATTTGCTTTGGCGAAACAAGAGAGCGACCGAAGCGAACGCGGAGTCCCGAATAGCCCGACCCCGAGTGCAGCGTTGGCTTTTCGCTTTAGCGAAAATAAGGGTGGGGGACGAGGGGACACGCCCACATTAAAAGTTTAGTGTCAAAATTTACTGACGTGGACACTCCCCCAACCCCTCCTTAAGAGTGGAGTCTCGGCGATTGCCTGCGGTAATCGCAAATCCTATATTCATTGAATTCATGATATTGGGGCACGCTAACAAACACAAAAAAACCTCGAGTATTTTCATACCCGAGGTTCCATTCGTTTCAAAAATCAGTGCCTATTTCTTGCGCTTAGATGTTTTCTTTTTCTTCGCAGGCGCTTTTTTGCCTTTAACCGTATCGATAATTGTACCGGCCACTTTATACGGATCAGCGTTTGAAGCTGGACGGCGGTCTTCTAACCAACCTTTCCACTTGTTCTCTACTGTCGCAATCGGGATTCTAATAGATGCACCACGATCAGAAACACCATAAGAGAATTTATGAATTGATTGAGTCTCGTGCTCACCAGTTAGACGCTCTTCATTGTGTGCTCCGTAATTTTCGAATGCTGCTTTAATTCTGTCTTTCGGACGGAATTTTTCGCAGATATCGTCATACACTTTTTTCTTTCCTGCAGTACGCAATTTGGTATTTGAGAAATTAGCGTGCATTCCTGAACCGTTCCAATCTCCTGAAACAGGTTTCGGGTGAAGATTTACACGAACGCCATATTTTTCAGCAACTTTTTCTAACAAGTAACGTGCAGCCCATAACTGGTCGCCCGCTTCTTTTGCTCCTTTGGCAAATACTTGGTATTCCCATTGGCCTTTCATTACCTCTGCATTGATTCCTTCAATATTGATTTCTGCATCGATGCAGTAGTCCATGTGTTCTTCTACAATTTCACGTCCCACTGCATACTCAGCTCCTACTGAACAGTAGTAAGGTCCTTGAGGTGCTGGGTAGTATCCAGCAGCCGGGAAGCCTAATGGTGAGTGATGTTCGATGTCCCAAAAAACATATTCTTGCTCAAACCCAAACCAGAAGTCTTTGTCGTCGTCGTTAATTTTTGCTCTTCCATTGGAAGGGTGTGGTGTACCATCTGAGTTAAGAACCTCACAAATAACTAGTGAACCGCCTCTACGCGATGGGTCTTTAAAAACTCTTACTGGTTTCAACAAACAGTCTGAAGATCCACCTTTCGCTTGCTTAGTCGAGGAGCCGTCGAATGACCACATAGGGCAATCTTTAACTTTTCCTTTGAACTTTTTGGTATCTACGATCTTGGTTTTGCTACGCATTTGTTGCGTAGGCTCGTTTCCATCTAGCCAGATGTATTCGAGTTTGTGCTTGGCCATAAATAAACTTGATGATTTAGAGTGAAATAATGCGCGCAAATGTAATTCTCAAAGTGCAATCAAGTGCAAAAGGAAGACACAATTTTTACCTTTATTTTATAGTTGAAGTTCATGTGTAAAAGTGAGTGGGCTTTTGTTAACTACATTGGCCTAACGACCATTAATTAGGTTGGCTGTTCAAGATCCTCCGTCTCATCGCTGATGAGCAATTTGTATCTTTAGGATGACAAAACAATAGTTGTCATGCCAATTAAAAATACATGCAATGTGTTGCTTGAAGGATTTGACAATTTAAAATAACTATTTAGGCTTTTAGGCTGATTATTATGCCTCGATTTTTTGCTTTCTACATTCTTGTTTTCATTTTGACTTGTACGTCTTGTGCATCGCTGGATAAGTTGTTTGTCACCGAAGACCCTGATTCCGCTTTCGATAACAAGGAGTATGCGGTTGCAGCTGCTCTCTACACCGAGGAATATGATCAAATAGATAATCTGATTGATCAAGCGAAACTAGCTTTCAAGATTGGTGAGTGCCATCGCCTTGCCAATAACACAAATCAAGCGGAAAGCTGGTATGAGAAGTCATTACAATACTATAGTGAACCAGAGGTTTTTTACAAGTACGGCTTGATGCAAAAGAGCAACGAAAAATACGAACAGGCCGTTCGGACTTTCAAAGAATATGCTCGCTCAAATCCCTTGGATCGTGCTAACGCTACTCGTCAAATTCGTTCTTGCCAAACGGCTCTTGAATGGAAAGCCGAACCAACCGATTTTGAGATTTTCAACTTATCAGAAATAAACTCGCCGGCCTCTGATTACGGGCCTATACTTTTAGGAGATCAATTGGTCTTTACATCTGCGCGTTCTAGCGCCACGGGTGAAGGTCTATATGGTTGGACTGGTGAAAAGCACTCCGATATTTTTGTGGCAGATAAAGTTGGTGAAAGTGGCTATGGTCATGTGCGCGCCTTTTCAGAATTGTTGAACACTCCATACAATGAAGGCGCCTTATCCTTTAATAGGGAGATGGATGAAGTCTACTTTACACGCTGTGGTAGCCCGAAGGATGAAAGCAAAAAGGACGAACAAGAGAGTGACGATTTTTGCGGAATCTACTTTGCTTCCTTAGATGAGGTCTCTGGGGAGTGGAACGAACCAGAGTTACTGGACTTGTTCGAGTCGGACAGTATTAATGTTGGTCATCCGAGTATATCACCTGATGGTAAATACTTGTTTCTCTCAGCAGATGCTCCTGGTGGATTAGGCGACAAAGACATTTATGTCAGCGAGAAGAAGCTGCTCGGTTGGTCTTATCCAAAAAACCTGGGGCCGGCAGTAAATACCTCTAGCTACGAAGGCTTTCCCTATATGCACGTTGATGGCAAATTGTACTTCGCTTCGAGCGGGCACTTAGGGATGGGTGGACTCGATGTGTTTTCTTCTGAAATAGATGGCAATCGCTGGGGGAAGGTCGAGAATTTGAAATACCCAATCAATTCAGCAGGAGACGATCTAGGAATAATTTTTCAAACTTCGATTGCTCCAGAGCTGGTCGATTCTATAGAGTCTATCGGCTTCGTGGCTTCATCGAGAATGGGAGGTCAGGGAAATGACGACATCTATAAGTTTGTTTTGAACTATCCAGTCGAAGAGCCGGAGCCAGAACCTGAGCCGGAAGTAGTGGAGGTTATCGAGCCTGAGCCAATTATTTTATTGGTAGGAACGGTTTCTGGAAAGCAATACGAAGATGCCAATGATCCTAAGAGCAGCTATCTCGGTAACGAGCGTTTGCCTGATGCGGTAGTAGAGGTTTTGGGTCTAAATGCAGAAAGTACATTCGTAGAAAGAATAATCGCCAATGGTCAAGGAAGTTTTGAATTGGTGATTGAGCCGAACTCGGAGCTAAAGGTAAGTGGCTCAAAAGTTGAGTTTTTCAGCGCTTCGAAAAACGTGAATACATTTGAACCTAGTGCAAAAGACACGACGATCATAAATGTTGACCTCGTCCTAGATAGAATCTTTAAGGAAAGAGAAATTGTCTTGGACAATATCTATTACGATTTGGCCAGTGCTGAAATTCGTGAGGATGCTAAGCCTGTTTTGGATAAGCTTGCGCTTTTATTGCAAGACAATCCCAATATTCAAATCGAGCTTGGTGCTCATACTGACTCAAGAGGGCAGGATAGGTATAATCAAGAGCTTTCTGCACAAAGAGCTCAATCGGTTGTGAATTACGTAGCCAAGCGTGGAGTAGCGCCGCAGCGAATGCGCTCTAGAGGCTATGGAGAGAGTGCATTGGTAAATGATTGCGCAGATGGTGTTAATTGCTCAGAAGAAGAACACCAAGTCAATAGACGTACAACTTTTAAAGTAATTTCGGATTCATTTAGATCAAGATAATTATGCCCATGTCCATCTACGAAGCTCGCGGAGTATCAGCAGGAAAAGAAGAAGTTCACGCTGCAATTAAGCACCTAGACAAAGGACTATTTCCAAAAGCCTTTTGTAAGATCCTCCCTGACTTTGTTGGGAAGGACGACAATTGGTGTAACATAATGCACGCCGATACTGCTGGGACTAAAACCTCATTAGCTTATATGTACTGGAAAGAGACTGGTGATGTCTCTGTATGGAAAGGCATTGTGCAGGACGCTATAGTTATGAATCTCGACGATATGGCTTGTGTCGGATGTGTGGACAATATTATACTCAGTAGTACCATAGGTCGTAACAAAAGCGTCATTACTGGGGAAGTCATAAAAACCATTATCGAAGGCTGCTCGGAGTTTCTAGACAAGCTAAAGAGCTACGGCGTAAATGTGGAACTAGCTGGTGGCGAAACTGCTGACGTTGGAGATATAGTGCGCACGATAGATGTGGGTTATACCGCATTTGCACGAATGAAAAGAGAGGACTTAGTTGTAAATCGTATCGAAGGTGGTGAAGCCATCGTAGGTGTAGCTTCTTACGGTCAGGCACAATACGAAGATGCTTACAATAGCGGTATAGGCAGCAACGGTCTGACCAGCGCTCGCCACGATGTTTTGAATAAGGACATGGGTTTCAAATACCCAGAATGTGTTGATCCAAACTTACCGGAAGAAGTTATTTTTTGTGGATCGAAATCGATTACCGACAAGAGTGGTATCAGCGACTATAACGTTTCTGAACTTTTGCTTTCGCCAACTAGAACCTACTTACCTCTCTTAAAGCAGGTCTTAGAAATGTACAAGCCGGCAATAAAGGGTATGATTCATTGTACTGGTGGGGCGCAAACAAAGGTGCTGCATTTTGTAGAAAACGTACGTATTGTGAAGAACCATATGCTGCCAGTTCCTCCAGTGTTCGAATTGATTCAAAAAGAATCGGAGGCCAATTGGAAAGAAATGTATCGCGTCTTTAATATGGGTCACCGCTTAGAGATTTATACCGACCAAAAAACAGCTGATGGAATTGTTGCGCTAGCGCGTTCTATGCAAATGGACGCTCAGATTATTGGCTACACTGAACCAGCGCAAAGCGCCTTCGTAGAAATAGAAAGTACAAAGGGTCATTTCACTTATCAATAAACAGCATTGAAGAAACTTTACCTATTAGCCCTTGTTTTTGCGGCACTTGCATTTACAGGATGTGAAACCTGCTCAGACTGCAGCTACACCTTTACCAATACCGATGGCGAGGAGGAAACGGTTAGCGATGACTTCTGTTCGGAAGATTCTGATGAGGTCTCAGCTTTTGAAGCCTCGTTCGAATTAGACGCTGTAGCTGCTGGAACCACAGCCACCTGCACTCGCTAGATTGTTGAAAAAAAAGCCTTCCATTTTGTAGTCAGAAAAGCATCGCTTTTTGGTACTTTTAATTCCCCTCTCCAATTTATTCTGAACTCAACAAGACCAATTTAATGCGCGAATGCTGCCACTTACATGCCCACACTCAATATTCACTTTTAGACGGGGCATCAGGTATAGCGCAATCGGTAGCTAAAATTAAAAACGATGGTGGCAAAGCGCTCGCCATTACCGATCACGGAAACATGTTCGGGGCACTCAAGTTTTTTATGGAGTGCAACAAACAAGGAATTAAACCCATTATTGGTTGCGAAACTTATGTTGTAGAAGATCGCTTTCAACGCGAGTTCAAAGCGGGTAGGAAAGACCGCAGATATCACCAGTTATTGCTCGCGAAAAATGCAATTGGCTATCAAAACTTGCTCAAACTTTGTTCACTTGGATTTATTGAAGGACGTTACCGTGGTTATCCGCGTATTGACCTTGAACTCATAAAAAAATATAGCGAAGGTTTGATCGCCACAACTTGTTGCATTGGTGCTCAAGTGCCACAAACAATACTGAACAAAGGACTAGAAGAAGGGGAGAAGGTTTTTAAAATGTACCTCGATATTTTTGAGGATGATTACTACGTAGAAATTCAACGTCACGGCATTCAGAATGTAGAAGACGATAATAGAAACCCCACCAAGTATTCGCAAGAAGACCTCAATCAAATTTTGTTGGGTTGGGCGAAAAAATACGGGGTGAGCGTTATCGCTACGAACGATAGTCACTATGTAGAAGAAGACGATGCTAGTGCACACGATATTCTTTTATGTCTGCAAACCAAAGCTGACTTCGACACACCTAACCGTTTCCGTTTTCCAAACGATCAGTTCTACTTAAAAAGCCAAGAAGAAATGTCAGCGCTTTTTAAGGATGTTCCCTTTGCCCTCGACAATACCATGGAAATCATGGAAAAGGTCGAAAAGCTCGAACTAACCCGAGACGTTTTGATGCCGAATTTTACGGTGCCATCGCAATTCAAAAACCAACGTGAGTACTTACGTCATATGGCTTTCTCTGGTGCGAAGGATAAATACGAAAGTATAACCGCCGAAGTAGAAGATCGTTTGAACACTGAGTTGAAAATCATTGACGATATGGGTTTCAATGGTTACTTCTTAATTGTACAAGACTTCATCCAAGCCGCAAAAGATATGGGTGTCTTCGTGGGGCCAGGTCGTGGGTCAGGAGCGGGGTCTGCAGTGGCTTTTACTACAGGTATTACCAATGTCGAACCAATAAAGTACAATCTACTCTTCGAGCGTTTCCTAAATCCAGAACGTGTGTCAATGCCCGATTTCGATATCGACTTCGATGATGAAGGCAGACAAAGTGTAATAGACTATGTGGTCGACAAATACGGCAGAGAACAAGTAGCCCAAATAGTTACCTACGGAACTATGGGCGCCAAAACGGCTATACGTGATGTAGGGCGGGTTATGAAAGTTCCGCTGCACGATGTAAACCGCATCGCCAAACTCGTACCAGACCGACCGGGCACAGATTTTAAAGCAGCCTTTGATCAAGAGCCAGAGTTAAA
>CAZZIZ010000042.1:0-14736 GCA_964654535.1 uncultured Chitinophagales bacterium
TTCTCAGCCTCGAGACTTTGAACCGCCAAGGCAATTTTTTCCTCCGACTCAAAAAACAATGTCGAGATAAGGTCTATCACGACACCCGCGCATTCGCCAATACCGATGGCTCTGATATAAGGTGCAGAATGTCCCCAGTCTACAAAGTCGTCTTCTACCAAGTTTTCTGTAGTACCAAGGTCTTTCAAAAGCTCGTAAAAGTATTTTTCACCTTTCTCATCGTAGTAGTCCAAGAAAGGAAGAGCACCAGTGTTGTTCGTTTTATAATCGTCGAGAATCACGCGGAGAGCATCTGGCGTTTTTTTACTCGGCAACTTAATTACTTTATCCGCAAAGCGACCTTGACCACTGCCAAGTGTACCACCACCTAACAAGATTTGTGTAGCTGGTAATATTCGTTTGTCCTTATTTTTCATAGACATACCCTGAAAACCTATGGTAGCAATCATATGCTGCCCACAAGCGTTCATACAACCCGACAACTTTATGGTCATATCAGGATTCTTAGCAAACTCCGGGTATTCCGTAGTAATAACGTTTTCCAAAACATTCGACAATCCAGTACTACTTGAAATACCGAGATTACAAGTATCCGTTCCTGGACAAGCCGTTAAGTCATTGAAATTGCTGTAGCCTGCATCTGCCAGACCGATACTTTGCAATTTGTTGAACCAAGTTTTAAGCGTTTTTTCTTCGACGTGCCTTATAAGTATGTTTTGATTGATAGTCAGCGTAAGTTCATCACCTCCTAAAGTTTCCATCCAATCAGCGAGTTGTCTCGCTTGTTCTATAAATACATCACCCAATCTCACTTTAATACCTATGCTCTGCAAGCCATTTTTCTGAATCGAAGTGTTTTGTGATTTCCATAATTTGTAGGCGTCTTCGTTTTCAACTGATTCGTCCAAATCTGAATATGTCTCAGGTAAAACCACTTTTTCTTCGCTGTAGATTATCGGCTGAGCGTCTGGAAGCACTTTAAGTTCTTCTTTAACTGCGGCAGCAAATTGCTCAAAGCCCCAAGCTTTAACTAGAAACTTCAGTCTCGCTTTCATTCTTTTAGCGCGCTCGCCATTTCTTTCAAATACACGAAGCATGGCTTCAGCAAGAGAGAGAATTTTGTGCGCAGGAACAAACTCACTATACAAATGTGCGTGCATAGATTGCGAACCTAGACCACCGGCCATCCAGACTTTGAAACCATGAACATCTACACCATCAATGCTTTTAGTGCGCGCAATCAAACCGAGGTCGTGCATGTAAGCCAAGGCTGTATCCGCTTCCGTGTTCGAAACAGAAATCTTAAACTTCCTGCCCATCTCTTGACAGATTGGATTTCTCAATAAGTGTTGAAAGAGAGCGTGTGTGTATGGACGAGGATCGAATGGTTCATCCGGGTCGACTCCAGCAGTTGCTGAGGCCGTAATGTTACGTACCGTGTTCCCGCACGCTTCACGCAAAGTGATATTGTCTTTATCCAATTCCGCCCAAAGTTCTGGCGTTCTATCCAAGCTGACGTGGTGTATCTGAATATCTTGACGCGTAGTAATGTGTAAGCGGCCGGTAGAGTACTCCTCAGATACTGAACATATTCTTCTGAGCTTTGCCGCAGTCAGTTTACCATAAGGAATCTTGATGCGAATCATTTGAACGCCTTCCTGGCGCTGCCCGTAAACACCACGAGCCAAACGAAGCGATCTAAAACGCTCCTCGTCAATCTTGCCATCCTTGAATTGGGCAATTTTCTGTTCGAGTTCAATGATCTCTTTCTGAACTACAGGGTCTTCTATTTCTGTTCTAAAACTTTTCATATACTTTGTTGAATCGGGGTAATCTTATTTATCTGGTCTTATCTAATTAAAAAAGCCTTTCAAATCGAATTAAAAGGCTTGAAAAAAAATGTATGATATATATCGTACTACAATAATTCGCCTTTTGATTCTATCGCTTGTGAGCAACAGCAAGAACAACAACACGGACAACACATAGTTTTCATAATTTTCGTTTCAAGCAAAAAAAAAGCTCATTCGAACAGAATGAGCTTTAAGTATCTTTTGGATAGCTATACGGCCTTCTGTCAGAATCTATGATTCATACAACAGCAAGTGCAACAAGCCAATGATTTAGTTATAATATTCAGTTTTTCTACTAACACGATACAAACATAATTCTACATTGTTATACTGTCAAGAATTGAACCAATTTTCTTTCAAGTATTATGTTCTTGTAAAACATTTTACGATTCGGCCCAAGCGGAAATTCACAAACGAATACTTGTTAGTGCAAAGGAAATTTACAGATAAACTTCGAGACCTTTCGAAGCAAGAACTACGCTATGCTTATTCTTCGAAGGCTTTGTTTGCTATGACAATTTTTGGCTACACAATTTTGCCTTTTCGAATCACTCGATTCATTTTAAACGAGCGGACAAAAAATCAAGGTATTGATGTCAATTCACAGACGTTTCTTGAATCTGATGGAGATATAAAGATTTACGTTTTGGGCGTGCCCTCCTCCGCCTATTTGAAAATTCTTGTTCCAAGAAGCTTCAAATAGGCTTCGGTGGTCGGGCT
Organism: uncultured Chitinophagales bacterium; assembly: GCA_964654535.1. Lineage (GTDB taxonomy): Bacteria > Bacteroidota > Bacteroidia > Chitinophagales > UBA2359 > CAZZIZ01. The sequence continues at coordinate 2,574 of CAZZIZ010000042.1, forward strand.
TATCCAGCACTTCGCTTCGCTCCGGTCCCCTTCTTGTTCGGATAAAGCAATTGCTTCTACCTCTGCGAGGTAAGCAATAGCTATCCGAACAAAGGCGACTCGCCCCTAGGGGGCTATGCTTCCTATCCCTCACGCGTAGTTTGGAGCTAGATTAAAGATGGTCGGCATTAGTCCACAATGCCGCGCTTTTATAATTAGATTTATAGGTATGCAATGCCATTATCAAGCTCTAATTAGCCCCTTAGGCAGAACGATGCCACTTAATAGACTAATGAATGTAGTCTAGATGAAACCTTCTCGTTCAATTCTTCCTTTAATCGTCCTCGCTCAATTTTGCTGTACTTCAGTGTGGTTTGCTGGTAATGGAGTGATCAATGATCTAGTGCACAATTTTGGACTCAATGAAAGTGCATTGGGTCATTTAACATCTGCCGTGCAGTTTGGATTCATCATTGGAACCTTGATTTTTGCCATTTTCACCATCGCTGATCGCTTTTCACCCTCCAAGGTCTTTTTAATCAGCGCGCTCATTGCTTCGTTTTTCAACTTAGGAGTCATACTAGAGAACAACTCACTCAGGAGCTTGCTCAGTTTGCGATTCCTTACTGGCTTTTTTCTTGCGGGCATTTATCCCATAGGGATGAAAATAGCGGCAGACTATTTTGGTAAAAGCCTGGCGAAGTCGCTCGGCTTTTTGGTAGGCGCCTTGGTATTGGGAACGGCTTTGCCGCATTTACTCAAAGAGCTTACCAGTACTTTCCATTGGAAAACGGTACTAATGGCAACCTCTGCACTCTCTGTTTTGGGCGGATTACTAATGGCACTTTTCGTTCCCAACGGCCCACACCGAAAGGCGAGTCAAGGAGTCGACTTGTCCTCTTGCTTTAAAGTTTTTAAAAAGCCAGAATTTCGCTCCGTTGCCTTCGGGTACTTTGGACATATGTGGGAGCTCTATGCCTTTTGGGCATTCGTGCCGGTTATGCTAGGTACCTATGCTGCACAACACCCAGATGCGGGATTCAACATTCCGCTCTTATCCTTTCTTATTATCGGACTTGGCGGCTTAGCCTGTGTACTAGGTGGCCTGCTTGCTCAAAAAATCGGTACGCGCAAAGTAGCGGCCATGGCCTTGTTTTTGTCGGGTCTCTGCTGTTTGACCTCACCATTGGTTTTTGGAACAGCGCAGTCGAGCTTGTTCCTTGCCTTTCTAGTTTTTTGGGGAATGGTCGTTGTCGCCGATTCCCCACTTTTATCTACAATGGTCGCCCAAAACGCGCCCGCGGAAATAAAAGGAACTGCGCTTACCATAGTTAATTGTCTAGGATTTTCGATAACCATATTCAGCATTCAACTGATTACTGGTTTAGTAGAATCAACTGATTCAAATGCTATTTATACCATTCTTGCTCTGGGACCGTTTTTGGGTTTACTTTCTTTAAGTAAAAAGGGGCAAACTCAGTAGTCCGCTTATTTTTCTTCTTCGGTGCCGTCGCTATGAAGCGCGAATCTTCCTTTCTCTCTTGCGTGTACGACTTCACGGTCCGCCCAAGGCCAGCCACCAAATTGAGTACGGCCATAGTCTGCCATCGCTTCACGAATCTCTTCTTGGGTATTCATTACAAAAGGCCCGTGCTGTGCTACAGGTTCGCTAATGGGTCTTCCTTCTAAAATTAAGAAAAAGGAATCCGCGTCACCATTTTTAATGCTGATGTCTTCTCCAGCATGGAGTTCTAAGAGTTGATCGGACTTGATAATTTGTTCATCGATTTCTATGCTATCTCCTTTGTAGTAGAAAATTGTACGACTTGCCTCGCTATTAGTTTTGGGAAGCGTCCACTTTGCCATAGCTTCCATTCTCACCGTGTATACACCGACCGCGTTTTTCGGATCAGCTGCCCAGGAATTGGGAGTAGGGGAGAGTGCAGTGCTGTCCTTGATACTTCCTGCAACTACTTGAACCGTCGTTATTTTTTCATCCCTGTCTTTATGGCTTATTACTGGAATGTCTTCCTTCCAGAGCATTTTGAAATGAGGGTCGACCATTTTGGAAACCTTGGGTAGGTTCAGCCAGATTTGAAATATCTCCAATGGATTTCCCTCTGTTTCTTTGACCAAGGGAAACATCTCCGAATGCTGAATGCCTTTACCTGCGGTCATCCACTGTACGTCACCACCCATAAAGCGTCCTGCCGCTCCAAGCGAATCGGAGTGGTCAACCACACCTTCTTTATTGATGGTAATGGTTTCAAAACCTCGGTGCGGATGATAGGGAAATCCCGGTATGTTTGTTCCGTGATACATACGCCAGCCGTCTTTTAAGACAAAGTCTTGCCCTACTGCTCTTCCTTGCAAATCTTGAAAGTCCACACCTTGTGTTGAGTTTCCTTTCGGGTATTCATCGCGGTGGTAGGCGCAAAAAATAAATGGGTCTTGGGTTTTCCAGGGGAAGCCCAGTGGTTCTATGTTTAGTATTTTATTCATTGACTGTGAAGCTTAATGCACCTGAGGGGCATCTATTAATTTGTTTTTTCAATTCTTCGGTAGAAGCATTTTCCATTTTTATCCAAGGTTTCTCTTTCGGTCGGTAGACCTCAGGCAGCGTACGTGCACAAACACCAGCGTGCTTGCAAAGACTTGGTTGCCACTTTATTGTGATTTCTCCATTGGTATATTCCTTGCTCATTAGATGAATTTTGGACTCAATATCGCGCAAAAAGAGGGCTTGCGCGTTCATCTAGATGAAGAAATAAACCAAGGCTAGTCTTTGCGGGCAATTTTACCTCGTATCGTACTCAGGGCTTGAGGGGTAATACCTAGGTAGGTGGCAATCATTCGTTGTGGAATGCGCTGTGGCAAATCGGGATAGGTTTCTAGAAAATAGGTGTAGCGATCTTGTGCCGGAGAGCCCATCAACATCAATACTCGACGTTGTAACTTCCCGATACGACGATATAACAGCTGTGCGTTTTCCACCATTCTTTCTTTTCCTAAATCGGCCTTGAACAAACAATCGCGGTCAAAGGAAATAACTTCTGAATCTTCGAGGCAATCGACGAAGAGTCGTACAGGTTCGTCAAATTCGAGGGCTTCTAAGTCTGCAATAATCCAATTCTCTGGTGCAAACATATAGATGTGCTCTTTCCCTTTGCTGTCTATAATGTAACTGCGCAGCAATCCTCGCTTCACATAAAAAGTAGAAGCTTTAGAGTCGCCTTCACGTTGGAGAATGCTGCCTTTTGTGAAGGTCATTGTTTCCGCTTTGGAATCAATGCTAGGGATATCAATGGCGGTTTTCATTGCACTTTATTTCTCTTCTATGACCCGTTTTAAACTCGCCATATTTTTATCCTCGTTCGCTTTCATGCCTCCTTGCATAAAAGGAGCCATTAATCTAAATAGACCAGTACCACTTGTTACGGTATTAGAGGTCACCGTTGTTTGATTGCCTTTTGCCTCCAAGGTCATATCATAGTCCATTATCATTGGCCCCATTGTGAAGTGCATGGCCACCTTTTTATTCGGAACTATTTCCTTTAGCGTTTCCTGCATCATCATTTCATTGCCTTTAGGATCCAGCATATAAATGTTTGACACGGCACCAACTGTATTTTTTGTACCGCTAATGTGTTCTGTTTTTACGTATCCATCCAGCCATTGCCCTAGCGCCTTCTCATCGTTCAAGACCGCCCAAACGTCCTCTGCGGGTTTATCAACGGTAATGGAAGTGCTGTAGTTTATAGAAGGTGTGAGCAATCCTCGAACGACTACAAACAATATCAGGAGCAGGAATAGTGATAGTATGTACTTTAAGATTTTCATTTTGGTTCATTTTATTTTTTAAACATACGTGAGAACGACAACACTTACAAGCTCGAAATCACGTCGCTTTTCTTGGGCTTTCTGAATTTTAGATACTGATTAACATCAGCTTTTTCATAAAGCTGTATGCAATACATATTGCATAGCTCATTCAATAAGGCCAGCACTTCCTTGTTTTTTGCAAAGGAGAGCAGTTCATCGGTATCGTCGGCACCAAAAGCTACCGTAATTGGATAGGTGGGCGGATTACCATCGCTGGGTTTGAGATTTACAAAGAAATTGAAATGTAAGCGCACTTCCGATTCATAAACCACTTTCAGGCTTTTACCATCTATAAGCTGACGAATACTGCTAAAAAATAAATCGGTCCTATTGGTATCAACGTGAAAAACCAAGACTTCTTTTTGATAGGGCAAGGCACTCTTAGGATTTCGTGCTTGCGTAAAAGCTGCTTCAAATTTTGCAACACCCCTTTCACGCAAACCGTTGATCAAGGAGTAATATCGATTCGATATCATTCTCAACATAGTTCTGTGGTCGGGGTAGCGCACCACCATCCAAACTTCGGATGGGCTTTTACCAGCGATAGTGGCTATACGATTTCCAGCAAATATGGGCCTCCCTCCGGCTTTCAACAAAAGAGGCGTAACGGCTAGTGCGTAGCAACAATACATCTGATAATTCTTATACGTAATGAAGTTCGGAATGTCGGTAGGACTAAATATAGGCTCGTCCATCAACTGTTCGAGTGCTGCAGTATTTATATTATCCAAAATATCAATTGTGAAATTTGTTTAACGGTCAAGCCGTTGGCGTACAAAAAGTACGTGGAATATATTAATACGCAAAATCCACGATCAACTTAATGAGGAAGCTTGTTACGTACTAAACCGTATGTAAATGTTCCGAATATAGCACTTGCAATTAGAACCAAAACCACGGAATAGCCAGTTCCAATAAGTGTGAACATAGGACCTGGACATGCTCCTGCTAGCGCCCAGCCGAGTCCAAAAATAGTTCCGCCGGCGAGGTATCGAACGATACTCATCTTTTTATCCGAAATAGAAATCTTGTTCCCTTCAATTGTATTCATTTCCATTCTTTTGATAATCTGAATAAAGATAACGCCAGTGACGAGTGCAGACCCTATTATTCCGTACATATGAAAGGAATCGAACCGGAACATCTCCTGGATCCTGTACCAAGAAATGGCCTCCGATTTGGTCATAACGATGCCAAAGAAAATGCCTGTGGCTAAAAATTTTAAATATTTCATATTAAGTCTTTAAAAGATGATAGGGAAAATGAGATGCGTCATAATAAGGCCTCCTATAAAAAAACCGATTACCGCAATTAGAGATGGCAATTGCAAATTTGACAACCCACTGATAGCATGACCTGAGGTGCACCCACCGGCCCACCTGGTACCAAATCCAACCAGAAAACCGCCTCCTACAATTACAAATATTCCCTTGAGCGTAGAAAGGCTTTCCCAGTTGAATAACTGAGTGGGCATAAGTTCGTGTTCGAATGAAATACCAAGCGTACTTAAAGAAGCTATCGTATTTTCAGATATGTTAATTCCTTCTGGATTAGTGAGAAAGTTGGTGGCTATAAATCCTCCTATGACTGCTCCCAGCGCAAAAATCAAATTCCATATTTGTGATTTCCAATCAAAATCAAAAAATGAAATTTTCTTGCCTGCGCCTCCTATTGTACACATTGTTCTCAGGTTGGAGCTAACGCCAAACTCTCCGCCCGACCATAAGAGCAAAAACATTGTAATTGAAATAAGGAAGCCCGAGATATACCAGGGCCAAGTTTGGCTTAATAATTCGATCATTTTATTGTGTTTTAGAGATTATTTAGAGCGTAGTAGGACATACATAGTCCGTTACTTTAGTATCCGTTTCTTTGACAGCCTTAATGCCACCTCTTACATTGATGAGATTGTGATAGCCACGAGATTTTAGCATAGACGCGGCGATCATAGATCTATAACCACTTGCACAGTGTATGTAGAATGGCTCATCCTTTGGAAAAGACGATAGATGATCGTTCAATTCAGATAATGGGGTGTTAACGGCATCTAATATATGCTCTGAAATAAACTCCGTTTTTTTCCTTACATCAAAAACATCTTTTTCACGATTGATCTGATTTTGATGGATGTCTGCTGCATTCGCTTCTTCCACGATGTCAATTTCTTTGCCCGCATTTTGCCAAGCGGCCATCCCGCCGCTAAGGTAACCAAGCGTCTTATCGAAGCCGACCCGAGATAATCTTGTAATCGCTTCTTTTTCTCTTCCCTCCGGAGCAACCAAAACGATTGGTTGATTCACATCAACAATCAATTCGCCAACCCAAGGAGCAAAACTTCCATCCAAACCGATGAATATACTCTTGGGTATATGTGCCTCGCTGTACTCGGACTTACTGCGAACATCAAGGATCAAGGCATTCATATCTTCAGCGATGAATTCGAGTTCTTTGGGCGATAATGCTATTAATCCCGTTTCATACACATCATCAATATGATCGTAACCTTCTTTATTCATTTTCACATTGAGGGGGAAATAGGCTGGTGGTTTCGCCAGGCCATCCGTCACTTCTTTAACGAATTCTTCTTTAGTCATGTCGGAGCGAAGTGCGTAATTCATTTTCTTCTGATTGCCTAAGGTGTCCACCGTTTCCTTCATCATATTTTTACCACAAGCGCTTCCAGCGCCATGGGCAGGATAAACCAATACATCATCTGGTAATGGCATTATCTTATTCCTAAGGCTATCGTATGCATAAGAAGCTAAATCTTCGGAAGTTAGATCTGAAGATTTTTGAGCCAGATCGGGCCGGCCTACATCTCCTAAAAACAAAGTGTCTCCCGTGAATATGGCTACTTCTTTTCCATTTTCATCTAGGAGTAAATATGTCGTGCTCTCCATTGTGTGACCTGGAGTATGTAAAGCCTTTAGGACTACTTTACCGATTTTAAATTCTTCTCCATCCTGAGCGATATGGGCGTCAAAGTTTGGCTTGGCCTTAGGTCCGTAGATGATCGGCGCTTTCGTCTTTTCTGCTAAGGTTAAGTGACCACTTACAAAATCGGCATGAAAATGAGTCTCGAAAATGTATTTGATTTTGACCTTGTCCTTTTCGGCTTTCGTGATATATGGATTCACTTCTCTTAGCGGATCGATAATGGCGGCTTCTCCGTCGCTATGGATGTAGTACGCACCTTGTGCGAGACAACCTGTGTAAATCTGTTCAACTGTCATTTTGTTGTATTTTATTGGATTAGTATGTCGAAATTCAGTAAAAGCATGCAACCCATTGGTAACATTTGTTACCGACTCGATTTCATTGCGATTAGAAATTACTTTCAAAAGTAGACTGCTTACTATGCCGAGAATTAATCCTGATTCTACTCCCAAAGTAATTGTGGAACTTGCTGTAATAGAGAATATCACAAACCCGGCTTTGTCCGAATGATAGAGATGTTTTGCTTCCTTTATATCAACGAGACCGATTACTGCCACGACTATGATAGCTGCCAGAACAGCCATTGGCAAGTAGTAAAAATATTCGGTTAGAAACAGTAGGGTGAAGATTATGAGAGCACCACTTATTATGGATGCAAGTCCCGATTTTGCTCCGGCCTGATCATTTACCGCAGTACGTGAAAAACCTCCTGTGGTTGGATAAGATAGAAAGAGAGAGCCAAGAATGTTTGATATCCCCAGTGCCACCAATTCTTGATTATTGTCTAAGACATAGTCCTTTCTCTTTGCCTGAATAGATTTGGCAACGGCTATAGACTCCATAAAGCCTATTACCGCAATTGTTATCGCTGTAGGCAGTAAAAGGAGCCCTTTATTCCAATTCATTATTGGTATGGAAAAGCTGGGTAATCCGATTGGAATCTCTCCTATTATTCTGACCCCCGCTTCGTTCCAATCGAACATGGATACGAGTAGTATGGAAGCGCAAATTATGATGAGCGCAACAGGTGTTTTGGGTTTCCATTTCTTGCTTATCAACAAGATGAAAATGGCACTGATTCCAATTAGTGATGTGATCAAATTAGCTTCGAAGACATGCCTAATCGTATATCCTATGGTATCCAGAAAACTACCTCGTGGAATATTAAGCCCAAGTATTGATTTTAACTGACTGAGCATAATAATGATTGCTGCACCTGTTGTAAAACCCGAAATCAGTGCATGAGGTAATAATTTTATCAGGTTTCCTGCCCGTAGTAATCCCATGATTAGCTGCAAGACGCCAACCATTGCTGCTAACAATATGGCCAGTTGGATGTACTCTGCTGAACCCACATCTGCAATCGTACTTACTCCACTTGCCACCAATAGTGACACTATTGCTACTGGACCTATTGCGAGTTGACGTGAGGTTCCTAATAAGGCATAGACAAATAATGGGATTGTTGACGCATATAATCCGTAAATAGGAGGCAGTCCCGCTAACATTGCATAGGCCATTCCTTGTGGAATGAGCATAATTCCTACTGTTAATCCAGCCGACAGGTCACCTAAAAACCATTCCCGTTGGTACAGGCTGAGCGTCTTTAGTAAAGGAATATATTTTTTCATTTCTAACCTTCGAGTCACTATTAGTCAATAGTAATTCAAAGGTCAAGTAGTCTGGTGGTAGTTTGCGTAACTTTTGTTACAGAGCGCTTATTGCTTACTAGGATGAAATCTCAGGTAGTGTAATCTTGTTGCGAAGAGAGGATATTCTGCCATCTATTTGTAGCTTTTTTATAAGACGAGAGATGACAACTCTTGATGTATTGAGATCATTTGCTATTTGGTGGTGCGTAATATTCAGTTCCTTAGATCGCAGGACCATGGAGCGGTCTTTGAGGTACTTGTAAAGCCGCTCTTCCATATTTTTAAATACTACAGTATTGATTGCTTCCAACATTTCCGAAAGTCTTACATCATAGCTATCAAAGACGAATTTACGCCAGGACTTATATTTGATCAGCCATTCCTCCATAATGGTAATCGGAATCACGCAGATTTGCGTTTCTTGTTCTGTTACCGCCCTGATATTGCTTTTCTTGTTTCCAAGACAACAGGTCATCGTCATTGAACATGAGTCACCTACTTCGAGGTAGTATAACAGGAACTCATTACTGTCTTCGTCCTCATTCATCACTTTCACAGCTCCATCTAAAACCAATGGCATAAAAGTGATAACATCACCTATGTCCACCATAGTTACGCCATTGGGTATTTTTCGATAACTACCAATAGCGCTTATCTCTTCTAATAATTTTTCTTCAAAAATGTATTTGTAACTCGATTCAAGCAGTGATTTCATAATCCAAGTATAGAAAGTGTGAGAGAACAGTCTGCGGGTAGGGTAGAATCAAATCTTTGCGTAAGACGCTTTGCATTTTCAAATGCAAAAATGTCATGTGAGATTATTGAATACTTCTTCATGCCTAACTGTTAAAATCTTCCGTCAGCATCTTAAAGATATAGAACGAGGACGATCGATTGAGGAGTCAAAGGTTTCATCTTTTATAATGTCGCGAAAGACTCTTATTCAAACTTCACTGAAAGCTCTGCACCGTCATATCACGAGGAGTTTGGATAAGAAGTACATAGTGCAGTAGACGGATGAGGAACAAGTTATTCGATTACTACTTTTTTCGTCTTTGATTTTTTATCTCCATAAACAATTTTAACAAGATAGGTTCCGGAAGACAGCGAAGAAGTGTTCAAGCTGAATGGACTAGCTCCTTTATGAACCTCTGACAGAACGGTTCGACCATTTAGATCAATAACATCAATCAAAACATCAGAATTTTCTTCGGGTGCAAAGCTTATGGTAATGAAATCTCTTGTCGGATTGGGATATAGAACCACCTCTTGGCTTCCTAAAGGTTCAGATATACTTGTCTCCAAGTTTTCAATATTGAAATCCAATATACCTGAGCCAAAGGTGGCAAATCGTACTGTATTGCTCGATTCGACGTAGTCTACATCTACCGAATTGAAAAAGCCAATACCCTCCGCCAATGAGAACCATTCTTCGTTTTCTACATCAAAAACATATGCCCCTAAATCCGTACCGGCATAAACAGATTCTCCGTTAGGTGTAACAACCATACCACCAGTTTGAGCATCTACTCCCGCTGGGAAAATGCCGGTTACATCGTTCCACGTAGTTCCACCATCTGTAGAAAGTATGGAGCCTACAAGGTTAGCACTCGGTCCGCAGAAAAGAATCCAATCATCATTTCCTGGTAATACAACACCACTTCCTATATCTCCCTCTGTCCATCCTCCTGGTGTTTTAGAAAAGGGGGTGCTTATTCCATTTCCAAATGTGTCCCCTCTATCAGTGGAAACAAATACTTTTCCATCTTGCAGCATATAAAGGATATCTGGATTGACACTGGCTTGCGCTAGCGCTGCTACTTGGTTACTGCCTTTGTCTATCGTATTTGATGACAAGGTAGAACCATCCCAATGTGCTCTGTGTAACTGTTTGGAAAGCATCCATAAATTCTCGTCAGGAGCATGGTGGTCAATATAAGATTGCACCCATCCCATATCCGATTCATTACTAAATTCTACCATCGGACTAAAACTAAACTGTTGATAAATAGACCACATGGATCTGAATTCGCCCGAATTCGTATAAACATCTACAGGAGCATAAACAACATCTCCTGTGCGATTCCATTTCCAAGCATGCCGTCCATCATAGCTATCTATTGAAGGTCCATCTCCACCTATGGTTTGATAAAAGTCCAAAACATCACCACTAGAATTGGGAATAATATTTTGAGAGCCTTGATCTTGCGTGCCGAAATAAATATGATTCGGATCATTGGCTCCTGTAAATAAAGCATCTCTATACACCAAAGGGGTTATGGTATTTAGGACATTTAGATTTATAAAATGTGCATTATCATAGCCAGAATTATCAAAGCCGACCCCGGGGCTGGGAAAATCTATCCACTCTTTATAAGATATAAAGATTCCGCCATCAGAACTTCTGGCAGAAAACAAATCTCCAGTACTGTTATAAAAAAATTGCGTCGCTTGAAAATCTGGATGGTAATTAAAACGGATAACATTATGATAAGATTCCGCAGGCAAATGGGTACCCAATTGATACAAACCCCATCCTGTGTGATCGGTAGAAACAGTATTCAAGGCATCTGTTGAAAGTATGGGGTGAGCGTACCCCGCTAAAACAATATTGGGATCTTCCGGATGGGCTGCAAGGAATTTACCTGCACTCATTTTTCCACTCGTATCGCCGAACCAGTTACCATTAGGAAATTTTTGTGTCCAACTTGCGCCTGCATCTGAAGAGACCCAGTAATTTTGATTTTCTGTCACATATAGCACATCATTATCTCCTCCAATACTAAATGCCCTGTCACCGTGTGCGTTAACATAGTCTCCTACTTCATTAAATTCTGATTGCGATGGATTCAAAACGTAAAAGGAACCATTTCTTGCAAGAAAAACTTTGTCCGCGCCCGCTTGTACTTCATATCTCGGACTGTATAATGAAGAATTTTGTTCGTTTCCAAATTCTTGAAATATAGAAAAGCTCTCTCCCATATCTGTAGATAGGTAGATGGCGCTATTATTTGTAACGTAAATCTTGTTATCGTCTTGTCTATTTATTGTAGAACTAAAATTGGCATCCGGTAAACCAGTTGCCAAGTTCCAATTTTGACCTTCGTCATCTGAGTAGTAGACTGGACCACTTTCTATGTGTGCTATCAGTCGCACAGTACCGTTTAGACTAAGGGCAATTAAATTTTGATATCTATTTGGCCAGTTTGGCGTTAGATTCTCGAAATCATCACCTCCAGTGCCCGTAACTGGATTGTAGACCGTGCCCTTATGTATGTATGAAGTGGAATTGTACTCGCTAGGATAATGATTTAAAGTGATTCCATAAATGACGTCCGTTCCTTCGAGCATTTCAGCAAAAAGAAAAGCCCCGGGCATATTTCTTGGTCCTCTGTTGATCCATTGCCCATTTACAGTGCCATTGGCGTAGGAATTGTTTGTCGAGCTTGTAACTTTATTCTTAGTGCTAGAAATCTTTGGCAGTCCGGCTAATTTTTCTTGGTGCCTTGCCGCTTCTTCCGGAGTCCAAAGGGCTAATTTTTCGGGATTACTGCTTCTTTCTTCTTTTACCTCAGTTTGAATCAAAGGTCGAGGTGTCGTCGTTTTTTTTGAAAATTTGGAATTTTGGTCACAAGAAATGAGGCCAATAGAAATGAAAACAACAATAAGAGGTAGAACGGAGTTTTTCAAGATCATCAATACATATTAATTTA
>CAZZIZ010000042.1:14836-19861 GCA_964654535.1 uncultured Chitinophagales bacterium
GTTGAGTTTGTTTCCAAGAGAAAATCCCAAGTGACAATTAAAATCACCAGCGAATTGCGGCCCAATTCATCAATTGCACTTTAAACAATCTCGTTTACAACGATTGATTAGCCTAACTCCTTCAACAAAGTCTCCGCCGCCAACTTTCCTAAATTGTTAGAAGCCAATGGGCTGGAGCCGGTGATTAACTTTCTATCTAAACAGACGGTATCATCCATTTTGGTATTCGCGAGTTTGGCGCCTAGCTGTTTTAATCTTTCACTCAAGGTCATAGGCATTTGACCGGGTAAATATCCGATCATTGGGGTCTGCTTATCCACTGAGTCTGGGAAGACAGCCATTTCGTATCCGGCGTAGAGGAAGTCTTGATTGTTTAGTGTGGTTGACAACAGAGCACCCGGTCCGTGACAGAGTGTTATGGTAAAGAGACCACTTTGATCTGCCCACTTCAATATTTTCGCTACGTTCTCGTCATCTGGAATGCCCAACATAGCTCCGTGTCCTCCTGGCACAAATACCGCGGCATAGGACTCAACGTCGTTAAAAGAACCGGCAATGAAGTCTTGCAGTTTCTTTGGTCGTTGGAAATTCGATTGGTATTCCTTGTAGATGCGCTGAACGTGCTCGTCTTCGTTGGGGAAAGCCCACATTTCGAACACTGCTGGCTTGCCAGTCGGCGTAGCAATCTCAAATTCAAAGCCTGCATTTTGGAGATGCAGCATTGGCAATAAGGCTTCAACAGGATGGTTTCCGGTAGAGAATTGCTTTCCATTCTGCATGGTCATGTTTTTCTCCTCGGTGAAAATTGCCAGTATTTTCTTCTTCTTTCCTTGATACTTCTTGTAGGAAGGGTTGTCAAAATTGGTTTTTGGTTTGACGCCCATTTTTAGGGCAACTTTTGAAGGACGGTATGAACCGTCTGGTTCTAGTTGTGGTGCGATACCGAATAGTTTTCTTAGCATTGTTTTTAGTTTATGGTGGTTACTAGTTCATTAATCGGTTTGCGTACTTTTTTCAAGTTCACCAACCAGTCTTTTTCTTCTTCTCTGTAGCCCAGCGGTAAGAGTAGTGTACTGCGTAAGCCTTTTTCGCGTAAGCCCAAAATCTTGTCCAAAGCTGCGGAATCAAAACCTTCCATAGGCGTACTGTCCACGCCTTCATAGCTTGCTTGGCCAATGCCAGCCATTAAAGCGATATAAGTTTGCCGTGCTGCATGCTGGAAGTTTTCTTCCGCGTCTTTTTGGGGATAGTTGGCGAGCAATTGCTTGCGGTAATTTTCCCATCCTTCGTTGATGAAACCTCTGATCTCGTTGGTTAAATCGAACATATGGTTAATGCGCTTTTCGGTATAGTGATCCCAAGCCGCAAAGACCAAGAGGTGTGAGCAATCTGTTACTTGCGATTGGTTCCAAGCAATTTCTTTGATCTGCGTCTTGGTTTCTTTGTTGGTGATCACGAAGACTTCAAAGGGTTGTAAACCACTAGATGTGGGCGCCAATCTGATGGCCTCTAATATGTTGTCAATTTTTTCTTGCGGAACTACCTCGCCATTCATGGCTTTGGTAGCGTAGCGTTGATTTAGTATGTCTATGAAACTCATTGTACTTTTTATGATTACAAAGTTCAATGCTTTCAGTGAGACCAAACTTGATCTATGATAAGAAATTAATGCAGGACTCTTTCTTTTCGAATTCTACTTAAGCTCTCGGGGGTTATGCCGAGATAAGAAGCTATTTGAAAGTTGGGGATGAGCTTTTCAAAAACGGCGTAGTCGTTGACAAACTGATCATATTTTTCCGCTGCCGTAAGCGCAAGTAAACTCAGGATTCTCTTTTGTAATGTTGCAATGCGTTTTTCGAAATTCCTGCGGTGAAGGGTTGCGAATTGGGGATATTCCTGATAGATACGCTCAAGGTTTTCTTTTCCTATGACCAATATTTTGGAATGTGATAAGCTTTCTATAGTGACCACAGATTTTCGATCGGTGTAGAAAGTCATATAGTCATTGATCCACCAGTTTTTGACGGCAAATTGTAGGGTGTGCTCCTTTCCGTTGTCCGTTTTATAGAAAGAACGCAAGCAACCACTGGCAACAAAATTGTGTTCTTTTTTATGGGAATCTTCGTGAAGGAGTTTTTGCCCCTTAACCAATCTCTTCTCAACAATGATATCCTTAAACCTCTTTTGAAGTTCGTCAGATAGCGTGATGTCGTGTTGAATGTAGTCTATTAGTTCGTTCATGGTTTTCTCATTCTCGTGCGTCCATTTCGGCCCACTAAGGTAATTAAGCAATCTTCTTTCCGCGTCTCTTGCCAATAAAGCGCTCCGATTCAATAATCGCTACACCAACTAAAATGATCAAACCACTGATGTAATGGAACCCGTAAATGCTTACGCCAAAAAAACTTGCACTAATGGCAGCCGCTAAGGGAACCAAGTTAATATAGATCGTTGTCCGGTTAGCACCTATTTTCGAAATACAATAATTCCACAACAAGTACGCTGCCGCTGTACCCAAAAAGCCTATACCTAAGGAAGTGAGCCAGTAGTTTTGACTGTGATCGACCGACAGCTCTATTGGCGAAAATAGCAGCGCAATTAAGAAACCAAAAAGGCAGATTAAATTGGTGTATGCTGTGAACTGTAAGTTGGACATATCTTTTTTGTATTTCTTTACCCAAACATTGTGAAAGCCAAACAATATATTTCCTATAAAGATGAGCAGATCGCCTTTGTTGAGTTGTAAGCCGTAAAAATTCTCGAAATTCCCCTTCGTCAATAGGTACAAAACGCCGGCAAAAGAAACAATTGCGCCAATTACTTGATGCCGCTTTATCCCTGTTTTCAATATGAATGCAGATAGTATAATAGTTGTAATCGGATTCAAGGCAACAATGAGTGCCGCGTTCACCGGTGAGGTATATATCAAACCGCTAAAAAAGAAAAGATTAAACCCGAACAGTCCAATGAACCCAACCAGCATCAATCCTTTGTAGGGTAAGTCAAATTGGAGTTTGTCTTTTCGAGATAACGCTAAAAAGAAAAAGACTCCGATCACCCCAACGATATATCTCCAAGTACCCGCCTCTATGAAATTAGATTCTTCTAACATTATTTTGGCGAAGTGAAAGTTCAGCCCCCAGAATACAGCAGCCAAAACAGCGGAGAGGATGGGTTTCATTTAGAGGTGGCGGTTTGTTAGATTCAATTATTGAAATCTAAGGTAATGATTTGGGCAGCAACAGGCTATCCACTTGTACTCGGCACTTCAAAAACCTATTCAGCATAGTCGCGGCTAGTTTGAGCTAGGCGCTCAACCTTCACCGCTCCTTGCTTCATTAGGTTTTTGAAGCACCTCATACCGCTTCTATCCTGGCTGCAGTGCTGTGTTTTGAAGGAATGAGTTTTTTGCCTTGGTACGGAAACGAATTAGCGTGTCAATGCCCACATCATCAAGACCTAATTGAGTTTAACGCTTATTCCGTCAACATTTTATCAGCAGCATAATACCCAGAAAGCACTGCTCCGGGAACCCCCATTTGCTGATAGGTGTCATAAATTTCGCCGGCGAAATATACTTTCATATCCATGGGAAGGTTGAGGGTTTTGAGATGGGATTTCTTTTCTTGGGCGGCAGTGGTCCAGGTGCCTTGGGTGTATTGGTATTGTCCCCAGTTTTCCAGAATGTATGCTCCCGAATAGCTTGCGCTGGCTTTTCCATCGAACATTTGGTCGAGGTCGTAGAGTAGACTGGAGATAATTTCTTCTTCGGATCCGAGGTCATAATACTTTTCGGTGCCGCTTCCAGTGCAGAGGAAGGCGAGTACATTGCTTTGGGCATCTTTCTTAAATGCCATATCGTAAAATCCTTTCTCTCCGTCTTCTTCGGTGTAATTAACGAAGTCGGGGTAGAATTTTTCGGAGAACTTCAGGGCTACTTTTATTCCGGGATGGAAAGTGATTGCCTCTATCGCTGCTTTCTTTGCTTTGTTCATTTCCGGAGTGAAAGAAATCATTTCAGATTTTAAAACACCAATAGACACAGTGACCAAAACACGGTCGGCGGTATGGGTTTCTCCGTTCGCGGTGGTGACAATGACTTTGTTACCGGAATAGTCTATGGCGCTAACGGGCGCATTGAATTGAACGCGGTGCTTTACAGTTTTGGCAATATGCTCATCAACGAAATCGTACCAAGTCGTGTTCTTGAATTTTGATTCTGGCATAAAACTGTGCATAAAGTTGTTCGACCATTTTGGGTTGGGGCTCAACTCCTTTCCATCCCAATTGGCGGCGTTTTCCAGATGATAGGGAATGAGTGCTTCATCTATTTCATTGCCATGCCTTCCTTTCAATATGTTTAAAGTAATAGGTGCACTATGAATCCATTCCGCACCAATATCGATTGCAAAGTCAGCTAAAGTCGTATCCTTTTTCAGTCTTCCACCGTATCTATCGGTCGCTTCTAAAATGGTGTAATCAATATTGTTTTGTTCCATCACTTTTGCCGCCGCTAAACCTGCCGCGCCGGCACCGACTATGATCACCTTCCCTTCGTAATTGTAGGTTCTGTGTAAGGCCGTTTCTTCCGGGAGTTTGTCTTCAGCTCTAGCAGCCCATTGAAAGCAGCCTGCAAGGCTGAGGCTTAAGGAAGTGAGAATAAGAAATAGAATTGCGTTGCGAAAATTCATTATTGGGTTTATCACTTTATACTATAATAACGTGGATCTAGCGCCTAAGGTTACAGGCTATCACAAACATAAGCAATGAAACCCGCAGCCAGGATAACAGCGGTAGTAGTCGCGCTACGCTAAACTACGGAGAGAGAGAGAGGGATTATCGCATATACATAGTTGTAAGCAGTTATCTTTTAATTAACTTGTAGGTTGCCTGATCGGTATTGTTTAGGATGGTCAAATAGTATATTCCTGATTTTGTTTCTGGTATTTTTATAGTTCCTGAATATTTTCCTTCTGTAATATTTCGCCCTAAAAAGTCATAAATGATGAAGTATTCATCACCAAG
>CAZZIZ010000043.1:0-19815 GCA_964654535.1 uncultured Chitinophagales bacterium
GCTAAGGCTTTTCCTAAACCACTGGATACTCCGGTGATGAGCCAAATCTTCTTATTCATTCTTTAAGGTTTATGTTGTCTTAAGTCTTGCAAAGAAACAAATAACTCATATTAGCGTAAGGTCAACATCGCGATGAGATAGGTCGATTGGGCGTATTACTAGGACTCTAATTCGCACAAGGTAAACCTTTCGCCAAATGGGATATCATTTAAGTAGCATAGCGTGGGGACTACAAGTCCCCCACTCTTTACAACCCGACTAAAGTCGGGTCGATTGGAACATTTCTCTCCATTTTTCTAAGAAACGCGTGAGGGATAGAGGCGTTTGTGGAGCTCCTGTTGCTGAAGACAAGAAGTGCTCTTAGCTCCCTAGAGCTAGAGGAGCGCTTTGTCTGAAGCAGCACAGAGCGACCGCCGACAGCCCGACCCCGAACTTGCTCCGCAGGAGCAGAAGTGAGTGGGGCACGCCCAGATGATTGATCTTATGCTTTTAAATTCTGACGCATTAAAAAAGGGGCATTCAAAAAATAAATGCCCCTTTCTTCTATAATCGGTTATTACTGTTTATTCCGTTGGCGTATCGGCTGCTGCGTCTTTTGCCGCGTCTGCAGCATCACTAGCTGCGTCTTTTGCAACATCTTTAGCTTCGGCCTTTGCTTCTGCTACGTCAGTTTCTTCCGCCTTTACTACTTCTTTCTTCTTCGTAGTCTTTTTCTTTCTACTACGACGGCTTTTCTTCTTAGCCGGCTTAGCATCTTTGAGCATTAACTCGTTGTAATCTACTAACTCGATTATTGCCATTTCGGTTGCGTCACTTTGACGGAAACCCAACTTGATGATGCGTGTGTATCCGCCTGGACGATCAGCTATCTTGCTTCCTATCTCGCCGAACAATTCGGTTACCGCATTTTTGCTCTGCAAGTACTTGAATACTTGACGGCGCTGATGGGTATCGTCTTTCTTACCGCGGGTTAAGATTGGTTCTACGTATACGCGAAGCGCTTTGGCTTTTGCCAATGTCGTTTTAATACGCTTGTGCTCTATGAGCGAACAAGCCATATTGCTCATCATCGCTTTTCTGTGCGATGAGGTACGACCTAAGTGATTAAATTTCTTTCCGTGTCTCATTACTGAAATTTTTGTTCTTAGGGCTTAGCCTAACTTTCTTCGTCTAGTTTGTACTTCGATAGATCCATTCCAAAAGACAAGCCTTTGTCGATTACCATTTGCTCTATCTCTAACAAAGACTTCTTACCGAAGTTTCTGAATTTGATCAATGAGTTGGTATCGTACTTAACTAGCTCGCCTAGTGTGTTGATTTTTGCCGCTTTCAAGCAGTTGTAGGCACGCACTGAAAGGTCTAGGTCTTCCAATGATGTCTTCAATAGCTTACGCATATGTAGGATGTGCTCATCCACGATGTCTTCAGTCTGATCGGTATGCGTATCAAAGGCGATGTTCTCGTCTGAGATAAGCATTAGGTGCTGAATCATAATCTTAGAAGCTTCTTTGATGGCTTCTTCTGGGTGGATGGTTCCGTCGGTTTTGATCTCGATGATCAACTTCTCGTAATCTGTTTTCTGCTCTACCCTTGTGTTCTCTACGTGGTAGCGAACATTTTTGATAGGAGTGAATATAGAATCGATAGGGATGTAACCAATCGGTGCATCTTTTAGTTTGTTCTCATCTGCAGAAACATAACCTCTACCCTTCTCCACACTTAGTTCTAACTCTAAGCTGATAGATGGGTCCATTGTACAGATAACTAAATCTGGGTTGGTTACTTTGAAAGAGCTTGAGAAGCTTTCGATATCTCCTGCTAGCAGCTCTTCTTTATTGCTGATGGTGATGAATAGTTTCTCGTTTGAAGAATCTTCTCCGTCGATTAACTTTTTGAAACGTACTTGTTTCAGGTTCAATACGATCTCGGTTACATCTTCTAATACACCTGGTATTGAAGCGAACTCGTGATCTACGCCATTGATTTTAATAGCGGTTATGGCATATCCTTCTAGTGAAGAAAGGAGGATACGACGCAATGCATTTCCAACTGTAACTCCGAAGCCTGGCTCTAGTGGTTTGAATTCAAAGAGGCCTTCGAAATCCGTAGATTTCTGCATTAATATTTTATCTGGTTTTTGAAAGCTTAATATTGCCATTCAATAAGTGTTTTTAATGTTTGAAAAATATTATTCCTGAGGATTACTTAGAGTACAACTCGACGATGAGCTGCTCATTGATGTTCTCAGGAATTTCCTCTCTCTCAGGTACGTTCAGGTATGTACCTACAAGTGTTTTATCGTCCATTTCAACCCAAGGGTATTTTTTACCCTTCTGAGCTAAAGCTTTATTGATTACTTCTAGGCTTTTTGATTTTTCGCGTACTTCGATTTGATCACCTGCTCTCAGCATAGCTGAAGGAATGTTGGTGATAACGCCATTCACTCTAATGTGTTTGTGATTGACCAATTGTCTTGCTGCACGACGACTTGCTGCCAGTCCCATACGGAACACAACGTTGTCCAGACGTGATTCAAGTGCTTGCAAAAGGTTTACCCCGGTGATACCTTCTTGACGATTTGATTTTTCAAACAGGTTACGGAATTGACGCTCCAACACACCATAGGTGTGTTTCGCCTTTTGCTTTTCTTTTAACTGAACCGAGTAATCGGATGCTTTCTTTCTTCTCCTTGAGTTGCCGTGTTGGCCAGGAGGATAGTTTCTTCTTTCGAAACTTTTGTCATAACCGAAAATTGCTTCTCCGAATTTTCGGCTGATCTTGGTCTTGGGACCTCTATATCTTGCCATAGTAAACCATCTGTTTTATATCGTCCGACCCTGGTTCACGGTAGGCGGCGATAATATTTAAAAAATTAGTTTTAGACTCTTCTCTTCTTCGGAGGGCGACATCCGTTGTGCGGTAATGGTGTAACATCATTGATGATGGTTACTTCTATACCTGAATTGTTAATGGTTCTGATAGCTGACTCACGGCCAGATCCTGGTCCTTTAACAAACACTTCGCATTTACGCATTCCTGCATCATAAGCAACTTGGGCTGCGCTAGTCGCAGCAACCTGAGCAGCATATGGAGTGTTTTTCTTAGATCCTCTGAATCCCGCTTTTCCAGCAGAACCCCAAGAGATCACATCACCATTCATATTGGTCAAAGTGATGATGATATTGTTAAAGCTGGCTTGGATGAAGGCTTTGCCTTCAGTACCAACTTGTACATTTCGTTTCTTTCCTGATTTCTTTCCAGCCATCTTATATTATTTAACAGCTTTTTTCTTACCTGCGACTGTCTTCTTTCTACCTTTTCTAGTACGTGCGTTGGTTTGAGTTTGTTGTCCTCTAACCGGCAATCCTTTTCTGTGACGAATGCCACGGTAAGAACCGATATCCATTAGACGCTTGATGCTCATTTGAACTTCGGTACGCAATGCACCTTCTACTTTCATTTCACCAATTACCTCACGGATTTTAGTGATGTCATCATCGTTCCACTCAGACACTTTTTTGTTGTGGTCTATAGACCCTTGGTCTAGAATGTTTTTAGCGGTTGTGTTACCAATACCATAGATGTAGGTAAGCCCGATGCTTCCTTTCTTATTCTTTGGTAAATCAACTCCTGATATCCTTGCCATATCTTAACCTTGTCTTTGTTTAAAACGTGGGTTCTTCTTGTTGATGACGTAAAGTCTTCCTTTGCGACGCACGATTTTACAATCTGCTGAACGCTTCTTTATTGATGTTCTTACTTTCATTGGTCATCGTTTATTTGTACCGATAAGTTATTCTTCCTTTCGAGAGATCATAAGGAGACATTTCAATAG
Source organism: uncultured Chitinophagales bacterium (assembly GCA_964654535.1). GTDB lineage: Bacteria > Bacteroidota > Bacteroidia > Chitinophagales > UBA2359 > CAZZIZ01. The sequence goes on from CAZZIZ010000043.1 coordinate 3,836, forward strand.
CTACCTTATCACCTGGCAAAATTCTTATGTAGTGCATTCTCATCTTTCCAGCTATGTGAGAAAGGACTTCGTGTCCGTTCTCTAGCCTTACACGAAACTGGGCATTGCCCAATGCTTCGATGACAACGCCATCTTGTTTAATTAATTCCTGTTTTGCCATTTACGTAAAAAAGAGCCGCAAAAGTAAGGAATTAAAGGACTTCTGACAAGTTAGAGTTGCTTCTTATTGCCTCTTCGAGCCACTCAAAAGTGGTCAAAATGTCAGCTTTTTCGTCTCTAACCACGATAGTATGCTCATAATGGGCTGAAGGCTGCTCATCTTGGGTGATTATGGTCCATCCATCGTCTTCCATGACCACTTTCCTTGTTCCCATATTAATCATTGGCTCGATGGCTATAACCAGCCCATTTTGCAGTTTGAGGCCTGTTCCTTTCCTCCCGAAATTGGGTACTTCTGGGCTTTCGTGCAGTTCCCTGCCTATTCCGTGCCCCACTAGCTCTCTCACTACACCATATCCTTCCTGCTCAGCATGTCTCTGGATAGCACTGGATATATCTCCAATCTTATTCCCTTTTACTGCTTGCTCGATTCCTTTATATAAACTCTCCTTAGTTACTCTAAGGAGTTTCATTTTATCGGCTGGAATTTCTCCTACGATATACGTATAGGCTTGATCTCCATAAAAGTCGTTGATGACCACACCACAATCGACTGAAAGGATATCGCCTTCTTCTATAACTCGTTTGCCCGGCATACCATGAACGACCTCTTCGTTACTAGAAATGCAAAGTGTATATGGAAAGCCTCGGTAATCTTTGAATCCTGGAATGGCTCCGACGGAGCGAATAAAATCTTCTGCGATTCCGTCTAGTTCTAGGGTAGTCATACCCGGACGAATCTCTTTTGCCAAGGCCTCGTGTGTTCTTGAGACGATGTGACAACTCTGTCGCATCAACTCAACTTCCTCGTCGGTCTTGTAATAGATCATTTAGACTAGACTGGTGCTCCTACTGCGCCTCGTCTTCCTTTGATACGCGTGCCGCCTTTCATTAATCCATCATAGTGACGCATTAGTAAGTGGCTCTCGATTTGCTGCAATGTATCTAGTACAACCGCAACAAGAATCAATAGAGAAGTACCTCCGAAGAATTGCGAGAATTCTAAGTTCACACCAGCAGCACCAGCGAAAACAGGAAGTATTGCTATCAGAGCAAGGAAGATTGAACCCGGTAGGGTAATCTTTGAAAGGATATTATCTACGAAATCAGCGGTTTTGTTTCCTGGCTTTACCCCTGGAATAAATCCTCCATTACGCTTCATATTGTCCGCCATTTCTGTTGGGTTTATGATAAGCGCTGTATAGAAATAGGTGAATAGAACCACCATTAAGAAGAATATCGCATTGTACCAGAACGAGTAATAGTATGCTCCAGAAGCTAAACTGGCGCCCATTGCTGAATCTGGGAAGAACTGTCCAAAGAGTGATGGTATAAACATCAAGGCTTGAGCAAAGATGATTGGCATAACTCCAGAAGCATTCACTTTAAGAGGAATGTACTGACGCACACCACCAAACTGACGGTTGCCTACAATACGCTTAGCATATTGTACAGGAATCTTTCTTACTCCTTGTACTAGTAAAATGGTTACGAAAACAATTGCTACCAAAATGGCCATCTCGATGATGAAGAAGATGATTCCTCCTCCAGCACCAGCCATTTTCTGGCTGAATTCTGCTAACAATGAATAAGGCAAACGAGCGATGATACCAATCATGATGATTAAAGAAATACCATTACCGATTCCTCTATCGGTGATTTTCTCACCCAACCACATACAGAATATTGTTCCTGCGGTCAATACAATCATTGTCGATAGACCGAACAAGAATGTGCTTTGCAAAACAATAGCTCCACCTGCCTGAGATTTCAAGTAAGTGATATATCCAATCGCCTGTACTGCAGTAACAACAACAGTTAAGTAACGAGTGATTTGAGTAATACGTTTACGTCCACTTTCACCTTCCTTCTGCATTTTCTGGAAATACGGAACTGCCAGTGTTAAAAGTTGCATCGCAATAGATGCCGAGATATATGGCATAATTCCCAAAGCAAAAACAGATGCTCTGGTAAATGAACCTCCTACGAACATGTTTAATAGTCCGAGTAAGCCAGAATTACCTTGTGACTGTAATTGCCCTAAAGCCGTTGGGTCTATACCTGGAATTACGATAAATGAACCAATCCGGTATATAAGGATAAGCGCAAGGGTGTAGAGGATCTTATTTCTAAGTTCTTCTATTCGCCAAATGTTCTTCAGTGTATCAAGGAACCCTTTCATTGGGGATTTTTAATTCTAAACTAATTCTAGGTTACTTCCGCTCGCGGTAATCTTCGTCTTTGAAGTCTCGCTCGCTTTGTGCGCTTTTAAAGTCACTTTAGACTTTAACTCGCCACGACCCAATATCTTCAATTTATCCTTCTTCCGCACGATTTTTTTCTCACTTAGTGTGTCTATACTAATCTCAGTAAGCTTGTGCTTTTCTACTAAAGACTGTATATCATCGAGATTTAGTGCTACATATTCAACACGATTCGGGCTTTTGAAGCCTCTTTTTGGGATACGACGTTGTAAAGGCATTTGCCCACCTTCGAAAGCACGCTTACGAGACCAACCAGAACGAGACTTAGCCCCTTTGTGACCACGTGTAGCGGTACCACCCTTGCCAGTTCCCTGACCGCGACCAATTCTTTTCTTTCCTTTTTTAACCGAGCCTGCGGCTGGTTTTAAATTATGTAACTCCATAACTATAGTTCTTCAACTTTTACAAGGTGCGCCACTTTCTTGATCATACCATGGATCTGAGGCGTCGCTTCTTTCTCAACTGACATATTGATACGTCGCAAACCCAGTGCCACCATTGTAGCTTTCTGCTTCTTAGGACGATCGATTACGCTTTTTACCTGTGTGATTTTCACCTTTGACATAACAGTCTATTTTTTATCGGCTTACTTACCGTTAAATACTTTTTGTAAAGACACTTTTCTGTCTTTAGCCACTACTTGTGGTTCTCGTAACAAAGCCAACGCATGCATCGTTGCCTTAATTACGTTATGTGGATTCGATGAACCCAATGATTTTGCAATTACGTTTTTAACTCCTGCACTCTCTAGTACCGCACGCATAGAGCCTCCGGCGATAACACCGGTACCTTCAGAAGCTGGGCGGATCAAAACACGACCTGCACCATACTTTCCGATTTGCTCGTGTGGAATGGTTCCTTTGTGAATTGGAATTTTCACTAGATTCTTAATCGCGTCGTCTTTCCCTTTCGAGATTGCTTCTACTACCTCACGTGCTTTTCCTAAACCATAACCTACGGTTCCATTACCATCTCCAACAACTACAATAGATGCGAAGCTGAACGTACGTCCCCCTTTGGTTACTTTGGTTACACGATTTAAGGCAACAACTTTCTCTTTCAATTCGAGATCGGTCGCTCTTACTTTTTTGAGTTGAACTTTCATAAATCTTTCTAGTGCTTAATTAAAATTTCAAGCCGCCTTCACGTGCTCCTTCTGCCAATGCTTTTACTCTACCGTGGAACAGATATCCACTACGATCAAAAACAACATCACCAATACCTTTTGACTTTGCTTTTTCAGCAAGACTCATGCCTACTGCTTTTGCAATTTCTACTTTATTGGCGCCGCTCGCACCTTGACGACTACTCGCTGATGCAATAGTTACACCTGCTACGTCATCAATGATCTGCGCGTAGATTTGCTTATTACTTCTAAATACAGATAAACGTGGTTTATCCGCGGACCCATTGATCTTCTTACGAATCTTCCAACGAATCTTTTGTCTTCTCTTTGCTTTACTAACTGCCATTGCTCTAAAAATAAAATCGAATTAAGCCGAAACAGTCTTACCTGCTTTACGACGAATTTCCTCACCAACGAATTTGATTCCTTTTCCTTTGTATGGCTCCGGTTTACGGAAGGCTCTAATCTTAGCAGCCACTTGACCAATCAATTGCTTATCTATACTTTCCAGTTCTACTACTGGATTCTTTCCTTTTTCTGAAACGGTATTAAGCTTTACTTCTCCAGGTACCATAAAGTAAATCGGGTGAGAGTATCCCACCATCAATTCCAATAGGTTACCTGCATTGGTTGCTCTATATCCTACCCCAACTAACTCCAAAGCGATTTTGTATCCCTCAGAAACACCAACAACCATGTTGTTAACCAAAGAACGGTATAAACCGTGCATAGCCTTATGGCGCTTTTGATCTGATGGACGAGAAACTGATGCTTCCCCTTCTTCGATTTTCAAAGTAAGGTCTGCGTCAATTGCTTGCTTCAATTCCCCTTTGGGACCCTTTACCGTTACTAAGTTGCTTCCATCAACAGCGATGGACACACCAGCAGGGATTTTTATTATTGCATTTCCTATACGTGACATAATTCCTTATTTAGAAAATTGTACACAAAATTTCACCGCCAACATTCATAGCGCGTGCTTCTTTTCCTGTCATAACTCCTCTCGACGTAGATATGATTGCTATACCTAGTCCATTCTTAACACGAGGTAAGTCTTCAGCACCAGAAAACTTACGTAGACCTGGCTTACTGTATCTTATCAACTCGCGCATAACTGGCAAACCAGTTTCTTGATCATACTTCAAGGCAATTTTAATGTTCCCCTGAGGACCTTCCTCGCCAAACTTGTAGCGCAAGATGTACCCTTGATCGTATAAGATCTCAGTAATCTTCTTCTTCAATTTTGACGAAGGAATCTCGAGCATGCGCTTATTTGCGGTTTGCGCGTTTCTGATTCTGGTCAAATAATCTGCTATTGGATCCGTAACTGCGGACATAATTTCAATCTTTTATTATTACCAACTTGCTTTCTTCAAACCGGGAATCTTCCCGTGAAGTGCTAATTTTCTAAATGCTACTCTACTGATTCCGAAGAAACGCATGTACCCTTTTGGACGTCCAGTAAGTCCGCAACGATTGTGCAAACGAACAGGAGAACTGTTTTTAGGTAGCTTGTCTAGACCTTCATAGTCACCAGCTGCTTTTAATGCCGCACGTTTAGCAGCATATTTTGCTACCATTCTTTCGCGCTTACGACCTCTTGCTTTTACTGCTTCTCTAGCCATAATTAATTATTCTTGTTTTGAGCTGCATTATCAGCTCCTTCTACATTCTTGTTTTTGAACGGCATCCCCAGCTCCTTTAACAAAGCGTAAGCTTCCGCATCTGTTTTAGCAGATGTAACGAAGGTGATGTCCATTCCAGTAATTCTTGGAACCTTGTCCAACTCTATCTCTGGGAAAATGATTTGCTCAGTGATTCCCATAGAGTAGTTTCCACGGCCGTCGAAGCTCTTATCGTTAATGCCTCTAAAGTCACGTACACGTGGTAGTGCAACTGAAACCAAACGATCCATGAACTCCCACATCTGCGAACGACGTAAGGTTACGCGCGCACCAATCGGCATGTCTTCTCTCAACTTGAAGTTCGAGATTGCTTTTTTAGACATCGTAGTTACTGCTTGCTGTCCCGTGATAAGCGTAAGTTCTTCAACTCCTTGCTTTACCATTTTCTTGTCCTGAGTAGCCTGACCAATACCTTGGTTAATGGCAATCTTCAACAATTTCGGTACTTCCATAAAAGACTTGTACTCGAATTGCTTTTGCAATTTCGGTATCACCTCGTCTTTATACTTCGTTTGAAGTCTTGATATGATTTTAGTCTCACTCATTAGTCAATTACCTCTCCGGATTTTTTTGCGAAGCGTACTTTTTTGTTGCCGTCCATTTTGGTTCCAGTTCTTGTTGGCTTTCCAGATTTTGGATCAATCAACATTAGGTTCGAAACATGAACGCCAGCTTCTTGTTTGATAATTCCCCCGTCAGGGTTATCTGTATCTGGTCTAGTGTGACGAGAAACCATATTGATTCCTTCTACAATCGCACGATTCTTTCTTCTATCAACCATCAACACTTTCCCCTGCTCTCCCTTATCAGCACCAGCAACAACCACTACTTGGTCTCCCTTTCTGATGTGGAGATTATACTTTACTATTTTCTTTTCTTTCTTCTTTGGCATCTTACAATACTTCAGGTGCTAGTGAAATAATTTTCATATAGTTCTTGTCACGCAACTCTCTAGCAACAGGGCCGAAAATACGTGTACCACGAGGCTCCTCACTTTCCGTTAACAATACTGCTGCATTGTCATCGAAACGGATATATGAACCATCCTTTCTTCTAATTTCCTTTCTGGTTCTTACCACAACTGCTTTTGATACAGTTCCTTTTTTGACGGCACTGTTTGGCATTGCTGATTTCACAGTGCAAACGATTTGATCGCCAACAGACGCGTAACGCGCGCGGCTACCACCGAGTACCTTGATCACCAATATCTCTTTGGCGCCACTGTTGTCAGCTACTTTTAATCTACTTTCTTGTTGTACCATTACTTTGCTCTTTCAATGATTTCCACCAATCTCCAACGCTTTCTTTTACTTAAAGCACGGACCTCAGAAATTTTCACTGTGTCACCAATGTTGCAATCGTTCTTCTCGTCGTGAGCTAAGAACTTGCTTGTTTTCTTAATGAACTTTCCGTACATCGGGTGTTTCTCTTTACGAAAAACTGCAACAGTAATGGTCTTATCCATCTTGTTACTGGTAACCAGCCCAATACGAGACTTTCTTAAGTTCCTTTCTATTATGTTCGTTTCGTTTTCCACGTTGGTCTATTTTACTTCGCCACGATTTTTACGGGCGCTGAGTTCAGTTTTCATTCTTGCAATCTCTTTTCTCTTTTCCTTCAACTCATTGTGATTATCAATAGGATTGATCACGTGATTGAATTTCAATTGATCCAATTTTGCTTTTTCATCAGCGATTGTTTCTGTCAAATCCGCTAATGACAAGTCTGTGTAAGTAACCTTAGTTTTTGCCATCTCTAATTATTCTGAGTAGTCGTTTCTTACAACGAATTTTGATTTCATTGGTAATTTCTGAGCAGCTAATCTCATCGCTTCTTTCGCCACTTTTTCCGGTACACCTTCTGCCTCGAAAATCATCGTTCCAGCTTTTACAACGGCAACCCAGTGATCAGGAGCTCCTTTACCCTTACCCATACGTACCTCTGCAGGTTTGTTGGTTATCGGCTTGTCTGGAAAAATGCGAATCCACACTTTACCCTCTCTCTTCATATATCTGGTCACTGCAACCCTGGCCGCCTCTATGGTTCTACTTTTTACAAAGCCTGGCTCTAAAGCCTTTAAACCAAACGTGCCGAAAGAAATTTTCGAACCACGGTGCGCTATGCCCTTGATTCTTCCTTTCTGCTGCTTTCTAAATTTTGTCCTTTTCGGTTGTAACATAATTTCTAATGCTTAAATCTTAACCTCTACCGCGACCGCCGCCTCTGTTTCCGCCGCCTCTATTTCCACCGCCACGGTTTCCGCCGCCACGTTTTCCTTTTCTTCCTTGTTTGTTTTCTATCGCAGGTGAAAGGTCTCTCTTACCTAGTACTTCACCTTTACAGATCCACACCTTCACACCAATTTTTCCGTATACCGTGTTTGCTTCCTTCAAAGCGTAATCGATATCTGCACGAAGTGTATGCAAAGGAGTTCTACCTTCTTTATACTCTTCAGAACGTGCCATCTCCGCACCATTCAATCTACCAGCCACACGCACTTTAATCCCTTCAGCTCCCATTCTCATCGTAGAAGCAATAGACATCTTAATCGCACGACGGAAGTTTATTCTCGCTTCCAACTGTTTCGCAATCGTTTCAGCAACAATGTTCGCATCCATTTCCGGGCGACGAATTTCATTGATGTTGATCTGCACATCATTATTGGTCAATTTTTTCAACTCCTCTCGAATACGATCAACTTCACCACCACCTTTACCAATGATGATACCCGGACGACTGGTGTGAATCGTAATCGTAATACGCTTCAACGTACGCTCGATACCGATTTTTGCAACACCACCTTTGCTAACTCTTGCATTCAAGTAATTGCGAATCTTTTGATCCTCAATCAATTTTGTAGCAAAGTCGCTGCTATTGCCATACCAGTTAGAATCCCATCCTCTGATGATTCCAAGACGACTGCCTATTGGATTTACTTTTTGTCCCATACTTACTATGCTTCTGCTTCGCCTTCTTCGGCGTTTTTACCCGCACCAGACATACTATCCAAAACGATAGTTACGTGGTTCGAACGTTTTCTTATTTTATGTGGTCGCCCAAATGGTGCCGGACGAAATCTGCTTATTGTTTTTCCTTGTCCTACGTGAATAGATTTAACGAACAACTCGGCATCTTCAGCACGAGAACCTTCATTCATCTGCTCCCAGTTGTTAATCGCAGAGATCAACAATTTTTCTACGCGCACCGAAGGTTGCTTTTTAGAAAAACGCAAAATGTTTATTGCTTCTTCCACGCGCTTGCCTCTTATGAGGTCAATTACCAACTTCATCTTTCTAGGTGAAGTAGGGCAGTTACGCAATTTGGCTACAGCTTCCATATCAATTCAGTTCTTCGTTATTATTTTCTATTTCCAGAGTGCCCCTTAAAGTTTCTCGTCGGTGCAAATTCTCCTAGTTTATGTCCAACCATATTTTCAGTTACATAAACTGGAATAAATTTATTTCCGTTGTGCACAGCCAAGGTGTGACCTACAAAGTCAGGCGTAATTAAAGAAGCACGCGACCAAGTTCTGATAACACTCTTCTTTCCACCCTCATTCATATCATCCAACTTCTTTTGAAGATGGTACGCGATATAGGGTCCTTTTTTTAATGATCTTGCCATACTATCTACTTACGTTTTTTTCTTCTTGCTAAAATTAGTTTCGAAGAAGCCTTCTTAGTGTTTCTTGTTTTTTGTCCTTTCGCCATAATACCAGTTCTAGAACGTGGGTGCCCTCCTGAAGAACGCCCTTCACCTCCACCCATCGGGTGATCAACTGGATTCATCGCAACTCCTCTAGTCCTTGGTCTTCTTCCCATCCAACGTCTACGACCGGCTTTACCTAGGTTCTGTAAACTGTGGTCTCCGTTTGAAACTGTTCCAATCGTTGCCATACAAGTCAACAAGATCATTCTCGTTTCGCCCGATGGCATTTTAAGAATTGCATACTTGCCTTCCTTATTCGTCAATTGCGCATAAGCTCCAGCACTTCTTGCTAATACTCCTCCTTGACCTGGGTGCATTTCAACATTGTGAATCGTTGTACCCAGTGGAATTTCAGACAACAGCATCGCATTACCCAAGTTTGGGGCAACGCCTTTTCCAGATTCTAATTTGTCACCAACCTTGATACCTTCCGGTGCAATGATGTATCGCTTATCTCCATTAGTAAATTTCACCAAAGAAATAAATGCAGTTCTGTTCGGATCATACTCCAAGCTCACTACTTCTCCAGTAACACCATGGTTATCTCTCTTGAAGTCGATAATACGGTAACGCTTCTTGTGACCACCACCACGATGACGGTTAGTCATTTTACCAGTGCCGTTACGACCACCACCTCTTGTTTTCTTCGCCAATAAAGATTTCTCTGGAGCCTTTTTGGTCAATCCACTGAAATCAACTGCAACACGGTTACGTGTTCCAGGAGTCATCGGTTTTAGTTTAATAAGTGCCATATCTCTACCTCTTAAATTTCACTGTAGAAATCAATCACGTCTCCTTCTGCAAGGGTAATAATTGCTTTCTTATAAGCATTCGTTCTACCAGACAATACTCCCGAACGCGTAAATCTGCTACGCTTCTTTGCAGGAATAATCATGGTATTTACAGCCAATACTGAAACGTCGTACATTCCTTCTATCGCTGTTTTAATTTCTTTCTTCGTGGCTTTCTTAGCCGTTATAAAAGCATAACGATTCAACTGATCAGTCATCTTCGTCATCTTTTCCGTAATCACCGGTTTAACTATAGTCGACATCTCTATGCGTTTTTACTTAATTGATCAATTGCACTTTGTGTAAACAGCACTGTGTTTGCACTTACGATTCCATAAGTACTCAAACCTGCTAGTGATACAACATGCGCTTTCGGCAAGTTGCTTGCAGATTTGCTCATTATTGGATCCAATTCACTGGTTACCAAAAGTGTTTTCTTCGCGTCAATACCTGCACCTTCTAGCATAGCTTTGAAAGTTTTAGTCTTTGGAACATCCAAAGTAAAATCTTCAACCACCATTACTCCCTCGTTCTTGGCTTTCAATGAAAGCGCAGAGTTACGAGCAAGTACACGAACTTTTTTGTTCAACTTGATGTCATAGTTTCTAGGCTTTGGACCAAAAATCCGACCTCCAGATCTGAACAATGGACTCTTGATGCTACCCGCACGAGCAGTACCAGTTCCTTTTTGTTTCTTAATCTTCTTAGTAGAACCTTTTATTTCTCCTCTCTCCTTAGACTTGTGTGTACCCTGACGTTGACCGTTCATGTACTGCTTCACAGCTAAGTAGATAGAGTGCTCGTTTGGCTCAATACCAAATATCGAAGCGGGCAAGTTTACTGACTTACCTGTGCTCGAACCCGATGAATTTATTACCGCTGCTTTCATATCGCCGATTCTACAATAACGTAAGAGCCCTTAGATCCTGGAATAGCTCCTTTAATTAAAATGATATTCTCGTCTTCGATTACGCGAATCACCTTAAGGTTCTTCACCTTAATGCGATCGTTACCCGTACGACCACCCATACGCATACCCTTCAAAACTTTCGAAGGAGTAGACGCCATACCGATTGCTCCAGGAGCTCTCATACGATTGTGTTGTCCGTGGGTCGCATCTCCAACTCCTTTGAATCCGTGACGTTTTACAACACCCTGGAAACCTTTTCCTTTACTGCGACCAATAACATTAACTGTATCGCCTTCATTGAAGACTTCATTTACGGTGATTTCCTCACCGACATTTTTTTCTAAACCAAAATCTCTGAATTCGATTACTTTGGCTGCAGGCTCTACCCCAGCTTTTTCGTAATGCTTCTTCAAAGGCTTAGGTGTGTTTTTGTCACTACGGTATCCGTAAGCCAACTGGGCAGCATTGTAGCCGTCAGTTTCTTCGTCTTTCCGTTGCGTAACGTAACAAGGGCCAGCCTCGACTATGGTACAAGCGATATTTACGCCGCCTTCACCAAAGACGCTGGTCATTCCCAACTTTTTGCCTATGATTCCTAACATGCTTGTTACACTTTTATTTCTACATCAACACCACTTGGAAGTTCCAATTTCATTAAGGCGTCAATTGTTTTAGAAGTTGAACTATATATATCTAAGAGTCTCTTGTAAGTACACAATTGAAACTGGTCTCTCGACTTCTTGTTTACGTGTGGACTTTTAATCACAGTGAAAACCTTACGCTTCGTTGGAAGTGGAATCGGACCAGTTACCACAGCACCCGTTGAGCGCACTGTTTTAACGATCTTCTCCGAAGATTTGTCTACTAAATTGTGATCGTAAGACTTTAGCTTTATTCTGATTCGTTGCGTCATATCTCTTAATCTACCTGTACTTTACCTGTTGCTTTTGCAATTACCTCTTTGGCAATACCATCTGGCGCCGGATCATAGTGGCTAAACTCCATTGATGAAGTAGCACGACCAGACGTGATGGTACGTAAACTAGTTACATAACCAAACATTTCAGATAAAGGCACTTTTGCTTTTATAACCTGAGCATTTCCTTTCATATCCATTCCTTCCATCAGACCTCTTCTTCTGTTCACGTCACTTACTACGTCTCCAGTATATTCTTCAGGAGTAATGATTTCCAATTTCATAATCGGCTCTAGAATTTGTGGCTTCGCCTGTGGTACAGCCGTACGGAAAGCAGACTTCGCTGCCAACTCAAATGACAATTGATCCGAATCCACTTGGTGGAATGAACCATCAAACAAACGCACTTTCATCGCTACCACTTCGTAACCTGCAAGTACACCATTTTTCATAGCCATCTTGAAACCCTTCGAAACCGAAGGAATGAATTCACGTGGGATTGATCCTCCAGTAATTTCATTCACGAATACAAATCCTTCATCAGAACTCTCTAATTCTTCAGCCGTTGGCACCATCAATTCAAACTGAATATCCGCGAACTTACCACGACCACCCGATTGCTTCTTGTAAACTTCACGGTGAGTGACAGCTCCACTGATACTCTCTTTATAATTAACCTGAGGATTACCCTGGTTGCATTCTACTTTAAACTCACGCTTCAAACGATCAACGATGATCTCAAGGTGAAGCTCACCCATTCCGCTAATTACAGTTTGCGCAGTTTCCTCGTCAAAAGACACTTTGAACGTTGGATCTTCTTCAGCCAATTTTGCTAAAGCCATTCCCAACTTGTCCAAATCTTTTTGCGTCTTCGGCTCAATAGCCAAAGAGATTACAGGATCAGGGAACTCCATACTCTCCAATACAATTGGCGCTTTCAAGTCGCACAATGTATCTCCAGTTCTAATATCCTTAAATCCAACACCAGCACCAATATCACCTGCCTCAATCTGATCGATTGGGTTTTGCTTATTGGCGTGCATCTGGTAAATACGAGATATACGCTCTTTGTTATCCGAACGTGTATTCAATACATAACTACCAGCAGGAAGCGTACCAGAATAAACACGGAAAAAGGCCAATCGCCCAACAAATGGATCAGTAGCAATTTTAAAAGCCAAAGCTGCAAAAGGCTCATCAGCACTTGGCTTACGAGACTCTGGCTCATCTGTTTTAGGATTAATTCCTTCAATCGCATCAACGTCAAGCGGAGATGGCAAGTACTCTATAACACCATCCAAAACAGCCTGAACACCTTTGTTCTTAAATGCAGATCCACAGAACATTGGAATAATTGATAAATCACAAACCGCCGCACGGATAGCCGCTTTCAATTCAGCTTCAGTAATCGAATCTGGATCTTCGAAAAACTTCTCCATAATACCATCATCATACTCAGCAACCGCCTCAACCATTTTCTCACGGTATTCTTTTACCGTGTCAGCGATATCATCAGGAATTGGAATCTCTTTGTAAGTCATTCCCTGCGTTTCATCATCCCAGATGATCGCTTTATTCGTAATCAAATCAACTACGCCACGGAAATCATCTTCCGCACCAATAGGAATCTGCAAAGGCACCGGATTAGCACCCAACATATCGCGAACTTGACCAACAACATTTAAGAAGTCAGCACCCGAACGATCCATCTTGTTAACAAATCCAATACGAGGAACTTTATAACGGTTGGCTTGTCTCCAAACTGTTTCCGATTGTGGCTCAACACCACCAACAGCGCAGAACAACGCAACCACACCATCCAATACACGCAATGAACGCTCCACCTCAACGGTAAAGTCAACGTGACCAGGGGTGTCAATAATATTTACTTGGTAAGCTGTATCTCTATATTTCCACTCGGTTTTGGTAGCTGCAGAAGTAATGGTAATACCTCTTTCCTGCTCTTGCTCCATCCAATCCATAGTGGCCGCACCATCGTGTACCTCTCCGATTTTGTGAGTGATACCAGTGTAGTAAAGAATACGTTCGGTGGTAGTGGTTTTTCCAGCATCAATGTGCGCTGCAATTCCAATATTTCGAACTTTTGTTAAATCTCTTGCCATGATATTTTGCTAAACGTGGTTGTTATTTGGGGATTAAAATCTAAAATGAGAGAATGCTTTGTTTGCTTCGGCCATACGGTGGGTATCTTCTCTTTTCTTCACTGCAGCACCTTCACCTTTAGAAGCAGCTACAATTTCTGCAGATAGTTTGTCGGACATAGATCGACCGTTACGTTTACGTGAAAACGTAATCAGCCATTTCATTCCTTGTGCAATTTTACGTTCACCACGAATCTCAGATGGAATCTGGTAAGTCGCACCACCAACACGTCGGCTTCTTACTTCTACTCCCGGCATAATATTGTTCAATGCCTTTTTCCATACATCGTGTCCACTCTCTCCGGTTGCTTTCTCAACCTTATCCATAGCATCGTAAAATATTTTGAAGGCAGTACTCTTCTTACCGCTCATCATCATATTGTTTACGAAACGTGTCACCAAAGGATCTTTAAATACAGGATCCGGTGCTAAGTATCTTTTCTTGGCTCTGGTCTTTCTCATATTACCTTACTATTTCTTAGGTCTTTTCGTACCGTATTTAGAACGAGACTGCTTACGATCATTAACTCCAGCTGTATCCAGTGATCCACGAACTATCGTGTAACGAACCCCCGGAAGATCTTTTACCCTTCCTCCACGGATTAGTACTATAGAGTGTTCTTGTAGATTGTGTCCTTCACCAGGTATGTAGGCAATCACCTCACTACCGTTGGTCAAACGCACTTTGGCCACCTTACGTAGCGCCGAGTTTGGTTTTTTAGGCGTAGTCGTATAAACTCTTGTGCAAACACCACGTTTCTGTGGGCTTGAATTCAAGGCACGAGACTTACTCGCCATCTTGATGGTTTTACGACCTTTCCTAACTAGTTGTTGAATCGTTGGCATTCATTCATTTTATATGGGCCTGAGAGAGAGGAGAAATTGAATACCACGGCCTCGTAGAAAACACTAACGCATTGAGCGTTAAGCTGTTAACTAAGAGGGAAGGCTTCTTCAAAATCCAATCGCATCAACCAGGCTTCCATTAGATTAACTCCGAAAGACCCCAGGTCCTTCGAAAAGAGGCACAAAAGTACATCTAATTGTGGACTAAATCAAGCATTTACGCCATTTTGCTAGACAAGCAGTGCGTAATATTTCAGATCACCGAAAATCGAGCGAAATATCACTCGAAAAGGCCCAAATACTCGGAATATATAGAGGCTTTACACGGACTTTCTTTCGGTTTACGCCTCCAAAAAATATCATATTTAACACGACCAATTATAGGTCATAATACTTCCTTCATTTAGTATATGAGAGCGCACCAACCAGAATTGGAGCGCTCTTTTTTTGTTTTAGGGCCTGATTGATTTGGGAGTGCCCCTGCGCTCAATTATCTGGCTTCGCCAAAATTGAGCTTGGGTCGGGCTCTCGGCAGTCGCTCTGTGCTGTTTTGAGCAAAAAGTCCCTCCAGCTCTTAAGGAGCTGAGGTCTTTTCTTGCTCAAAACAACAGGAGCTTCAACAATGCCTCCATCCCTCACTCGAAACTATTCTTGTGATTTGGTTCAAGTCTTCAGACTTGGACCCCACTCGCTAGGTCAAGTCTTCAGACTTGACAAGCACTTACTATTTCAGTGATGTTTCGCTGCGTAAGAAACTGCCAGTGAAATAATGTTGTCTTCAGACTTGGCTGAGTATATTAGTAATATGAGTAGAAAATATAATTTCAACAACCCTGCAGGCCTATACTTTACCAGCACCACAGTCATAGCTTGGACCGATCTATTCACCCGTCCGCTCTACAAGCACATCATCGTCGACAGTCTAAAATTTTGCAGAACAAATAAAGGTCTTCAACTATTTGCTTGGTGTTTAATGACCAATCACTTGCACTTGGTATTCCGAATGAAAGAAGGCTTCCTAGCACAAAACTTCATGCGCGATTTTAAGAAATGGACTTCTGTCCAATTGCTAGAAGCAATTAAACAAAATGATAAAGAAAGCAGAAAAAAGTCCATTATGCATTCCTTTACAAATGCGGGGAACAAAAATGCTAATAATGAAAAATTTCAGCTTTGGATTCAAAACAATCATCCAATAGAACTAACGACAAACAAAATGATCGACGATTCGATTGACTACGTTCATAATAATCCTGTGGTTGCGGAAATAGTTGATAAGCCAGAGCATTATTTGTATAGTTCGGCTAGGGATTATGCGGGTATTCCTGGCTTGATTCCTTTGGATATTGAATAGTTATAGCCAGTCTTCCCTTTTATTGGTTCAAGTCTTCCCCTCGTTTGGTTCAAGTCTTC
>CAZZIZ010000044.1:0-19811 GCA_964654535.1 uncultured Chitinophagales bacterium
GTATAGCCTTGGACGTAAATCTTCGAAGACATACTCGCTTGAAAGTGGGAATTCAAAAAACTCACCATCTACTACTACAACCAATTGCGCCGCCTCTATAACATCACCTAAAACTCCGTGGACGTATATTTCAGTTGGATTGGTGTAAGTGGCAAAAACACGGCCATCATTGCTGATGCTTATTTCTTCTTCTGGAAGCAAAGTATAATCGCTTTTTAGCTGCTCCGTAATTTCCATTGTGGTTGGGATCGGAAGCGGTGTATCGTCGTCGGCGCAGGAAGCGAATGTGAGGAGCGCGCAAATGAATAATGAAAACCTCTTCATAACTGGAAATATCCTTTCCCCAAAATTAGGCGAGAAAACCTAATTTTCTTAATCTGTGACCACTAGCTTAGTCGGCGCGACAATTACATCCTCTGACGACACTCTTACGAAGTAAACACCTCTTGGCAAATCACTGGTATCAAGAGAGTATTGAGCAACATTAGTGGAAGCGTTCTTCACCAAGAAACCCATTTGATTGAAAACATTGAGCTCCCAAATAGCAGGGTAAGGAAAGTTAATGATTGAAAAATTGTTACTCGGATTTGGCGATACTCGAATACTGAGGTCATTCACATATTCTATTGCCGAAGCAGAACCAAGATTGAGATGCCAATCAAAATTGAAACCGTCGGTCATCAATACATCCATAAGACCGTCCTGATTGATATCAGTTAGTACAATACGATCTCGGGTGTCAACGTCGTCTGAAACATCTTCTGAAAAGAAGATGCTGTATGGACCAGTAAATGACATATCACCCATATTCTCGTACCAGCCTCCTTGAATTTCATAGGAGTTAAAAACGATATCAAAATCACCGTCTAGATCTAAATCGGCCAACTCGAAGCGATCGATTCCGTTTATTCCAGTGATTAATGGAATCTTCTCATCAAAGACTATATCACTATTGCTTTCGTGGAAATAAATAGTTCCCTCATCGGTACGAGAAATCAAAAGATCTTTGTAACCATCAGAGTTGAAGTCTATCAAATGCGAGTCCATATCCTCATAAGGGAATAAGTCAGCGTAAGTAGAATCGATTATATGCCCTTCAGCGTAATCCCCATCATCGTCCTGACTGAAATACATTAGACCATCATCTGCAGAGTAGGTGATTAGATCGAGCTTATCAAATGGTTGAAGATCGGTAAGGACGCTTTCAAAAAAATTCGGTCGGCCACTCGTATTGGCACCTGCTGTGTATTCGAACTCGCCATTTCCGTTGTTACGCAGAAAAGTCATTCCAGTCTTTTGAGTAATTATTATGTCATCTCTACTATCTAAATTAACATCAGCAAAAGTTATAACTCCATTTGCAATAGTCAACTCTATGGGTTCATCGAAAGTCCCTCCTCCCAGATTTCGTTGCCAAGTGGTTGGATCAAATGGGCCATTGTACACTATATCGACGCGACCATCATCATCAACATCAAACGCTTTTAGCTCGAAAGCCGATATGCTTTCTTGAATCACTATCTTCTCAGCAAATGACCCTCCAAGGTTCTGATAAAATGATAAGTCCCGGATAGTCGCGTCAAACGTAATTACATCAGGATAACCATTTCCTGTAAAATCATCAGCTACAATAGATTGTATAAAACCTATTGTCCCGGTTTCTATATTGGCTTCGCTGAATTGAACACTCTGAGCACTCGATAGTAAAGAGCAACTAAGTAGAAGTAGAAAAATTAGTGTACGCATCTGCTCAATTTACAAAAATGTTTATTCAAATATTGGAATGATACATCTGTATGGTCAGCCTAATGTCAATTGTCATTTCTCTACGCGTGAGGGATAGAGGGGTTTGTCTAAGCTCCTGTTGTTGTGAACAAGAAGTGAGTTTACCGCTTGCGGTAGAAACGAACTTTGTTCTCAACAGATCAGAGCGAGCCCCGAAAGCCCGACCCCGAACCCAAACTGTTGGTTCGTGGGGACACGAACCAATAATTTTGGGTGAGTGGGGCACGCCCAATCCAATCAAAATTGGGCACGCCCAATCCAATCAAAATTGGGCACGCCCAAACAAAATCAACTTTGCCTAGCAGCTTCTCTCATCTCCTCCGCCAATTCCTTACCCAAGTATTTATCAATCAACCAATGCATCAAATAAATAAGCGGTAAGAGTAAAATGGCCATCAAAACTTTGTAGCCGTAGTTAACCGTGCTGACCGCCAGAAACAAACTAGTAGGCCAAGCTTCGGGACTTAAAACGAATGCGATGTAGATAACGACGTAACTATCGATGCCTTGAGAAACGATGGTAGAAATCAGGGCGCGCAGCCACACCTTTCCTTCGCCAGTAACACTGCGCACTTTTTGAAAGATAGAGGCATCGACAATTTGTCCTACCAAAAAAGCAACCAGTGAACCACCGATAATCCAAAGACCTTGACCAAAAATACTGGCGAATGCTGCTTGTCTATCTACAATGCCTCGCTCGGCGGCTGAACCTACCCACCACTCTGCAGGCGCTAATTGAATGGCGGCGAAAATCATAGCAAAGGCGTAAATAATGAGCAGCACCGTGAAATAGGATAAAAAGCGCACGCCTCTCTTTCCGAAATACTCATTGATGACGTCGGTCATAACGAAGACCACCGGCCAGAGTAAAACGCCAGCTGTAAAACTGAGCGAGCCTTGTTGTCCAAACAGATTCCAGTTGAAGGGTTCCCAGCCAAGGGTGTCTTCCAGCGCGAAAATTTTAACCCCAATCATTTCTGCAATTAGGGCGTTGGCTATAAAAAATCCACCCAGCACGATGAAGAGGATTAATCCTCGGTTTTTTAAACTAAAGGAGGTTGTGGGCATCGTATTAAAGTTAAGCAAAAGAAAGATTCAAGTATTTTAGCGCAGTGATAGAAATTTATACAGATGGCAGTGCTAGGGGTAATCCGGGGCCGGGAGGCTTCGGAGTAATCTTGCGTTCGGGCAAACATTACAAAGAGTTGTCGGAGGGCTATCGTCATACCACCAACAACCGGATGGAACTCTTGGCGGTGATCGTGGCTTTGGAGGCAATTAAGAAAGAGGGCGCAGATGTTGTTGTAACCAGCGACTCGAAGTATGTTGTCGACGCGGTGAATAAAGAGTGGGTTTTCAACTGGGAAAAAAAGAACTTTGCTAAAAAGAAGAACCCCGATCTATGGAAGCGCTTCTTGCTGATCTATAGAAAGCACAAGGTGCGGATGGTCTGGATAAAAGGTCACAACGACCATCCCATGAACGAGCGCTGCGATGAACTGGCGGTGGAAGCTTCGTATTTCGAGAATAAGCCTGCCGATGCCTATTACGAGTCCTCGAATCCCGATACCCCCACCCTTCTATAGGTATTCCAATGGGCAAATATTTTGGGCGAACAGCCTTTTCAAGCACTATTTTTGTTGGTGATATAGTATAAGCGAATCCCCTATTGTGAAAGTTTTAAAATTTGGAGGTAGCTCCGTTGCAAATGCCGAGCGAATCCGCTTGGTTAAAAACATTGTACTAGACAAAGCTGCTGAATCGAAACCACTTATTGTTGTAGTGAGCGCCCTTGGAGGTGTAACCGACGCGCTCTTGAATCTTGGTACCGCAGCATCTCGCGGTCAAGGTTTCAAACCGGCACTTGCAGAATTGGAACAAAAACACATTGATACTGCCAAAGAACTTTTAGGCGGTGCACACGAAAATTTACTTCCATTCTTAAAAGAACAATTTGCGGAGCTATCGAAGCTTCTTCAGGGAATTCTTTTGGTGGAAGAAATTTCACCGCGCTTATTGGATAGCTTGGCTAGTAAAGGTGAGCTGCTTTCTTCTTATATCATCGCTCAGTTTATTTCAAAAGACAAACCTGACTTGGAATGGTTGGATTCTAGAAAAATTATAAACACCGATAGCAACTATACCTACGCCAAAGTCAACTTCGAAAAAACCAATGCAAATATTTCGAGCAGGATCGGAGACGCTGCAGTTTATTTGATGGGTGGCTTTATTGCTTCTAATGATGAAGGGACAACCACTACTTTGGGTAGAGGCGGTTCAGATTATTCGGCAGCAATAATGGCCGCTGGTGCAAACGCCGAGGAATTGGAAATATGGACGGATGTAAACGGCGTTATGACCGCCGATCCACGTAAAGTAAAAAAGGCTTATTCCATTGACAATATGACTTACGTTGAAGCAATGGAAATGTCGCACTTCGGAGCGAAGGTCATTCACCCGCCAACCATACAACCGGTGTTGGACAAACAGATTCCGATACGCATAAAAAACACTTTCGAACCTGAGTTTCCAGGAACATTTATCAATGCTGAAATAACTGGCTCCGAACCTGTTAAAGGAATTTCTTCCATTAACGAAATTGCGCTGGTCAATGTAAGTGGTAGTGGTTTAGTAGGAATGAAAGGTTTTGCAGGAAGGCTTTTCAATGCGCTTGGTAGAGGAGGCGTGAACATTGTTTTGATTACCCAGGCTTCCTCAGAACATAGTATTTGCTTTGCTACCAAACCGAGTGATACAGCTTTGGCGAGGAAGGTCATTGAATCGGAATTTGAATTGGAGCAAAAGGCGGGTTTGGTCGATGCAGTGGAAATAGATTCCGATCTGGCTATTGTGGCGATGGTAGGGGCGAATATGAAAAACACACCTGGGATCAGCGGAAGAATGATGTCTGCTCTGGGTAAAAACGGTATCAACATTTACTCTATCGCACAAGGATCGAGTGAACTAAATATATCCGTTGTTATTCACCAAGACGATGTGCGCAAAGCCGTGGGTGCTTTGCACCAAACTTTCTTCGACGCCAAAACCAAAACTTCGAACCTCTTTTTCGTTGGTATAGGTTTGATTGGTGGTACACTTTTGAAGCAGATTGAAAAACAAAGAGACTATTTAAAAAGTAAACACAATCTTGAGTTCAACATTATTGGCATAGCCAATAGTCGTCAAATGCTATTTGACGAAAATGGTATCGATATAAACACCTTTGATTCTGCTCTCCAAGCGAAGGGAGAAAAGGCGGACCTGTCTTCATTTGTAGATAAAATGATCGCGCTGAATTTACCCAACAGTATATTCGTAGAAAACACCGCGAGTCAAGCACCTATTGAATTTTACAACAAAATATTGGACAACAGTATTTCCATAACCACGGCCAACAAGGTTGCCAACTCGGGAAGCATGGAGTCCTACCGCCAATTGAGAGACATAGCAGACAAGCGCGGCGTAAAACTATTTTACGAAACCAACGTGGGTGCAGGCCTGCCGGTCATAAATTCTTTGAACGATTTGTTGCGCAGTGGTGACGACATTGTAAAAATAGAAGCGGTGCTTTCTGGTTCTCTTTCATTTATTTTCAATTCCTTCACGCCAGGCACTTGCTTTTGCGATATCGTAAAACTGGCCAAAGAAAAAGGATACACCGAACCCGATCCGCGCGATGATCTAAGTGGAAAAGATGTGGCTCGCAAGGCTTTAATACTTTGTCGTGAAATGGGTCTAGCTTTGGAGATGAGCGATATAAAAGTTGAGAATATATTGCCACAAGCTTGCGCCGATGCGCCTACTGTTGAGGCCTTTTTTGAAGAGCTTGAGAAATATGATTTGGAATTTGATAAAATGCGCGACGAAGCGAAGGCTGAAGGCAAGGTACTCCGCTTGTTGGCAACAATCGAAAACGGCGAAGCCGCCGTTGGCCTGAAAGCCGTTGGCGAAGAAAACCCTTTTCACGGTTTACAAGGTGCAGACAATATGATTTCTTTCACCACTTCGCGATACAACGAGCGTCCCTTAGTTGTTAAAGGCCCAGGCGCAGGAGCGGAAGTAACGGCTGCCGGTGTTTTTGCCGAGATCATAACCATTAGCAAATACCTTACATGAGTTCTGTTACTTCATTTGCACCAGCTAGCGTCGGTAACCTGACCGTTGGCTTTGACGTATTGGGAATGGCTTTGCCGAGTCCAGGCGACAAGGTTACGGCTACACTCAACGACTTGAATGAAGTGCGCATAACAAATATTGATGGAGACCAAGGCAAACTACCTCGTGAGGCAGAAAAAAACACCGCAGGATTTGCAGTGCAACTTTTGCTCAAAGCAATGGATTCTAATCAAGGGATTGATTTAGAAATCATAAAAGGAATTTCGCTAGGCAGCGGAATGGGTTCCTCGGCAGCTTCTGCAGTTGCCGCTCTGTATGCAGCCAATGAAGTCTTAGGAAAACCATTTACAAAAAAAGAACTTTGTGCCTTTTCAATTGAGGCGGAAGGAATAGCCAGCGGGCATCCTCACGGCGACAATACTATTCCCTCAATGATGGGCGGAATAGTTTTAATGAATTACGAAGATGAGTTGTCGGTTATCGAGTTACCTGTTCCAGATAATCTCTGGTGCGGAGTACTAGATCCCGACTTACAAATATTTACCAAAGAAGCCAGATCAGTTTTACCAAAGTCATATTCGCAAGGAGACGTTGTTACCCAAGTAGGGCGAATGGGGACTTTCATTACTGGCTTGTTTAAGGAAGATTATGATCTCTTGGTTAAGGGTCTACGCGATTTGGTAGCCGAACCTTATAGAGCGAAATTACTCCCCCACTTTGAGGCGGTAAAAAGTGCTGCATTGAGCAAAGGAGCCATTTCTTGCGGCATTTCGGGTTCTGGTCCTGCGATTTATATGTTTGCGCTCAGCAAAAATGACCTCGAACCAGCCCTAAATGCCTCACAATCAGTGTTCATGGAAAATGGCATTAATTGTGCTTTCCATTTAGGGAAGGTAAATCAACAGGGAGCCATTACACTTTAAACGCTAATTCAGCGTTAACATTTGAGGTGTAAGGCCGTCAAATAATGGGTTAATATTAATCCCAATGCAGCGAACATTTCTATTTCTAATATTTCTGCTCGGACTAAACGTCTGCGCGCAAAAACCGCATAACATTAGCGTAGAGCCTAAGCGTTTTGATTACGGTTCAATTGAGCATTGGGACAACCCTGCGGCAACCTTTATTATTTACAACGAAAGCAAAGATCCATTTACGATTTTACCTACCCTATTCGATAAAGAGATTTACGCCATTATTCCCAAGGAGAAAATTCAACCAGGGCAAAGCACTTTTATAGAGCTGTATTATTACACACCGGAAAAAGGCAAATTCAACAAAGAGGTAGAGATTTATATCAGCTCCAGTGATCATCCTCTAAAGCTGAGGGTGTCGGGCGAAATTTTATCGCTCGCTCAAAACGCGCTAACGGCTTGTCCAACTTTTGGCAGACCAGGAGAAGCGGTGCTTACTTCTACAGAAACGAACGTAGTAGTTCCGCCGAAGAACCAACAAGTATCATCAGAAGACATTGCTTCAAATACGCCTAGCAACACGAACCCAGCACCACGAGATCCGAATGCGAAAACCAAAGAAGAAATTTTAGGTGCCGCTCCGAGACAAGGCGGTATGGCCAATGGTAAAACCAAAGAAGAAATTCTTGGTGCGACAAAACCGCGTACACAACCCAACAGCAGTTCTAAAACAAAAGAAGAAATACTCAAGCAAGACGAGCGCCCACCAGCCAATCCTAACGTTGATTCCAGTATTCTACGCTTTGTAACCGTAGTCGATGGTCAGACGCGTGTTCCGCTTATCAATTCAGAAGTGAAAATATACCAGAACGATAAGCTGTTGGTCAAGCTGAACACTGGTCCTATTGGCAAAACAAATCACGAATTAGAAATTGGGAAATACAATTTTGAAGTCTTCGCAGAAGGTTACGAAATACTCAATACACGAATGTTCATTTTTGAAAAGATGAAAAACTTGGTCATCAATATGAACAAGTTGGAGGAAGAAGAAATCTTGGAAGAGATAAAACCAGTTGAAGAAATGCCAGAACAGGTACAAGAAGAGGCGCCAGTGGTGGTAGCACCGGTAGAAAAACCTGTGGTAAAGCCAGTGGAGTCCGACTTGGTAAATGGACAGCTCAGCAAATCAAAATTTCAGCCCAACAATATTATTTTCCTAGTGGACGTATCACGATCTATGGAAGCGGGCGATAAAATGGAATTGCTCAAAGAGTCCATGAAAAACCTAACCAGTGTTTTGCGTGATGTCGATTTGGTTACCCTCATTGCCTATGCCTACAGATACGAGGTTGTGCTCGAAACAACAGAGGCAAAAGACGTGACCGCCATAAACAATTTAATAGACGGCTTACAAACCAAAGGGAAAACCTACGGAGTAAAGGGCCTAGAAAAAGCTTACGAGATTATTGAGCAATACTACAACCCCACGGGCAACAACCAAATCATACTCGCCACAGATGGTATGTTCAACAGTCCAAACTTTTCGGAGCGCGATTTAATAAAGATGGTGCGCGATTATGCGGAAGACAAAATCAAACTCTCGGTAGTAGGATTTGGTCAAGACGAAAAAGCGACCAAGCTTATGAAGCGTATAGCTGACGAAGGCACAGGCAACTTTATACAAATTGCCAAAGACATCGACAACACTCAGTTGTTGGTAAATGAGATTAAGACGCAGTCTACTATTTACTAATAATATTTTGGGCCTTACCCATCTTTTGCTTCTTCCTTCGGAAAGCAAAAAGGGTCGGGCTATCCTGGACTCCGCGTTCGCTCCGGTCTCTTTCTTGTTTCGGCAAAGTATATCCTTCTACCGCTAAGGCGGTAAGTCTATACTACCTCAACAAAAGAGACTGCTCCCTCTGGTCGCATCCATACTATCCCTAAGGCGAGTACACGCTCACCCAGCTTGTCATTTCCAACGGAGTGAGAAATCTTACGGCTGAATCGCGGTAATTGAACTAACGCCTTTGCTAGAGGACGCAAGATTTCTCCCGTTGGTCGAAATGACAAAAGGGGTTTTATGCGAAATCGCGTGAGGGATAGAGGCCTTTGTGGAGCTCCTGTTGCTGGCAAACGCCGAGCCCTCAGCACCCTAGTGCTGGAAGGGCGACGCGTGCAGACAGCAGAACAGAGCGACGGCCGAAAGCCCGACCCTTGCGGCTTTGCCGCAGAAGGGGCACGCCCAAATCCACCAAGTTTAAACCCACCCAAACAATCATTAGTCCCAAAAAACATAGCCCATTGACCCGTGCGCATCAGGCACAGTTTTAGTCCGTATAAACTACCTTTGTGGCGCTTCAAAAAAGCATTATGCAGTTTTATAGTACGGGGGGCGTTTCTCCCAAAGTTGATTTACGTACGGCGGTATTAAACAGCCTGCCAAGCGATCGTGGCTTATATATGCCAGAAAAAATTGGCCAGCTTGACGAGTCGATTTTAAGAGACATCAAGAACTTTTCATTTGCCGATTTGTCCTACGAAGTCGCCAAAGTTTTATTACAAGGCACTTTGTCGGATGCCGATTTAGGCGACATTATTCATGACGCTATCAACTTTCCTGCCCCTGTTGTTCGCTTAGACGACCAACTGCATTGTCTCGAACTTTTTCACGGGCCTTCTTTGGCTTTTAAAGATTTTGGTGCTCGCTTTATGTCGCGTACCATGAACAAGTTGATTGCCGGTCAAAATCGGAAGCTGCATATTTTGGTGGCCACCTCTGGTGATACTGGCGGCGCAGTAGCGATGGGTTTTTATAAAACGCCAGGCATTGAAGTAACCATTTTGTATCCGAGTGGTAAAGTGAGCCTACTTCAAGAGAAACAGTTAACCACTTTGGGTGAAAATATTCGTGCCATAGAAGTGCAAGGCAGCTTCGACGATTGTCAGGCGATGGTGAAGTCCGCATTTCTAGATAAGGAATGTAACGAACACTTAATGCTGAGCTCGGCGAACTCGATTAACATAGCACGTTTAATTCCGCAGTCCTTTTATTACTTCGAGGCTTATCGTCAATTGGCTGATCAAGGCAAAGACATTTATTTCTGTACGCCGAGTGGCAACTTCGGAAACCTTACTGCGGGCATGCTTGCCAAGAAAATTGGTCTTCCCGTAAAACGCTTTGTGGCTGCCAACAATGCCAACGATGTAGTGAAAAGATATTTAGAAACGGGCGACTACTCGCCTACTGCTTCCGTTCCAACTTTTAGCAACGCTATGGACGTAGGTGCTCCTAGCAACTTTGTGCGTATGCAGGATTTGTATGCTAGCGATGTGGAAGCGCTGCGCAGAGATGTGGCTGCCTATGCTTATAACGATGTGCAAACGGTTGAGGGCATTAAAGAGGCCAAGTCGAAGTACGACTACGTGCTCTGCCCGCATACTGCCGTTGGATATTTGGGTATGCGCGACTACTTGAAAGATAGTGGCGATAGCAATGGCTTGGGGGTCATCTTGGGCACCGCTCATCCAGCCAAATTTATAGACATAGTTGAGGAGAGCATTGGCGATAAGGTGCAAATACCCAATGCGCTAGAAGTTTTGCGCAACAAGGAGAAAAAAGCTGTTTTAATGGATACTTCTTTCGATTCCTTCAAAGAATACCTATTGAATTTAGATGCATAAAAAGATGCAATAGCCGTTCGGCATTTCCCTATTTTTGAACAAATTTCTCGATGGAACTCGCAAAGAATTATTCGGCACAAGATGTAGAAGGTAAGTGGTACGATTACTGGATGGAGCACAAGCTTTTTCGCTCCGTACCTGATGACAGAGAACCTTATACCATAGTTATTCCTCCCCCAAACGTGACGGGCGTATTGCATATGGGTCATATGCTGAACAATACTTTGCAAGACGTTCTTATACGTCGTGCACGAATGAACGGCTACAACGCCTGTTGGGTTCCTGGCACCGATCACGCGAGTATTGCTACCGAAGCGAAGGTGGTGAAAATGCTCAAAGAGAAAGGCATTAATAAGTGGGATATAACACGTGATGAGTTTTTGAAATACGCTTTTGAGTGGAAAGACGAATACGGTGGTAAAATCCTAAATCAACTTCGCAAAGTTGGTGCTTCCTGCGATTGGGAGCGTACGCGTTTTACGATGGAACCTAAGTTGAGCAAGGCGGTTATACAGAGCTTTGTAAAACTCTACGACAAGGGACTGATTTATCGCGGTTACCGGATAACCAACTGGGATCCAGAAGCGAAAACTGTTGTTTCCGATGAAGAGGTTTACCACAAAGAAATAAATAGTAAGCTCTACCACATACGCTATCAAGTTGAAGGTAGCGACGAGTGGGTAACCATCGCCACTACCCGACCAGAAACCATTATGGGCGATACAGCGGTTTGTTTCAATCCGGAAGATGATCGCTACAAGCACTTGGCTGGTAAAAAAGTAATCGTTCCTTTAATCAATCGCGCTATACCAACCATTACCGATGATTATGTTGATGTGGAATTCGGAACTGGTGCCTTGAAGGTAACGCCTGCTCACGATGCAAATGACTACGCCATTGGGCAAAGACACAATCTTGAGACCATAGACATACTTAACGAAGACGGCACGCTCGCCGAAGCTGCGCAAATATTTGTTGGAGAAGATCGCTTTAAGGCGCGCAAGCTGGTTGCTGCGGAGCTAGAAGAGAAAGGGCATATTGTAAAAATTGAAGAGTTTACCAACAACGTGGGCTATTCTGAGCGTACGAACTCGGCTATTGAACCTCGTCTTACACGTCAGTGGTTCGTGAAAATGAAAGACCTTGGCGCTCCGGCGCTAGAGAACGTAATGAACGACAACATTACTTTCTTCCCAGAGAAATATAAAAACACTTACCGTCACTGGTTAGAAAATATTCGCGACTGGTGTATCTCTCGTCAGTTGTGGTGGGGACAGCGTATACCAGTTTGGTACTTAGACGAGGAGACTTTCTTTGTTGCCGAAGATGTAGATGCCGCGCTTACACTGGCTAAAGAAAAAACGGGACGCGATATTAAAGCGAGCGATTTAAAACAAGACGAGGACGTAGTAGACACTTGGTTTTCTTCCTGGTTATGGCCTATTTCAGTTTTCGAAGGTTTCGAAAGCGAAGAAGAAGTTGGCTATTACTACCCGACCAATGTTTTGGTTACTGGCTGGGATATTATTTTCTTTTGGGTAGCACGTATGATAATGGCGGGCTACGAGTTCCGCGGAGAGCTACCTTTTAAAGATGTTTACTTCACCGGAATGGTGCGCGATAAGCAGGGCCGCAAAATGTCTAAGAGTTTAGGCAACTCTCCCGATGCACTTGAGCTTTTAGAAAAGTTCGGAGCCGATGGGGTGCGCGTTGGTTTACTACTTTGTTCACCGGCAGGTGGTGACTTGTTGTACGACGATAAGCTTTGCGAGCAAGGACGAAACTTCAGCAACAAAATTTGGAACGCCCTTCGATTGGTAAAAGGCTGGGAAGTAACTGAAGGCAAAAACGAAGACAACACCGCCGCCATCGAATGGATGGAGAACAAATTCAACCAAGTTGCGCAGCAAGTAGAGAAATCTTACGAGACTTACCGGATTAGCGAGGTGTTAAACACGCTGTACAAATTTGTATACGATGACTTCTTTGGCACGTACTTAGAAATGGTAAAACCTGAATACCAAAAACCGATTGATCAATACTCTTTCGATAAAACAATAGATCTTTTTGAAAAAGTGATGCAAATTTTCCATCCGATTATCCCATTTATAACCGAGGAAGTTTATCACTCTTTAAGGGAGCGTAAGGCAGGTGAGAGCATTATGTACACCAATTACGCAAAGGACCAAAAAGTCGATGATGGCATCGTTTTGGAGGGAGAAATAGCGAAAGATATTTTAAACAAGGTGCGGCTGGTACGCAATAAAAACAGCTTAAAACAGCGCGACCCTATTCAGCTTTACGTGAAAACGGCAAAACCGGATAATTACAAGCGCTTTATGAATACCATAAAGAGAAAAGCCTTTTTATCGTCCTTCGAATACACGGATACCGATATTGAAAACGCGGTTTCCTTTATCGTAAACAAGGATCAGTTTTTCGTAGACACTGGCGTAGAAATAAACGCCGAGTCGGAAATGGAGCGCTTGCAAAAAGACCTAGATTATCAGAAAGGATTCTTGCTTAGCGTTTCGAAAAAACTGAGTAACGAGCGATTTGTAAATAACGCTCCCGCTGCAGTTGTCGAAAACGAAAGGAAAAAGCAGGCAGATGCTGAGAAAAAAATCCAAATTCTCACAGAAAGCATAGCAAAACTCAAGTAATATTATTGATATCTTGGATATACACTCCTAGGGATTTATTTTAGGAATACTAAAACGGAAAGCCGTTATGAAACGTGAACTACTACAGCGATACGCAGAAGCACTCAAGATCGAAGATTTTAAAACCTTAAAAAAAGAGGTAAACGAAATACGAAAAGCTTACGTATCTGAAAGCGAAAGGGTCGAAGCCGAGCGCAAAAAAGAATACCTGGCAAAAGGAGAAGAGGCCATGTTCTACTCTCCTGTAAAAGACGGAGAAGACAAAGAATACGATGTATTCGAAACCAACTTCCGCCAACTAGTCAAAGAGCAGGAAGAAAAAGAAGCCGCCGAACGCGCGGAAAGCATAGCCAACCGTACCCAACTTATAGCTGACTTACAGGAACTCGTAAAAGCGGGCGACCCTCTGGGTGAAGCGTTCAATAAGTACAATGCCATTCACGACAAGTGGAAAGCGCAAAAACACGTTGCAGGCCCCGAAGGGCAAGACCTCAACAAAGACTTTCACCACAACGTAGACGTATTCTTCTACACGGTCGATATGACCAAGCAGATGCGTGAAATGGATTACGAGAAAAACCTCGTAGAAAAGAAAGTCCTCATAGAAAAAATACCAGCCGTTCGCGCGGTAGAAGATATAAAGGAGCGAGAAAAGCAGTTGAGAAAACTACAGAGCGACTTTAACAGTATTGGGCCAGTGCCTTTCGCTGTAAAAGACGAGGTAACCCAAACCTTCCGTACAGGCGCGCAAGAAATTTACGATTCTATACAAGCCTTTTACGACGAGCGCCGAGTAGAACTAGATGCCAAACTCAAAGAAAAAATAGCGGCTTGCGAAGAGGTAAAAGCACTTTGCGAAACCTATCCAGATAGTACGAGTGGATGGAATACCAGCACCGACAAGATAATTGCCTTACAAAAAAGCTGGGGCGCTATAGGCTTTTCTTCGGAAAACGAAACCATCTGGCGCGTATTCCGTAGCATCTGCGATCAGTTCTTCAATGCTAAGCGAGAGTATTACAACGGCATCAATGAAGTAAGAGATAGAAATGCCGATTTAAAAAGAGATCTTATTTCCAAAGCAGAAGCCGTTAAAACAGACACCAACTGGAAACAAACTTCAGCTTACTTAATCGACCTACAAAAAAGTTGGAAAGAAGTAGGCTCAGCCAGAAGAGGCGACGAACAAAAACTCTGGAAGTCATTTAGAGAAGCGTGCAACACTTTCTTCGATGCTAAGAAACTACACTTCGAAGGACAAGCAGGTG
Source organism: uncultured Chitinophagales bacterium (assembly GCA_964654535.1). Lineage (GTDB taxonomy): Bacteria > Bacteroidota > Bacteroidia > Chitinophagales > UBA2359 > CAZZIZ01. Next base: position 14,431 of record CAZZIZ010000044.1, read on the forward strand.
AGCAAAAGGCAAACCTAGAACTTAAGAACGCGCTCATAGAAAAAATTAATACGCTTCAATTGAGCGGAAATACTGAGCAAGACTTTGCCACCTTGAAAGAAATGTCCAACGAGTGGTCTGGAATCGGTTTTGTGCCAATGAAAGCAAAAGACAAAACCTACAAAGCCTATCATACAGCACTCGATTCGAAATACGACGAGCTAAAGGTGAGTAGAGACCAACGCATGACCATTCAATTCGAAAACAGATTGCAAAACATGCAGAGCTCAGGCAACGCCGGAGCTCAAATCAATGATGAAAAGCGCAACATCCGTTCGAAGATTCAAAATATCGAGACCGACATACGTACGTATGAGAATAATATGGGCTTCTTCGGTAAGTCGAATAAATCCAATAAGCCTAATCCTTTGATTAAGGAAATCGAGCAGAAAATCAAAAAGCTGCGCGGTGAGGCGTCCGAACTCAAAAAGAAGTTGTACTTAGTTCAAAAAGCGGAAAAACCTAAACAGGAGGCACCTAAGCAAGAAGAGCAAAAGTCTCAACAAGATGAGCCAAAGCTTGAACAAGGTGAACAAAAACCAGAGCAGGAAGGGCAAAAGGCAGAACAGGACGAGCCTAGGGCGGAGTAACATGTTCTGACGCCAGGGAATTGTGGAGGTCACCGATTAAATCTAAATTTTTCTTCCTAACCCTTGGAAGTGCCGAGTTGTATACATTTATCAGCGTTTGTATGCATAACTCTTTACGGCAATATCTCCCATACATCTTCAGTTTCCGATAACTTTATTATTGAATACTCGATGTTTTCCTATCGAGTGTTAAGTATTCACTTTAAAACAAAAAAATGTTAAAAGAATTTAAGGATTTCATAATGACTGGAAATGTCATTGATTTCGCAATTGCTGTGATCTTAGCGGGTGCAGTAGGGTTGGTAGTAACTGGTTTCGTAAACGACATCATTATGCCAGTAGTTGGTCACTTCGCAGGAGGTGCAGACTTTTCAAGTCTTATGATTCCTCTAGGCGATGCAGTTGCCGAAGATGGTTCACCGAAAAATGCAGTGAGATGGGGTAAATGGTTGAATACCATTATCAATTTGGTCATTGTAGGATTCGTCCTGTTTATGCTCGGTAAAGCGAAAATCAAAGCTTTGGGTGCTGCTCCAGATCCAGATCCAACACCAGATCAATCATTATTGACTGAAATTAGAGACGCTCTAAAGAAGTAGTCCAAAAAATAAACTGATGTTTTTCAATGCGCCAAGTTGAATTAATATCAACCCTCCCGTTTTCGGGAGGGCTTTTTTTTGCCCTGTTGATTCGTAGATAGGTTCAATTATTTGGGAGTGCCCCACTCTCTTCTGCCGACAAGTCGGCAAGTTCGGGGTCGGGCTTTCGGCCCTCGCTCTGTTCTGCTGCTTTCACGCTTAGCACCTCTAGCTCCAAGGAGCTAAGTGCTAAGGTTCATCAGCAACAGGAGCTCAAACATAGGCCTCTATCCCTCACTCGATGATACGCCAGACTTAAATCTCCTGCCTAGATCAGTTTTATATTTGTAATTTACTGTTCTGATAATTAATTACTAATGATAAGAACCACCGTGAAGCTCAAGCTCCTATTAATACTCATACTAATTTCCTCAACTGCGATTGGACAAAATAGAGAGTACGCTCGATTTATTCTCGATACACTCTGCGACCCTAGTTTAGATGGAAGAGGATTTTATAATCAAGGTGAAAAGAGAGCTGCAGAATTCATTAAGGGGCAGTTTCAGGAATTGGGGCTAAAGAAAGTCGGGGACAGCTACTTGCAGGAATTTAACTTGAGTACAAATGCCATCGTTGGAAAACTTAACTGTCAGATAAACAAGACCACTCTTAAACCAGGTCAAGATTACTTAGTTGATCCATCCAGCCCACCTTTCGACGACAAAAGCAAAATAACTGTCCTTAGCAAGGCTGCTATGACAGATATTGGTGCATTTAAGAAAGCCATACCCAGTTTCGAAGACAAGTTTGTTCTTATTGACCCAAGCCTAATCAAAGATGAATCAAAAGAAATCAGATCACAACTTGGAGAGATCATCTACTTCTTAAAACTCTCCAAGGAAATCAGGCTCAATGGCATTATTGAAGTAGCCGAAAAGAAACTAACCTATACAGCCTCTCAACATAAAGCAGTTAGACCGCATATTACTGTACTCAAGGAAAAGCTACCGAAGAGCCCTGGGCAGATTCAACTAACAATTGAAAGCGAATACACCGAAAAACATAAATCCCAAAACGTTATTGGCTATTTGGAGGGAACTAAAAAAGATGAATACATCACCGTAGTCGGACACTACGATCATCTTGGACGAATGGGCAACGATGTCTATTTCCCAGGAGCAAACGACAATGCCAGTGGCATAGCTATGATGCTGAGCCTGGCAAAAGATCTAGCTGCCAATAAGGAATTGGAATATTCAATGCTTTTCATTGCCTTTGGTGCGGAAGAAATTGGCCTCGTAGGTTCCAAGTACTACACTGAAAACCCAATCGTTCCTTTAGAAAAAATAAAGTTCTTACTCAATCTAGATATTTTAGGAACAGGTGAAGACGGAATTCAAATTGTAAATGGAAAAACATTTCGAGAAGAGTTCGACTATCTCGTTGAATCTAACAAATCGAAGGATCTGCTTAAGGAAGTAAAAATCCGTGGAGAGGCTTGTAATAGCGACCATTGTTTTTTTACAGAAAAGGGCGTTCCAGGTTTCTTTATTTACACGCTCGGGGGTGTCCAACACTATCACGACATCTACGACCGCTCAGAGACCTTACCACTTACGGAATATGAGGACTTGTTTGTACTCTTGAAGGATTTTATCCTTACAATGAAGTAGGGTCACCCCATCTCCAACTCCTCCAACTTATCATACAACTCAAACGCCGGAAAGGTAGCCTTCCCCTCGCTCATAGTGCCGTAGAACAATCCATCTTGCCTCAACTGGTAGTAACAAAGCGCCTTGTTATAAAAAGTATCTGCCTTGCCGCCGTGCAGTCCCTCAGATTTTTCGAAGAAGTCCAAGGCCTCGGGGTAAAAGCCAAGATCGTAGGCAATACCACCCAACTCATAAGCCAAATCAAAAGGCTCGCCCATACTGTAATAAGTCGACCAGACTTTTTGCAGGGTTTCGCCTATTCGCTTGCGCTCATTGAATGATATTGTTTTGGCGACTTGCTTTAGTCGAGGAAGTAAGGTTTTGAAGAAGGTTGAATCGTAACCGCTTAAACGCAGGAGCGCGAGCAGGTCGCGTAAACTGAGCCGCGATACGTTGTTATAGGCGAGGTGTTTTAGGGTATTAAAATCATCAGGACCAAAATCGTTGACGACGCGCTCATAAGCGCTTATTACCTGTTTGTAGGTATCACTTTCATTTAGGAAGAGCATAGCAGCCAGTTCTAAATGGAAAGTGGAATAAGCAGGCAGTAAGGCCTTTCCACCTAATCCCGAACAGTAGCTGCCTAAGGCATGGTAATTCACCCAAATGGAAAAGCTACCGTGGGTAATAAACTCGGGTTGCTTTTTTCGTTTTAGTTCTCGTACATCGTGAAAGCCTTTGTCCATTGAGAGTAAGAACAAACCTTCTTTCGAAAATGATTTCAGTCCGTCCAAACAACGAATACCACTTGTTGGAAAAAACACGTAAGAGTCCGTTAAGGATTTTTTGTAGACTTCTAATATGTCATTGAGCAGCGCATTTTCGTAAACTGGTTTTTGCACTGACTCATGACTAAACTCCAATTCAAGATTATCAATCAGCGTTTCTGGACTCGTTTTACCTGGGTCTACTTTTGATTTAATAGCAATGCTGCAATTCGACACTTCTCCATTCCGAAACAAAAAGAGATCATTGGGAATAGAATCGAAAAAGTAATTGGCGATGGCGACTACAGGTTGTTCTAAATCATTTGTGCCTACGGTTTTCTTAGAATAACGAAGTTCTATCGCTTCACTTTGTAAGCCATCGAAAAAGGCCAAGTCTAGAACACCGCGCTGGTAGTAGCTTTCAAACTGCGGATGTGCTTTAAAAAAGTCAAGGTTCTCTTCTATGATATCGCTTAGCACATAACAATAAGGAGGCAGTTTATGGGAGCTTCCAAGAATCAACTTGTCTAGCTGTTTCAAAATATGAAAAGCCAGCCGCCCGTGCCCTGCTCCTAACTCGACGATGTAAACTGTCGGCTCTATTTTACCTTTCTGTGCAAGATCAATGAGCAGGGCGAAAATTAACTCGGCGTAAGTCTTGCCTACAAACGCACTACTAGTTAAATGATAAGGAACAAGGTCTTCGCTGAAAGCTTCCATACCGCTGTACTCGTAAAAGTCACGGTTGAGTTGCCAGATTTTACTTTTTGAAAAGAGAGTACTCGATTCAATCTCGTACAGGTTTGTAGACATTTTAAAGCTCTTTGTTCAGGAATACATATTCCAACTAAGCAAGCTTTTACTACATAGGGTTTAGTAGAAACCGACGAAATCGCGATACGGGGGCAATGTAGGGTTTATAGTTGGGATTTAGTCCTAGAGCGACTATTCCAAATTACTCTGTAACTTATATGTACATAACTTCTTATTCTTCGGTAGTAATGAAAAGAACCTTCAAATATCTCTTACTTCTTTTATCCTTTTTGGCTGTAGTGGGGGCTGCAATATTCTTTGCTATTCCCATTTTACTCGGCTCTAAGTTTGTTGAGTTTGACGAGGTGTATTGGTATAACACCGAATCCGATGACCCATCGAAACTTAAGGACTTGCCATTATTCATAGAGGCCTTAGAAACTGGAAGTAGAGGATGGAGAAACGTACAATTGGATAATATAACGGACTCCTCATTTGCCAACCGTCTTGAAGAACGCGGTTTTGCAAAATACGCACTCCGAAAAAATCAGGTGAGAAAATTAAAATTGCTATCGCGCATGAATTTCTTGAGTGACGGAAGAACAAAGAAGTGTATCCCCATTTTTCGCGACATTCTCGTTTTCAAGAAGGAGGATAAAACAAATGCAATTGCTATGGTTTGCTTTGAATGCAATAAGCAATGGATAATTGCTACTAGTGATGTCGAAGAGACTCGACTTGACTATGGTCGTTTACAGCGAATACTGCTGAACTGACTAATCGCTTAAGTGATTGTGCCCTCGCGTGAGGGATAGAGGCCTTTGTGGAGCTCCTGTTGCTGAGCACAAGAAGTGAGTTTACCGCTTGCGGTAGATACGAACTTTGGGCTCAGCAGAACAGAGCGACGGCCGAAAGCCCGACCCCGAACTTTCCGCGCAGCGGTAGATGTGAGCGGGGCACGCCCAAAACAAATTTTTACAAACTACAACTGCGCTCCTTCGA
>CAZZIZ010000045.1:0-19772 GCA_964654535.1 uncultured Chitinophagales bacterium
CATGAGCACTATATGTCAAAAGAGCATGTAAGCTCTCACTAATATAACAAAATACAAAATCAATAAGTTTACAAACAGATATAATCGAAAGTAAACGTAATTTTTACGAGTAACGGACTTCTTTTTCGCATGCGCGTTTCGTTGGATTATCCGCGAAGGATAGAAGGTGGCTTAGGTCTTTAAAGCGCATTAAAGCTTAGAGCATTCGCTGCACTTTCTTAATGCGCTTTTTTAATTGCAACAATGCTTGACCCTGGGCAGCGTTGGCGGCGTCTATGCCCAGCTCACGATAACGTCTAGTTACTGTATTGTTTTCAGGTGGAATTTCTTTTAGTATAGCGAAAGCCTTGAGCACGTATTCCATTTGGTCATTGTGTTTGCCATAGGTGTAGAGTAGGTTGGCAATAGCGTTTATAGCAATAATCAACTGACTTTGTTCACCCAAGGTTTTTGTCTTTGCTTCGGATTTTTTGTCAAACAGGTAGTGATTCTGCCAGTAATCCTTCAATACAATTTTGTCGAAAATTGCTTTGCAATCCGCTACTGTTTCACAATCCTTTATAGTCGAAAACAGATTGGCATGCTGAAATATTAGTTGAGCAAATTGCGCCAAGCGTATGCTTGGAAAGTTGCCCGGTCGTAGGCGACCAAACTTCCAGACATGGGCATCCATAGGCTCTAAGTCGTACTTCTTTTTCAAGAAGGAATACTCTTTCCATAAAGACAACGGATAATCATCTTTCCAGAGTCCATTTAAAAGTCCAGACTGACCAAAGAGCAATGCTTCTATTTGTTTAAGATCGTCGCGGTGTTTGCGCAGTATTTTTGGAGATAAAGAACGAGCCAGCATTTCGAAGGGCTGCTTGTTTACTTTCAGTCCGAAGGATTGCAGTAAAACGTAATAGGTTGTTTCTTCCCAATCGTTTTGATTTGATTCTAGCAAGTTTTCTATGCCTTCTCGTTTTTGCTCTAGTCGCTCAAATAGTAAGCGGTCCAGCCATTGCTCTAAGTGTTCGTGTTTCAGGCAGGCCAATAGGTCTTCAATGGAAACGGGTATGTTCTGCTGCGAAAGCAGCATGCAATGTTCGGAGAGAGGGTCTGGAGTAAGAGCTTGCAAGGAGAGTACGGGTATGCGAATATCGTTTTGAATCATAAAGGATTCGTCGGCATCCCAGACTACGTGCAGGACGACGTTGTCGTAAGCTCGGTCTTTGTCGTGTTTGTGTCGCTTCCAATCGCTGCAGCGGATGTGCAGCTCTATATTTCCCGCCCAAACGGTGTCGCCAATTTTAACGCGACCGTTAAAGAAGTCGGGCCCAGCGTTGTAATTGGGCTCGCCGGTATCCAATACTTCGATGGTTTCTCCTTCTTCGCTGAGCAGTTCGTCGTCATCGAAAAGACGGAAGTACCATATATGGTGGAGGTAAACTTCTTTCACATATTAAAGATATTTAATCGGCGGTTTTACGCAAGCTTGTCACCGCTCTTGGGCTGAATAAAATCCCAAAGATTGCCGTATAAATCTTCGAATACGGCGACCGTGCCCCAAGCTTCTTCGACGGGCTCGCGCACAAATTTTATTTTGTGTTCCACCATCTTTTTGTGGTCGCGCCAAAAGTCATCGGTATGGAGGAAGAGAAAAACGCGACCTCCGGTTTGATTGCCTACGCTATTCAATTGCTTTTCGTTGGAGGCTTTGGCTAGGAGCAGATTGCAGCTTTGCCCACCGGGTGGGGCTACTAATACCCAACGTTTCTCAGGACTTAAGACGGTGTCTTCTACCAGCTTGAAGTTTAGTTTTTGCGTGTAGAAAGTAATGGCTTCATCGTAATCGCGTACTACAATTGCTACATGGGCAAGGCGTTGATTCATTTTAGGCGAGTACTTTTTGGATGTCTTTTTCTATGCTTGCCGGAGTGGTGGTCGGTGCATAGCGCTTGAATGGTTTACCGTTGGGTTCTATGAGGAACTTTGTGAAATTCCACTTTATTTTTTTTACAAGAAAGCCACCAAGCTCATCTTTGAGGTATTTGAAAATGGGATGGGTGTTGCTACCGTTGACTTCTATTTTTTCGGTGAGCTGAAAACTTACGCCGTGGTTTGCTTTGCATACACCTACGATGGTTTCGTTGGTTTCAGGTTCTTGTCCTCCAAATTGATTGCAGGGAAATCCCAGAACTATAAGTCCTTTGTCTTTATAGTCTTGATGCAGTTTTTCTAGCCCAGTGAACTGCGGAGTTAGTCCGCACTTGGTAGCGGTGTTGACCACGAGTATGGCTTTGTTTTTAAAATCGGCTAGGTTGATGGCTTCGCCAGCGGGGTTGTTTATGGAGAAATCGTAGATGCTCATTTTTTTCGTTGATTTAATTGCAGGACGAATTTACAAAGAAGCTGCGTGAGGGATGGGAAGCGTGCGACCGAATGGGAGCAGTCGCTTTTGCTGAAGCAGTATGTACTTACCGCCTTAGCGGTAGAAGTACATGCTTTGCTGAAGCAAGAAAGCGACCGGAGCGAAGCGGAGCGCTGGAACAGCCCGACCCCGAACTTACCCAGCGAGCAATGTTGCTTGCCCACGTAGCAATGTTGCTTGCTGCTTTGCAGCAGAAGCAAATTGCGAGTGTGGCAGAAGCAAATTGTGAGTTGCGGTAGAAGTGAGTGGGACACGCCCAAATCATTGACTTATTCTTCAAACACAGGATTGCTTTTCGCAAAACTGGCTTGCATAGCGACGGCTAAATCTTTGGACATTAACATGGCGGAATTGTAGATGGCCATATTTTCGAGTGAATCCTTGACGCTGTGATCGCGCTGATACAAAAGCATTTCTTTGGTGCCGCGAATGGCAAGCGGGGAACGCGCCGCAATGACGGATGCTATAATATTGACTCCTTGAAAAAGTGCTTCGCGACTGTCGAAACATTTATTTACGAGTCCAATTCTTTCGGCCTCTATTCCAGCGACTTGTCGGCCGGTGTAAGCGAGCTCGGCAACAACGGCGGGATTCATAAACTTGGGCATTCTTTGTAGGTGCCCGATGTCGGCAACAAATCCGTACTCGATTTCTTTTATGGTAAAAAGTGTTTCGCGGGTACAGTAGCGCATATCGCAAGCCGTGGCGATGGCCATAGCGCCACCAATACAGGCATTGTCTATGGCCGCGAGCACGGGTTTTTTGCAACGCTCAATTGCACTGATATAACCTTGTATGTTCAAGATGACTTCTCGGAGCGCATCGTTTTTTCTGGCCATGCAATCGTTATCGAATGCTTGGTTGAAACCCATAAGAACTTGTAAATCCATACCCGAGGAAAAGTGTTTTCCTTCTCCTGCCAAGATTATGACTCGAGTGTTTTTATCTTCTGAAAGATCGGTGAAAACTTGGCCTAGTTCCTTCCAGGTGGCCATATCGAGTGAGTTGGCTTTGTCTGGTCGATTGATCAGAACGGTGCTTACAAAATTGCTGGTATTTACTTTAAAAGACTGATAGCTCATTTCGTTTTATTTGATACTGGAAAGGTAGGGTTCAAAAGAGCGCATTTCGCTATTTTCGCTACATAATAATTGGTGTTGTACTGATTGTTTTAAACAATTGATGAATGTTAAATAGAGAAGAGATATTGTCTGGTGAATTAAAGTTACCGGTAGTTGCCGCGCCTATGTTTTTGATTTCTGGGCCCAAGTTGGTCACCGCCTGTTGTAAAAACGGTGTGATAGGAACTTTTCCTGCCTTGAACCAAAGAACAACTGAGGGTTTTGAAGAGTGGGTGGTAGAGATAAAAGAAGATTTGGCGGCTTGGGAAAAAGAGACGGGAAAGAAGGCTGCGCCTTTTGGTGTGAACTTAATAGTACACGGCACGAATCCACGTGTTCAGGCTGACTTGATGATTTGTATAAAACACAAGGTGCCTATTATTATTACTTCTCTGGGCGCTGTTAAAGAATTGGTTGGAGCGGTGCAGGCTTATGGCGGTATGGTTTTTCATGATGTGATAAAACATCGACACGCTGAAAAAGCTGCGGAAGCGGGCGTAGATGGTTTGATTCTTGTTTGCGCTGGTGCTGGTGGTCATGCGGGTTTATTGAATCCGATGCCTTTTGTGCAGGAGGTGAAAAGTTTTTTCGACGGAATAATTTTGCTGTCTGGTGCAATGAGTAATGGTCAGGACGTAGCTACTGCAAAACAGCTGGGAGCGGACTTTGCATATCTAGGAACTAGATTTATAAACGTAGACGAAAGTAAGGCCGACGAGTCTTATCGAAATATGATTATTCAGTCGGGGACAAAGGATATTGTGTACACTGCTGCGGTTTCTGGTGTTAATGCAAACTTTCTGCAAATGAGTTTGGAGGCGATGGGTATTACCAAAGAGATGTGGGAGAAAACGAAAAAGGTAGACTTTGGTGAAGAGCTAGATGCAGCCGAGGCGGAGGCAAAAGCTTGGAAAACAATTTGGTCTGCAGGTCACGGAGTGGCTACAATTAATGACAGCATTCCGGTAGCAGACTTGATTGATAGAATGCATAGTGAGTTTATCGAGGCGCTTCGTCGTCAACAAGGTTTGATAGAAAGCTACGCTTGAAGAGAGCCGTCTGATTCGGCTGGCAAAAAGGAGTCGAAAGATTATTATTTCGAAAATGGCTTGCTGGTTATGACCGCTGACTATCATTTGCGACGGGGATTTTGCTGCGGAAATAAATGCAAGCATTGTCCGTATGACCACGAGAATGTAAAATGAGTTTTTCAAATACAAATCCACTGGCGATTGGTTTGGGGGTGCATAAGTGTGGCACATCTTGGTTGTATCATATGCTGGGTTTGCATCCTGAAATTCATTTAGCTCAAAGGGATACCCACTTTTTTTCGAAGCAGTCTGAGTTTGAAAAAGGGCTGGACTATTATCGCAGGAAATTGGTTTTGTCGAACTCTGGGCAAAGTTTGGCTTTGGAAATGAGTAACGATTATTTGGCGAGCTCTGTTGCGCTGGAACGCATTCAAGAAAATTTCCCTGATGCTAAGTTGATATGTTGTTTACGGAATCCGATTGATCGGGCCTTTTCTCATTACCGTCAGGATTTGAAAACTGGAGCGGTAAGAGAGATTGATTTTGAAACGGCTTTTCGTACTAATCCAAGTTACACCAGCAATGGGCTTTACGCTGAGGGGCTGAAAAAAGTCTATGCCTTGTTTGATCGAACGCAAGTCAAAGTTTTGTTTTTTGATGATATCGTTTCGAAGCCAGATGTTTTGCTGGCTGACTTGTGGGACTTCCTGGAAGTTGAAGCTATTGCTTTGGATGCTGAACGTACTGGCTCGAAGGTAAATGCGGCACGCATACCAAAGTCGGTGCGTTTAGAGCAATTACAAAACGATGCTTACCATAAACTCCGCAGAACTAAGGCTGGTTCTGGGCTCTGGTCGCTAGCTCGAAAGATTGGTTTGGGAAAGCTGGTGCAAAAAATTAACCGGAGGGATGAAAAGCTTGAACCTATGTCGGACGCTTTGCGACAAGAGCTGCAAAACCTATTCCAAGACGATATTGGAGAAACCTTCGCCTTACTTGATCGGCACGATTTGCTTTGGGCTTAACTAGTTTTCGGGAGCCGTATACTTTTCGTTTTTCGGTTCAATATCTTTGACTATTCGTTCGATCTGTTCGAGTAGATTTTTGCCTTCGCCTTCGAAGTTTTCCATCGCTTTTTTGAACTCTGGGCTGTCTTTAAACTTCTCGATTTTCTCTTCCCACTCTGGTCCCTTTTCTTTTACAATTCGTTCTATGTCTCCTGACTTGGCGGCAATGGTATCAATCAAACCTTTAATGCGATCGATTTGACCTTCTTCATTGTCCAAAAACTTTTTGGCTTTTTCGCTGAAGAGATCAATTGCTTTTTTCGCACGTTCTGCGCTTTCCTTTGCGTCTTTCGGTGGTGCTTGGTTTGGATCTTCTAGGCAACCGATAAAAAGAAATGCGAGTAACAGTGTTAGGGCTCTAAGTAGTTTCATATGCTTATCCTCTTGCAGTAGTACGTTTTCCCGAAGGAGAAACCCAAAACGGGTTCCAAGCTAAAAGTACGCTTTCCACTTTTATGTCGGTTCTTCTTGGTTTTACTTCTTTGGCTGTAACACCTTCGGTAATGGTATCCCACTTTTCAGTTAGTTCGTCCAAGTTTTCTTGTAACTCTTCTTCAAGCTTGCCATAATCCTCGTCGAGCGCTTCTAAGTCCTCGCGCGATTCTTGAACCTTGTCCTTCGCTTTTCGCTTCATTCTGCTCTTGGATTGCATACCACTCAAAGATCTTTTTCTACCGAATAACATGCCAAATGCGGTTTCGGCCATACCAACCATTTCTGAGCGCTTGCGGTCTTGTACTTCTTGTTGAGCTTGCTCTAAGTCTTGTTCTTCTTTACGTATTTTTTCGGCAACGCGATCTAACTTTTTTTCAAACTTTTCTTTCATTTCGTCCATTTCCTCATCGCGTTCTTCTCTTGCTAATTGCTGTACGCGCGAGTGAAAATCTTCATCGGACTCATCACCATTTTGTTTCAGCTTTAACTTTTTATGTTGTTTTAAGCTGATTTTTTGGTTTTGGTAAAGCCAGTCGGAAAAGTCTTTTTCCGCTGCGTTCATTTCTTTAGTGCTATTGAGCGTATCTGGCACTGAGAGATAGGCTACTTCAACGCCACCTGGGTTTTCAGGATCGCTGAGTAGTGAGCGGTCCCAATCTTTTAAAGGCGCAGCGTTATCCCAGTCGGAACGACCAAAATCGTCTGGTGCGTTCGATAGTATTGCAATTTCTTTTATCTCATCTACACCGCGGTCGGCGTCGTAGAAGCGGACTTTTGCTGCGGCGAGTAAGTTCGGTTCGTAAACGACTTTTAGGTCTTCGTTGATGCCCATTTCGGCTTTTGCTTGCGACTGTGTTTTCCAAACACCGAAAAAGCGTTGCATTATTTTGGGATCGATAGTTGGTGGTGTAGCGACCGCAGCGCTTACTGCGGCAGGTGCTTCGCTCACTGCAGCAGCACCAACTAGCGCCGGTTCAGCTTTAACTTCAGTCTTTTTGCTTTGCATTAATTCTTTAACCTGTGGTCTGGTTAGCGGTCCACGTAAGTAAGACATAGCCCAACGGGTATGGTAGACTACCGGTTCCGCGTCGTGTACATTATGCATAAGGAAGACACGAGATGAAAGTCCAGTAATTACTTGATCGAAATCGACGGAACTTGATGAACCAGATTCAGCGATGGCTCCTTTCAATCCATCTAAAACTCGCTGCTTATCGTTGTCGGTTTGTAGTTTGCCGATAAACCAGGTACCAGCATTACTCAATCCTTTATAATCAATGTCGACAGGATTTTGTGTAACCAGTATAGAACCCAAACCAAAGGCACGGGCTTGTTTTAATATGGTCAGTAAAGGTTTTTTAGATGATGGGTTAGATGTTGGTGGAAAGAAGCCAAAGATTTCATCGAAATAGAGCAGGCTGCGCAAGCTGTTGGTGCCCGATTGTCGACGCATCCAACTCACTAAACTATTTAGGAGAAGCGTAACGAAAAACATACGCTCCGAATCTGACAAGTGGGCAATGAAAAATATACTGTGCTTTGGTTTGCCGTCGGCGGTAAAGTAGATTTTATCGATGTCTAATGGATCGCCTTTTAACCAATATTGAAATGACGGAGAGGCAACCAAGGTATTGAAGTCCATCGCTAAATTGAATCTGTCCTTTTGCGGGAAGAAGGTGTCGACGTCGAAAACGCCTAACTGCTTTACAGGCGGATCTTGAATACCGCGAATTAACTTAGTAAGATCGAGGTCTTGATTTTGTTTCCAATAATGCTCAAACAAAGTAGAAAGTAAAATGCCCTCACGACTTCGTAAAGGATCTTCAGTGTTGCCGATCATTCCTAGGAGTGCAGCTACGGTTCCTTGTATTCGCTCACGATGCGTTTCTGCGTCCGCTTCGAAGTCGCCTTTTGGTGCTGCGAGTGAACCCATTATGTTTATTGGCTGACCCGCATCAGAGCCAGGAGTGTAGATTGTATATTCTACGTTGTTATTCAATGCTTTAATTCGCTCAGGACCTTGTCCCCATTCTGCAAGACCATTTTTCCATTTAACAGCAGTTGCTGCGGCGTACTCTTCTGGGGCGAGTCCTTTTCTTGCTGCGTCGTCTGGGTTAATCCATTTTGCAAAAGAGGCAGTATCTAAATCTGGAAACTGGAGAAGCAGATTAGTCATATCGCCTTTTGGATCAATGATTATGGCCGGCACTTTATCCATGGCCGCTTCTTCCAAGAGTCCTATACAAAGACCCGTTTTACCACTTCCGGTCATGCCTACGCAAACTGCATGCGTGCAGAGGTCGCGAGCATCGTAGTTTATTGTTTCGTTGCTGAGCGTTTTAGACGCTATATCGTACCGTGCTCCTAGGTAAAAGGAGCCTATTTTTTCCTGTGGTGCTTTTATCATTTCCTTGTTTATTCGGCGCCGAATTTATGGAATTCAGGGCATTTGTTTTCTCTACAACTCTGCGTTGACTGTTAGAGAATAGGGAATGCATCGTTTGTTGAAATCTCGAGTTACAATGTTGACTTTTGGACCTGAAGAGAACTATTCAAGATGATTGCTCTAGTCGTTGCCAAGTAATTTGATTGAAATGGTCACGGAATTCAATGGAGAAAGCAAGCTTTTAAGGTCATTATTCGAAGAAAAATTCAATTTTGCGATTCTTCGCAATTTTTTTGTTTTGAAATATTGAGTTATTAACCCTATAAAATTAAACAAAGAAGATCTTTTTGCAATTTGTATAAGAGTTTGTAAACGTTTGTTATAATTATTAAGCAACTTAGTCGACGAGGCTATTTCTGGTAGGGTAACCTCTGTACAATTTCTAATTGATATCGTTGATTAGTAACGATACCCAAATTGATCCTTAGATCCATTACTGCCAGACTCGTTCTTATCCGATTATAGAACTGATTTCTACTGGAGCCATTTAGCAATTTTTTTTTACCACAATAAAAACTCTATGTACATGAAGAAATTTTTACTTATTAAAATGTCCTATGCCCTTGCGGTAGCTTTTGGACTGATGCTTTTTTGTTTACCGCAACCGAACCTTTCGGCCCAAGCTTCGCCCGAATGTCCATCAGATCTTAACTTGTTAGCATTACCGTTTTTTACCCCGGATTCTTGCGATAATATGGGAACAACGGACCCTTCTGACGACCAGGTTTGCTTTGATGAGTATAACTTCATTCCGTTTGGTGGTCTGCCAGATTCACCTTTTAGTTTTTCAGCTGGGGGAGTGGCCATACCAGGAACTTTTACAATTGCAGATGTAGATCCAGCAACTTCTCGAATTCCTCTTGGTGGTGTTTTTTGTTTTCCCTCGAACGCGGATCCTTTGGTTTTTACCGTCACTTTTGATGATGGTTGCGTGTTAACAAATTCTCAGCCCAATGATGGTTCTCTAGTTTGTAGTGATTGTGCAGATGCCAACGGAAATGGCATTTGTGATGACGTGGACGTTGCAGACGCAGACGGTGATGGTGTTCCTGACGATATGGATGTTTGTGACGGCGGTGATGATAATGAAGATGAAGATGGCGATGGTGTCCCTGACTTTTGCGACGTGTGTCCAACTATGGCTAACGTAATGCCTGGAGACGCTTGTCCAAGTGATGGAGATGATTGTACTGACGACGGAGTAGTAAGTGCTACTTGCGAGTGTACTTCTGTACTAATCGATAGCGACGGAGACGGCGTTTGTGACTTAGATGATATCTGTGAAGGATTTGACGATGCGGCCGATTCAGATGGCGACGGCGTACCAGACGGTTGCGATGTTTGTCCAGATTTGGCTAATATGAGTCCTGGTGATGCTTGTCCTAGTGATGGAGATGATTGTACTGACGATGGTGTACTCAGTGCGACTTGCGAATGCACATCGACACCAATTGATAGTCCTGAATGTAACCCAACTGGAGGATGCGATGTCTGCGACTCTGCTGGCTGGGATACCAATTTCGAGTTCATTAAGAAAGTAGGTTTTGGTTATATCTGGAATAACTCTGGAGATAACGGAGGATACGCTGATTTTACTGATACACCTTTAGATTTCAATTGTGGTTACGAATACAGCCTTACCTTGAAACCGGGCTTTAATCATTATGCTTTCTTGGAGCATTGGAATGTATGGATTGATTGGAATCAAGATTGCGATTTTGATGATGCAGACGAGTTCGTGGGACAAGCTGTTCACCATGGCACTGTTTACGGTTGGTTAACTGTTCCTGATCACGCTTTGACTGGAAATACTACTATGCGTATTAGCATGAAGTACGAGGATCACGCCGAATCCTGCGAAAACTTTACCTACGGAGAAGTGGAGGATTACACGCTCAATATAATATGCGGTCATGCTCCAGTATCTACAAATGAGATTGCTTTACTAGAAGAAGCAAATCAAGAGCATATAGAAAATGAGCAAGCAGAAGCAATGCATCGTCCGCCATATATTGGAACGAAGGCCGATAGATTGTCGCAAGCACATTTGGCGAAAGATCTCAACGCTGATGAAGTCTTGGTATATCCAAACCCTGCGAGAGATATTGTAAATATTTCTGTCAATACAGAAATAGAGAATGGTACGCTTACCATTTACGACAGCGTCGGAAGAACAATCCGTCAAGTTGCCATAAATGGAGATAGTCCTGTGGTGACACTGGATATTAATGAATATGCTGCAGGTATTTATAGCGTCTCCATTGAAGGAGATAGTTTCAACAGCTTGGTCAAACAATTTGTTGTTACAAAATAGCAGCTAGCGTAAAGCCAATATTTATTTATTTGAAGCCACTTCTTTTCATAAGAAGTGGCTTTTTTGTTAGGGGCATAGGCAATAAGCGGGATAGCGATATGAACAATACTTTTCCATAAAAGGGGCCGTTCTAGGAGAATTATTCTGCTCTTGAATGCGTAATTCTAAAGGAACTCGGTATTTTCACAACGTAAATTCTACTATGAAAACGATATGCAAAAGTCTAGCGCTACTGCTAGTAATTAGTACATGCCTTACTTCCTGTGTGGCCAAGAAAAAATTTCTGTCTTTAGAAGAGGAGTTTCGTGTAAACTATGAGGCCTATAAGAAGTGTGGTGATGATTTGGCGAGAGCGGTAAAAAAACTGAATGCCTGCGAGCAAGAAGTAAGTATTCTCCAAACCAACTTAAATAACCGAGAAGAGCAAGTAGGCGACTTGAAAAATCAAGTGGAAGATATACGCCGTCAAAGAGATCGTCAGCTATCTACGGTTGATGATTTGACTGTATTGTCTCAATCAGCAAGTGAGAACATCGCTGAAACGCTGGAACAGTTGCAGCAAAAAGATGGTTATATCCAAGTCTTACAGGCGGCAAAGACAAGAGCGGATTCAGTTAACTTGGCTTTGGCGGTGAACCTAAAAGGTGTGCTCAGTCAAGGAATCTCCGATAACGACGTCACTGTAGAAGTTGACAAGACGGTTGTTTTTATAAACCTCTCGGACAAAATGTTGTTCCAAAGTGGTAGTTCAGTACTGACCGCAAGAGCACAAGAGGTGTTGGGTAAGATTGCGCAAATCTTGCAATCGAGACCAGATATGGAAATGATGGTGGAAGGTTACACCGACAACGTGCCGATTAAAAGTGATTGCTTACGCGACAACTGGGATTTAAGTGTAAAGCGTGCAACATCTGTAGTACGTGTTTTACAAAACAGTTATAGCATAGATCCCAACCGACTAATCGCAGCCGGTAGGGGGCAGTACAATGCCTTAGCCAGCAACGATACCAGAGAAGGTCGCTCTACCAATCGTAGAACCAGAATTATTATTCTACCGAAACTCGATCAGTTTTACGACTTACTAAATCCAGATTTAGCGCCGAAGTAATATGCTGCGTGAGGGATTGGAAGCAGGCGAGCTAAATCAGTAAAAGATCTTTCCGCAGGAAGAAGAGCTTTTGATGATTTAGCTCTTGCCGTAAATGTGTTGTGCAGTCTATTTGCAGCTTACCGCCATAGCGGTAGAAGGGGCAAATGCAGACCAGCCACATTTACCGAAGCGAAGCGTAGTGCTGGATAAGCCCGACCAATTGGCTTTGCGCAGCAAGATGCCAAATGGGCACGCCCACATTCCCCAAGACCATTTTGTTTAACAAAAACACTTGATTTATATTTCCCTGTATAATTAACTGATAATCTTATTTTTACATTTTTTAACCTTCCGATGCCTTTGGATATCCATAGTCTTTTTGTATCTTCGTGAACTGTTTTAGAACCTAAGTGGTTATAAATCAGGACATAAGAACGAATTTTAACTTAAATCTATAATAGTATGGGACGCCCAGCAACCAGAAAGATTACCTACCGAGACGGCTTTTACATCGAAATATCTGCGAAATTGAATGGTCACGGAATGAAAGTAAGAAGAGACTCTGCAGAAGAAGCGCAAGCTTTGGTTAAGCAATATGGTCGTACAAAAAATGTACGTTATCTCGGTGAAGTAGTAAAAGGTAAATTCATTGACCTGAAAAAGAAATAAGCCAAATCGCATTTTGATTTAGCAAAAAAGGCGGCATCTTTCGATGCCGCCTTTTTTATTGCTTTGTTAAGCGGGATTTATTTGCTCGAACGCAACCCAGCGTTTCGAACTACCATTCTTTTTTCAACTGTTCGTGTGTCTTTGTACAGTACTTCCAAGGCCATCAAATCGTCGAGACTCACTTTTACTTTTTCATAATCGACGTGCGCCAATTCGCAAATCTCTTCGCGCCCTTCCGTTTTGTTTTTGTCGACGCTGCGAACTATTACTTTATTGTGGAGCAGTATTTCTGAGAAGTAGCCCAAGTGTGTGGGCATAACAATGGAATCGGTTACCCAAATAGTGAGTTCGCCACCTTTGTACTTTACGCTATAAACGATGCAGTCAAATCCGTTGACCGTCTCGAAACCCTTTTGTTTAGCGGCTTTGACACCTTCGCGCACTTCTAGCACCAACATAGGATTGGTTACAGACTGCGATTCGTGATCAACGCGAAAAGCGTAGTTCGGTTGTTGCACTCTGTATTCTAGGATCTTTTTTCCTGAGATATCACGAATGGTGCTTAGTAACTTATCGGGCTGCACAGCGTAAGAACGACGATGTTCCATTTCGCCCGTTTTTAACAAGGTTATCTGCGGATAGGCCACCGTATTGGCAAGCTCCTTTAATTTTTCCTGATGCTCTTTGCGCGCATCGTTGTCGTCGTAGTTTATTTTGTGCGTGTAGTGTAGGGTTCCTACGAAATCATCTTGGGCGGTCAGATGAGTAAAGCACAAGGCGAGTATCAAACTTGCTAAAAGCTGCTTTTGCATAAGGTCTTTTTGGCGATTCTTAGTACTAACGCATTATGCAAAAATTCAGTACTTCGAAACGTATTATCGGGAGCACAATGTATAGGAAATGGCGGGCGCTGGCAAGACTACTTATCCATAGTAAAACTTTACAATTTGTAGACAACGTTTTAGTGAGATCTGTGCGTTTAGGAGATTGGTTTGGGCCTGCTTCAGGATTATTTTATAGAACTCGAGCAATAGTTTGACTTGCATTGTAAACACCTCGCTCAATCCCTCCATTAAAAAGGATTGTTTTAAATGTAGATTTCGTTTGGAAACAATGATTTGGGCGTGCCCCGCTCACTTCTGCCGCAACTCGCAATTTGCTTCTGCTGCAAAGCAGCAAGCAACATTGCTACGTGGGCAAGTTCGGGGTCGGGCTTTCGACCGTCGCTCTGTTCTGTTAAAAGCAAAAAGTCTCTCTAGCTCTAAGGAGCTAAAGACTTTTCTTGCTTTTAACAACAGGAGCTTCACAAGACCAGCAGAGATGTTAAGTCGTGCAGAATATTCAGAAGCAAAAATTTTATAGTTCAAGGCAAAAAGCGTAGACGTAGCCTTAGCTATGGCGAGCATTTTTAACGTAGAAATATGGAATTTTTGCTTGAAGAATCTGTGCTACTTAATGTCTTTGCTGGTCTAGGTCTCTATCCCTCACGCATTACTTCTGCGCAATAACTTCGACCATCAGTGGACAAAAGAGCAAAGCATTTGGGTTTTGCTCCAAGGCATTAAGCTCTTTCAAACCTTTCGTCATGTCTGTCTCCGATAAATATTGCATCTCCACCAGTTTGGGAAAGTAAACTTCATAAAAGGACTTGGGCCAGTTCCAGGCAAAATCTTTAGGGCGCGCTATTTTGGGCATCAACCTTACATTCAGCACGGTCATGTTTAGTTCATTGACGATTGCCGGAAGAAAACGTCCCACGTCGATATCACCTGGCGGATCTTTAAAACTTTTCAAACAGGCGGCAATGCCTTTGGCTAAGGACGGCATTGATGGAACGGTCTGATGTGTGTTCCATTGAAAATACTCTTGCATCACCATTTTACCTCCCGGCTTAAGTGCAGACTTAACTTTCTGTAAAATCGATTTGGGATTATCCAGCCAGGCCAACGCCCAGCGACAGTACATACCGTCCAGACTATTAGGGGTCAATTGCATTTCTGCAAAGTCGCTGGCAATGGCTTCAATATTTAGATTATGCAATCGCGTAAGCTGTTTGAGGTGTTCAATGTATTGCTGAGATAAATCTACGGCCGTAACTTTTCCCCTTGGTCCAGCTATAAATGCCAATTCCTTCGTACAAAAGCCTGGGCCGCTACCCAGATCTAGCAAATGTTGACCGGCAGTGAAGCCTGCTAACTGCCAACCCTTTTGTGCCTCTTCGGCCCAAACTTGATGTTGCAAACCTAAGCGATAGTGCTCTGCGGTATCAGTTCCTAATATGTAAGCGCCTTCTTCTTCTGACATTCCTTAATACTTCTGTTACAAATTTACTTTTTCCGTTTGACCACCCAAGCGACTTTTTTCAGCTACGAAACCCATTAGGTGACTCTCAACTGAGGCATCGATGGTTGAGGTCAAAAGACTTTTATCTTGAGTGGCAACGGCTTGCACCCAATCGGCACATAGGTTCCAGTCTCCACCACCGTGTCCATCGGTTTCCATTTCCCACTTAGTCTTTTCTCCAGTTAAAAAGTTCGTGTGTTCGAACTGGCGCATATCTCCTACGATGTCACCGTGGCTCCCCATAATGCGGGTACGTCTTCCGTGATAGGATGTAAAGGCTTCCATGTTGAAAGTGGCGGTTACCTTATTTGCGAATTGCATATTGACCACGTAGTGGTCTGGCTGATCGTTTTCCATTTGATAAACACAACGACCATAGTTGGTGGTACGTAAATAATCTAGAATCGCCTCGCCGTGTTTTGATTTGTCGTCAGGTAAATCGAAAACGTAAGTGCGTTGCCGATCGCGGTAATAAATTTTCTGAGCAGAGTAGGGGCACTCCTTTTCTATTGGGCAATTGTCTGCGCAGCGCGCAGGCGCTCCTTTGGGTTTGTTGCCGCTGTGAAACCATTTAACATCTCCAAATGCAGAAATGCGTTCGCAAGGTGCGTCGACCATCCAGCGCAAAATATCTAAGTCGTGACAGGATTTCGCCAAAATGATGGGCGTGGTCGCTTTGCTGTTGTGCCAGTTGCCGCGAACAAAACTATGCGCCATATGCACGTGCTCTATTGGTTCAAAGTGCTGCACGCTGATCAACTCGCCTATGTCTCCGTTCAGTATTTTATTGCGGAGTTCTATAAAGTAGGGAGCATATCGCAGTACGTGGCAGACCGCAACGATTCTATTTTTTTCTTGCGCCAATGCTAGTATGTCTCGGCATTCTTGTTCCGTTGGAGCAATTGGCTTTTCGAGTAAAACGTCGTAACCCATTGCCAGTGCTTTCATGCAAGGGCCGTAATGTAAATCGTCTGGTGTGGTTATAATTATGGCGTCGGCGAATTTTTCTCTTTCGAAAACATGCTCCCAGGTTACGAAGCTGTTTTCCTTGCTGATGTTATGCAGTTTGCAATAGCGCTCTTTGCGAATAGGAATTGGTTCGGCGACGCCAACAATATTTAGATGAGCGGGATATTCGCTGGCATAGTTTCCATAGACGTTTCCGCGATTACCAGCTCCTAAGGTTATAGCGGTGACTGCCTTTGCTTTTTTGAAATGCCTAATGGGTTTAGGTCGAATTAGCTTTTCGCCTTTTTCGTTGAAGCCATAAGCTGGAAGACCTATTGCGGAGGCGCTCAAAAGCCCCAGCTTTTTTAACAGTGATCTTCGGCTTGTTTTTTTCACGGAGCTAATTTTTATTAAAGTACGAAAAGCACTCTTCAAATTGAGCTATGGCAAAAATGAAAGTTGCTTCAGCTTACTTTCCGCTTATGAAACACTTCAAATTTCTCTCGACTGAACGCTCGGCATCTAAAAATATACTCGACCAGTTCTTTAGGATCAATTTTCTGCCAGGGCGTATTCCATTCGTGATGACCCGCGAAGTGGTAGTAATCTTCGCCCATTAGTTTTACGTGTACGTAGGCTCCGTTTTGATACTGCTTTGGTGCTTCGTAGTGTAGGTCGTAAAACATAAACTGAAAGTTTGCTGGCAGGCTCGCTAGGAACTCGCTAATGTTTTCCCTCTTGCTATTGGCACCGATTCCTATCTTGATACGGGAAAATGGGCTCCAGTTAACCCGCTTGTTTCCCGTGATTTTCAGACCGCTTAGATCTTTGAGCAGAGCCAAATCTTCATTGAGATTTTGCTCGTATTCTTCTTGGCTGATTGGACGCATTTGTTAGCTAATTACGCTTTAAATTGGTTTTGTTCATAAATATAAGTAAATCAGCTGTTTATGCTAATTTTATTCAAAAAAATCACACTATTGACACGAATAATGTGATAAATATCACACTATTCATACGAATAATGTGATAAAACTCACACTATTCATACGAATAATGTGATATTTTCCGCTTTTTTGGAACGAAAAATGTGATATTGCTGTAAATTGGGTATAGTGAATTTCCAGCGACATATCATCAATGACCTCCGCGATTGGCGTACAAAAGCCAAGCGCAAGCCCCTGCTTATTATGGGCGCTCGGCAGATAGGTAAAACTACTGCTATTAGGTCATTTGCTGAGAGCGAATTTCAGGAGCATTTATATCTGAACTTCGAACGACAGCAGGATATCCATAAATTTTTTACCGGTACCAAAGATCCCGAGCGCATACTCGCTGATTTAAGCTTGGTGCATGGCAAAGAAATAGTGCCCAATGAAACACTAATCATTCTCGACGAAATTCAAGAATGTCGCGATGCGCTTATTGCCCTGAAGTATTTCAATGAAGAGCGACCGGAGATTGCGATAATCGGCGCGGGCTCCTTGTTGGGTTTAAGCATTGGTAATGATCGTTCCTTTCCCGTGGGCAAGGTTGAGTTTCTGGATATGTATCCACTTACATTCTCCGAGTACCTGGCCGAAGCCGATGCAAAGTTGCACAAGACTTATTTGCACTTTTTAGAAGCTGAAGAAATAGCGGCGATTGAAGATGCCTTTTTCAATCCACTTAACGAGCTTTTCAAAGAGTACATTTTAATTGGCGGAATGCCAGAGGTCGCTGCGCACTATTTGCAGCATCGCGATATAGAGGCGGCGCAGAAAATACAAGATGAGATTCTACGTGCTTACGAATTGGACTTCGTAAAGCAAGCCAGTAAGGCAGGCTCTGCGAAAATTCAAAGAGTGTGGAATTCCTTGCCCTCTCAGTTGGCGAGAGAAAACAAGAAGTTTTTATACAAAGTACTAAAGACGGGAGCTCGGGCGCGAGAATACGAAGAGGCGGTGCAGTGGTTAATTCAAGCCGGACTGGTTTATAAAATCGCGCGAGTAGAAAAAGTTGGCGTGCCCTTAAAAGCTTACGAAGATGTTGCTGCATTTAAGTTGTATGTCTTTGAGACTGGTTTGCTGCTGCGCTTGGCGGGATTAAACCCACAGACCTATATCGACGGCAACCAGCTTTTTACAGAGTTCAAAGGTGCTATTGCGGAGAACTTTGTTTCGCAGTCCTTAAGTAGGTTGTATGGGCGCTCGCCATATTATTG
This sequence comes from uncultured Chitinophagales bacterium, assembly GCA_964654535.1. Classification (GTDB taxonomy): domain Bacteria; phylum Bacteroidota; class Bacteroidia; order Chitinophagales; family UBA2359; genus CAZZIZ01. The sequence goes on from CAZZIZ010000045.1 coordinate 18,078, forward strand.
GACTTCAGGTAACAAGGCGGAAATAGATTTTGTGGTAGAGCAAGTAGGCAATTGTATCCCAGTTGAGGTAAAATCGGGCGCAGCGACTAAGGCGAAAAGTTTGATTGAGTTTAGGAAAAAGTATGAGCCTAAGCTAAGCGTGCGCGTTTCAAACTCAAATTTGGAACTCAATAAAGGTTTGCTAAACGTTCCTCTGTTTTATGCAGAGCACGCAAATACGTTTATAGGCCGAGCACTAAAACAAATCGCTAAATGAAAAATAGCGTAGAGAGCTGCGATTCATTGATTAATTGTTTATTCATTAGCAAAAACTAGCTGTGGGAATTTCCAAACCCTATTTTAAAAACTTAAACGGCCTGCGATTCTTCGCGGCGCTTTTGGTTTTTATGCAGCATAGTACGATGTTTAAGAAAGGCCTGAGTCCTTCCTTGAACTTCTTTTCTGATCCCTTGTTTAATGGCATCGGTGGCTATGGAGTTAAGTTCTTCTTTGTCTTAAGTGGTTTTTTAATTACCTATTTACTTAGTCACGAGATAAAAGCTACTGGAGATCTGGACATAAAAAAGTTCTATGTCCGAAGAGCTTTGCGTATTTGGCCTTTGTACTTTTTGGTGGGTATTGGCGGAACCATTGTTGGCCCGATGGTGCTGAGTAAATTGGGTATCGTCGCTGAATCTTCGGTCGGCACGAACCTGGGTTTTCTCTTTCTCTTTGCGGTAAACTTTCAGTTGATCTTTTTCGAATACAATCGAGGTATTGTCGAGATTCTGTGGTCGGTCTGTATTGAGGAGCAGTTCTATTTGATTTGGGCGCCTATGGTCAAGCATTTTCAAAATGCGCTTTTGGGTATTTCTGTATTGGCTATTGCCATCGGATTGGCAACACCATTTGCTTTCGATCTTCTGGCTTCGAGTACTCAGTTAGAAATGACTCAGCCCAATTACTTTTTTACCACCTCCGCCTTTTTGTTTTTCGGCTTTGGTAGTCTGGGAGCTTATCTCTTGCGAAGGAATGAAGCGCTTTTTGAAGGTCCTTTGTTTCACAAAGGAATACAGTTGTTTGGTTTGGTATTGAGTGTGGTATTGATTTTCACTTTAATCCCCGTGAATCCAGCCTTGAAAAAGTACGCTTACAACTTCTTTGTCGCACTTTTGTTTATGTATGTGATTCTAGTTGCCATTGCTCCGAATAGTGTATTGTCCCTAGAGAATCCTTTTTTGAAAACCTTAGGTAAGATTTCCTATGGAATTTATGTCTACCACACTTTTGTGCTTCAGATAATGGTGCGCGTCTTTTATAAGATTTTTCCGAGTCCGAGTCTACTCGTTTACGAAGTACTTTTCCCAATAGTTGCGTTGGGTACTACGGTGCTAATTTCCTACTTGTCCTATCACTGGTTCGAGAGCTTCTTCTTGCGAAGAAAACCAGAGGTCAAGCTGAGCTAATCCGGAGAGGCCACCCTTATTCCATATCCTCCTTCAGTTCATTTGCGATAAAGCCAATGAACTTTGGGCCGTCAATAAAAAACTCGCCCCAGCTTTCGTAACCTTCTATTAGCGCAGGTACATCCATCTCTTCTAAACTTTGGCCTTTGTTCATTGCAGTTTGTACGCGTCCGTAAATGGTATTGAGCATAGTCTGAAAATCGAGTAAGTCTTTTTTCGTGGCGAGAGCTCCGTGACCAGGAATGATGGC
>CAZZIZ010000046.1:0-17682 GCA_964654535.1 uncultured Chitinophagales bacterium
GACTTGTCGTGCAAGATCTGACCGTCGGTCAAATATTTGGTGTTGGAGCATGCAGAAATGCCTAAAAGCAAGACCAAAAAAGGAATATATTTGAATCGCTCCGAAATAGAATATGCTTTCAAAAAATCAGGCAAAATTTATCGTCTCCTTAAGGTTAAAAAAACAAAGGCAAAAGTATGCATCATTTATAGCAGAGGGCGACAAATTGGTGAATGAAATACTTGCCTCTGATTTGCTTATAGAACGCATTTTCGCCTTACCTATTTGGATAGCGAAAAATCCATACCAAAAGGCTGAAAATCAAGCGCAAACTATAGAAATCAACGCAGAAGAGATGAAGAAGATTTCATCATTGAAAACACCTAGTTCGGTTCTAGCAGTCGTAAAAACCCGAAATGCTCCATTAGAGCTCAAATTGGAGGCTAATAAGCGCTATTTAGTACTAGATGAGGTTCAGGATCCTGGTAATCTAGGAACGATTATAAGGACAGCTGACTGGTTTGGGTTTGATGAAATTTTTTGCTCAAAGAATTGCGCGGATTGCTATAATTCCAAGGTGGTGCAATCCACGATGGGCTCAATTGTTCGGGTTAAGGTCCGCTACCACGATTTGAACGAGGTTTTCGATAAGAACACGAATATTCCAATTTATGGAGCAACATTAGATGGTTCGTCAATAAAAGAAACTACTTTCCCAGAAAGCTGCTTTGTGGTAATTGGAAATGAAGGTAGAGGCATTAATCAAGGCATTCTAGAACGATTGGAAAAAGGATTTTTTATAGAAGGCAAGGGAAAAGCAGAATCACTAAACGCAGCGGTAGCTACTGCAATAACTCTTTATACGATAACGGAATGATAATAATTACAGGAGCCGCCGGATTTATTGGAAGTTGCTTAACGCAATTTTTAAACAAGCAAAAGCAATACAATCTCGTGTTGGTCGATGACTTTAGTCGCCGGGCGAAGAAAAAGAATCTCATGAATAATCGCAACATTGGTTGGGTTCCTCGTGGCGATTTCTTTCACTATATGCAGCCAATTTTAAAAGACGTAAAATTTGTGTTTCACTTAGGTGCACGAACGGATACGACGGAAATGGATGAGAAGGTTTTTGAAAAACTCAATGTCAGTTATTCAAAACAAATCTGGGAGCTATGCAGTCGTTATGGCATTCCGTTGATCTATGCTAGTAGTGCAGCAACCTATGGAGGTGGCGAACACGGCTTCGTTGACAAGCACCAAATCGTTTCTTCATTAAGTCCGCTTAATCCTTATGGACGATCTAAGAACAGTTTTGATCAATGGGCATTGGAACAAAATAGCGCTCCACCATTCTGGGCTGGCTTGAAATTTTTTAATGTCTATGGTCCCAACGAATACCACAAGGGAAGAATGGCGAGCGTTATTTTTCATGCATATCATCAGATTAAAAAGAATGGCAGCCTAAAGCTTTTTAAATCGCACAATCCATCTTTCAAAAATGGTGAGCAAATGCGCGATTTCATTTATGTAAAGGACTTATTGGAGGTTATGTGGTTTCTCTATCAAAAGCAGCCCAACTCTGGAATTTATAATTTGGGAACAGGACAAGCACGCACCTTTAATGATTTGGCTCAAGGCTTGTTTTCGTCGATGCATAAGAAACCAGTTATAGAGTATATCGACACGCCCGTAGATCTCAGGGATAAGTATCAATATTTTACACAAGCTGAGATGACCAAGTTACAATCAGTGGGCTACAGCAAAGGCTTTATTAGTTTAGAAGATGGCGTTAAGGACTATGTACAATCGCACTTAAACCACGGCTTGCTTAATTATTAATTGGGTGCCTCTCAAAGGCAATGGATGAATCAATCATGTAGCGATAGGTGTGGTGTGTCTTTACCACCTTCCCTCCGATGCTTCTTGCAAGCACATTCATCTTCGGATTAAAATCTCCTATCCAAATTAGTTCTAGGTCTTTCCAATGGGTGTTTTCCTGCCAGTACTTCTGCACGTGAGAAAGAATAATTCCTTCAAGCCCCTTCGCTTGAAACCTAGGTACCACACCAAAGACCATTGAGTAGACTTTTTTGTTTGTTTTTCGCAACTTATGGTAGAGGTATTTTGCCTTGCCCAATAAGTTTAGTTTTCCATTAATGTGCTTGAAGTATTGATTCAAATCTGGAATGTTAATGAAGGCGATTATTGGCTCGCCGTTATAATACGCAAACCACATTAGGTCTTCGACCAGAACTGGCTTCATTGTGTTCATCAATTTCAAGGCCTTCTCCTCAGACATTCCTTCGAAACCTTCGTGTTTAACCCAAGCTTTGTTATAAACTGTTCTAAAGTCCTCGGCGTATTTCTTGAGGTTAGACTTTTTGACGTGCTCTACGGTGTACGCCGGATTTGCCGATAAGCGCTTACCTCGCTCATAGTACTTCGCGCCTAGATCTGAAAATATTTTCATACCGTAGGAAAACTGTTTGAAGTAGAGCTGAAAGCCGTAGGACTCGAAGAGCGCTTGGTAGTACGGATGGTTATAATTCATTTGATACACCGGCTCAGTAAAGCCCTCGACCAAAAGTCCCCACCAGGCATTTCTCTCACCCAGATTGATAGGCCCATCTACCACTTGAACCCCTTCGTTTTTTAACCATTCTATCGACTGATCGAATAGAGCGTGGGCCACTTGCTGCTCGTCAATGCTTTCAAAGAAACCTATTCCACCTAGTTTAAAATCACCTTTGAAAGAAAACTCACTTGAATGAAAAGCAGCTATGCGGCCGACAACGTTTCCTTTTGAAATTGCTAGCCATTTCTTAGTGCGGCCATTTTTATAGAATCTATTCTCCTTGCTGAAGACTTTCTTAATGTCATCGTCAAGAGGCTGTATATAGCTTTCGTCATTTCTATAAAGTTCTTGCGGAAAGGTTAAGAATTGTTGTTCAGACTCGGCGTTAAGGACTTCTTCTATTTTTATGTTTTGACTCATTACTAGAGACAGGTCAATACATTTTCAATTACGTACTCCACTTCTTCGTCGCTCAGTTTCGGATAGAATGGCAGGGTTACACATCGTGATCCTATACTTTCCGCATTTGGAAATGCTCCTTTTTTAAAGCCATACTTATTGGCGTAATAGGTAATTTCTGAAAGGGCTCTATAATTTACAGCAGCACCAACTCCATTTTCAGCAAGCTTGAAGATAAACTCGTCACGGGTACCTTCAGCTACTTTTATTACGTAGATGTGGTGCGCGTGTTTCGAATCGCTTACTTCTTCTACCAATTCTATACGCTCATCATTAGCGAAAGCCTGGTCGTACCTTTTAGCGATCTCTAGTTTACGATTACGATACTCCTCAAGCCTGTCAATTTGATTCATCAAGATAGCAGCTTGAATATTGTTCATATTGCACTTGTAACCCAAAAATTCCATATCGTAGTGGGAGAACTTCTCTCCATATCTCGTTGCAGCGCTTTTGTTTATACCGTGCAGCCTAGCCATTTTCAACCAGTCGTAAGTATCTTGGTCATTGCAGACTATCATACCACCTTCACCACTGGTCATATTTTTAGTAGTGTAAAAACTAAAGCAGGCAGCATGGCTCAGATTACCTGGCTGGATATCATCTCTCGTTCCTTCAATAGCGTGACAGGCGTCTTCTATAACTGAGAGCCCGTTGTCCATTGCTAATTCATTAAAGCCTTTCAAGTCGGCTAATTGACCATAAAGATGAACGGGGATTATGGCTCTTGTTTTCGCGTTAATAGCCTTTGCCGCTGCGTCAGGTTCCAACAAACCCGTATTAGGATCCACATCGACAAGGACAGTTTTTGCTCCGCAGCGTTCGATAGCGTTCGCAGTAGCGAGGAAGGTCATTGGGCTGGTAATAACTTCATCACCTTCTTCTATTACCAAAGACTTCAAGGAAAGAAAGAGCGAATTGGTGCAAGAGTTCGTACCTACGGCAAATTTATTTCCAGTATAGCTTGCAAATTTCTTTTCGAATTCATCTACTATTGAGCCCGTGGTCAAAAAGAGCGAATCGAGCACTTGAACACAAGCGTCCTTATCGTCAACGCTCAGGTTATGCTTATAAAATTCGACTTTCATTATTCTATGATTTCCTTAATGATATATAAAGGTCGTTCTTTTGAATCTCTTAAAGCTTGTCTAATCTGATAAGTTATAACACCAAGTGCAATGAAGATTAGTCCGAGTAGAAGAAGCGGATTAAAGTTAACAAGAGAAGGCAAGCGACCAAACAAGCCTGCCACTAACATTAGGACGCCAAGTACCATTAAAATCCAAAGCGGAGCGTTTCCAAAACCAAAAATAGCATCTGCAGCGAGTTTAAGTTGTTTGCGAAAAGAATACTTGGTTTGCCCCGATGCTCGCTCGTCATATTGCACCTGGATTCCAGTTTGTTTGAATCCGACCCAATTGAATAGCGCGCTATAGAAGCGATTGGACTCTTTTATTTTTCTCAAGGCTTCTAAAACCGGTCTATTGAATGCACGCATTATTGACTGATTAGGGAGCAGATCAAGTCCCGAACACAAGCGAATAAACCGCCAAAACATTTTTGAGCACCACTGTTTGAATTTGGATCCTCGACTAGCACTACGTTGTGCGAGGACAATATCATAGCCCTTGTCCAGCTCCTCAATTAATAGTGGAATGGATTCAGGGCGGTCTTGCAAATCACCATCCATTAGCACTACTCTATCGCCATTGGCGTAGTCGATTCCTGCGGCAATTGCATTGTGATGTCCAAAGTTGCGGCTAAAAGAAAGGCACTTAAATCTTGAGTCTTGCTGGTTATGATTTTTGATTTTATCAAGAGTGGTATCCTCGCTTCCGTCGTCTACAAACCAGATTTCAAATTGACCCAAATTATCCAGGCCTATTTTAAGTCGGGCAACCATTTCGTCGATATTGGTTGATTCATTAAAAACTGGAATAACAACGGAGAGTAAATTTGTCAAACCATCTATTCTGTATCAACTATAAAGAAAGGATTCAGCAAGTCTTCTTTGTTATAGTTGAGTGGCTCCTCTTCGTCATTGTCTTGAACTACGCGAGCGCCTGCTTCTTCTGCGATGGCATGACCTGCAGCAGTATCCCATTCCATAGTCGGGCCAAAGCGTGGATAGATGTGCGCACGTCCTTCTGCAATAAGACAAAACTTTAAAGAACTCCCAGCAGACATAATATGCACTTCTCCATACTCTTCCTCCAGCTCAGTGATGAACTCTTTTGTTTCCTCATTAATGTGCGACCTGCTGGCCACAATGCGAAACGGCCCCTGACCAGAATATGGCATTATCCTTAGTTGATGCTCACTGCCATTTCTCTCACGTTTAAAACATCCTTCACCTCTGGTGCTGTAATACATCGCTCCAGTAACAGGAACATAAATAACTCCAATTATTGGCTGGTGATAGTGTACCAGCGCTATGTTGACAGTGAACTCATCATTTTTTTTGATAAACTCTTTGGTTCCATCTAATGGATCTACACACCAATAGTATTCCCAACCTTTGCGTTCAGCATAAGTGGCGTTGGTTGCTTCTTCGGTTAAAATTGGAAAGTCAGGAAAATGTTTTTGTAATCCGGCAGTTATTACTTCGTTCGCCAATTTATCTGCTATAGTAACGGGAGATTCGTCGTCTTTTTGTTCAACCTCAAAGTCCGTTTGGTAGACTTCCATTATTTTCGATCCAGCAGCTTTGGCTATTCTAAGTACTACTTCAAGATCCTTACGATTAAGCATTCTATCTATAAATTTTTGTAGCTATTCCAACAACGCTCTACACCACTTTGCCAAGTGGGTAAGCTCATTTGAAAATGTTGCGCTATTTTATCGGTATTTAATTTTGAATAGGTAGGTCGCTGAGCAGCTTGAGGGTAATCACTCGAAGGAATGGCCAATACTTTGCAGGTGCGATCGGAAAGATCAACAATCTTTTTTGCGAAGTCGTACCAACTCGCTTCTCCGGTGTTAGAATAGTGATAAATACCCTTTGCTTCTTTATACTTTGGACGAATGATATCCCAAATTGCCCTGGCCAAGTCAATCGCGTAGGTGGGTGCACTAACCTGATCCGAGACTATACTAATTTCAGCTTTTTCTTCGGCTAATCGCAAAATGGTACGAAAAAAGTTATTGCCAATCGATGTGTACAACCAAGAAGTCCTCAGAATCACGTATTCCTTACAATTTCCTACTACGGCCAGTTCTCCTAAACGCTTAGTAAGTCCATAATTATTCAGCGGAAAACAGGGATCATCTTCTAAGTATGATTCGATTTTTTGGCCATCGAAAACGTAATCCGTAGAAATATGAACCAATCGGGCTCCTACTTTGTTCGTCTCTTTTGACAAGCTAGTAAGTGCATGGTGATTGATTTGGGCAGCATCATGAAGAGACCCTTCGGCGTGATCAACCTTAGTATATGCCGCAGTATTTATTACTACATTCGGCTTATGCGATTCAATTGTTCTTTGATTTGCTGCCTGGTCGGTAATATCCCATTCACTTTTCGTGAGATAGCATACTTCTAAGGATTCGATTTCCGGAGCGACACTTTTTATAGCTTGAGCAAGCATTCCGTTGGCACCACTTACGAGTACTTTCACTAGACCTACTTAAATGGAGAGTTAAATTTTTCTAAAGTTGGGAGCAACAGATCTTTGGGAGAAGTTATGACTTCATTTTGCGAAATTCCCCAATCAATATTTAGTTGCGGATCGTTGAAGCGAATTCCAGCGTCACTTTCTGCATTATATAAAGCATCACACTTGTAGTAAAAAAGTGCTTCATCAGATAAGACCACAAATCCATGTGCAAATCCCTTAGGGATGAGCATTTGCGTTTTGTTTTCTTCAGATAAAACTTGTCGATAGTGTTGCAAATATGTAGGAGAAGATGGACGTATATCGACGGCAACATCTAACACTTCCCCTTTTAAGACACAGACTAGTTTAGTTTGCGCAAAGGGTGGTTTTTGAAAATGCAAGCCTCTTAAAACCCCTTTAGTAGAACGAGACAGATTGTCTTGTACGAAGTTGTGGGGTAAATCTAGACCCTTAAAGCGATCTACATTAAAACACTCGTAAAAGTAGCCCCTCTCATCTTCAAACACTTTGGGTTCAATGACAAGTAAGCCAGAGATATTCGTTTCTGTTATTTTCATTTAGAGGCTCAAGAGTTGAGCGCGTCTTTGATCATCTTTCTCAAGATAAGAATCAATGTAGTAAGTCCCAATAATCCTGCAATAGATAATCCGAATATCATCAGTTTATTTGGTTCATCACTATCGAGGGGATAGCTAGGAGGATCAATAATCTGAATTACAGGAGTCTGTCGAAGCAAACTCAATTTCGTTAGTTCGAGTCCTTTTACAATCTCAATATATGATTGACCAAGTATCTCCGCCTCTCGATCTAGTTTCACTTGTTGGACATAGCTTTGCGCGGATACCGCTGCAGCCTTAAGGCTTCTGCTTTGACGATCATACCAACTGGACAAGTTATACTCAGCAACGTCAAGCGCTTGTTTAATAGAGTCTGCGCGATCTTGAATCATCTCTAACTCTCGCTCTTCTTTTTCGGTTGCGGTAGCCGTATGATAATGGCTCACTTCTGCTACTAGTTTGTCCAAGAATTGTTTGGCTAGCTGTTCATTGGCCATTTTAACTGAGGCTCTTATAATCCCATTTTCCGAACTGTTGGCTTCTAAAACACGCTCCTGAACGTTGGTCAATATATCTTCAGCCATGTCATTTTCATCAATGGAAAACTCAGCGATTTGAGTTGAAGTAAACTTGTGATCATCGCTGTAATCGTTTCGCATCTTGAGATAGTGATTAATCAGCATATCACTTTGACCGTCGACCTCACCTTCTTTAAGTAGAGAACCAATTATAATAGTCTTTGTCCCCATAAGTTCAATAAGCTTATCGGCACTCAAAGTATTACCTCCACTAGAAGGAGGGACTATTCCAAACTGACCGGCGGCCAGTTGAAGCATTGAACTTAGACCAGAATCACCACCACTGCTGGTCATGAAAGTCGTTTTCGCAATGTACTTATGGGGTCTAATAGACAGATAAAAGAAACTAATCGCTAATGCGATGGCTATAACTAGAAAGTAAACCCACCATTTTCCTAGCAGATAAAATAGGTATGAACGAATCGTGAGAATCGTCGATTTTAAACTAAGTGAATCTGGGGGATGCTGCGACATGTCTCTAAACCATTACAATCGAGTAACGAGTACCAGAACGGATAAGACAGCACTTATCTTCGCCGCGGTACTATTGAAAGCATCGTTCCAATCTCGAGTTTTTCTTTGTTCAATTCGAATGGGCTCTCGTCGCTTCCATTCGGTTATATCAACGAAAACAGTCGCTCCTTCTTCTACAGCTGGGTATTTATTGAAAAAGAGTATTCTTTTCGTTTTCTCAACTTGCCCATTGGGTTGTTGTACGTAAGTCCTGAAGCGACTAGAGCTTTTTCCAAAACCACCTCCGTAATTTTTGACGTAGTACTTAGCACTGCGTTTACCATCGTAAGGCACATTTACCTGAGCAATAGAATCCACTTCAAAATGTCGAATCGCCCCTCTGAGCGTAACAAAGTCTTTCAATTTGGGTACGACGATAGAATCTCCATCAGTAAGCAAGTAGTTAAACTCAGAACGATCTGGATTTTCTAAGGCTTCCTTCAAGTCAAGAATAACAACGCCTAAGCTATCTTGATGACGATATAGGCGCGCCGCCGACTGATATGCATAATTAGAAAAGCCACCTGCGCGCTCAACCAATGATTCGATACGCTCATCTTTGCGCAGCAGCGAGTACTCACCGGGATAGGTTATTTCTCCGACAATGGTCACCTGCTGAGGAATTTCAAAATCTGGTGATAATCTGATAAACAGTTGATCGTAGGGCTGTAACTCAAAGTTCTTTTCGTATTCCGGAATTTGCAGATTTGAACCGATGTTTACGCGTTTCATTACAACACGCTCCTTATTAGGGTTGAAGGTTTCATTGTCCTTTCCAACTACAAGCCGCGACACTTCAAGCCTACTGTTCGCAGCCTCGCGTTTTATTCCGCCTGCCATTCGAACCATATCCCAGAGTGTTATGCCTTTTGCATATTCATAGTCGCCGGGATCATTAACTTCTCCGGCAACGTAAATTTGATATCGCTCTCGATATTGATCTTTGGAAACAACACGTATAGTATCTCGGCTTTGCAGTTGGATATTTTCCATACTGCTGTGATCTAACAAGGCTTTTTGTAAATCGAAAGGAATTACTTCCTTAGTGAGTTTTTCGTTCAATCGAATAACAAATGCTTTCTCCAAGTCCGCTATTTCTAAGGGCCCTTGTGCTCGATACATAACATCACTTACTCGATCTCCTTTTTTCAACTCGTATTTGCCTGGAACTTGAACTGCCCCTTGCAAATCAACGTAATTACTCAGCGTTGATGGAATGCGATAGATATAAACACTATCTCCCGCTAGCACCTGGAACTTACGTCCGGTGTTCCTTAGGCTATCTAGGTTTACATCAATGAGTACTTCCTTGTTATCTGCATAACGCTTCACGTTAATATTCTTGCTATAAGCGGCTGGCGTTAACTTCCCAGCATAACCAATAAGGTCTTGAAGCGTTTCTCCATCCTTCATTTCATAGTTATGTGGTCTTTGTACTTCTCCAGCAATATTGACAACATTCCCTAGCGGCGGTACTAATAAGTAATCGTTGTCCATTAGAAAAAAGTCTTGCTCGCTATCTGGGTTTAGGAGGTACTGATAAACGTCTAGCGTTTTGACGTCTTCACCTCCTCTACGCACGCTAATGTTTCTAACCGAACCAATTTGGTTTGGCCCTTCTACGGCTACAAGTGTATTGAATGCCGAGTTAATACCATTAAAAGAGTAAGACCCTGGATTAAAAACCTCACCGACCACATTGACGTTGACACGACGACTATAAATCATTGTGATTTCAATTTGGTTGTTGTTCGAACCATAGACATCGAGGAAGCGGCCAGAGATTATCTCTTTTGCCTTTCCAAATTCAATTCCTTGCAAATAAATTTTACCAATGGAACCAGGATTTATTGAACCCTTTTCATCGATTTGGTAGGATTGATTGAATTCATTGTTTCCCCAAATGACGACCGCAATTTCATCGCCCTTTCCGAGAACATAGTTATCTGATGCACGGAATCCTTGACTCCCGCCATCGGATATGTTCACTAGGTTTTTACGAAAGAACTCGTGTCCGAATACGTATGCCTCAGGTAGTTCGAAGGCTTTTGCGTAAAGTTGTCTTTTTTGCCACTCGACTATTTCTTGAACGTCGTAGAGAGAGATGCTGTCAGCTACTTCGGAGCCTTCCTCGCCATAAAGTCCTTCTAGTCCGCTGCCGATAAAATAGAGACTATCCTGAACGGCATTTAGTCTTAGCATTTCTTCAATAAGCTCTTCCGAAACACCTAGTTTTCGCAGTTCTTCTGGTGAAGCTAGAACTTGTCTTCTCAGACCACTAATTGAATCGCCATCGGTCAATAACCTGTCAGCCTGCATTTGACGAAGAAACTCCTCAAATTCATATCTATTGAAGCCAGTGTCCTCCAATAACTGTTTGGAGCGTTCTGCTTCATAGACGTCTGGTCCGAAGAATTGGGCGTTTAAATCCGAGCTATTTGTACAAATAGCTGTAAAACAGCAACTTAAGGCGATTAAAATATACTTTAAAGACTTCATTTTTGCGATAATAGGCGCTTTATGCCACTTCATCAAAACTGATAAATCAAAAGTTATGCTAGAAAGGTGATTTTGAACAGTTGACAACACATTATTGGCGGCTTGAAGTACGGCAATTAAAACTAACATGAGGACTCTAAGTGAAGATTTGGACACATTGTACTCTAATTGACGCTAATTCAATCACTTAGGTTGCGAAGCGTCATTTCATTGTTCTTAACAAATCTTGGGGAATTTGCGTGAGGGATAGAGGGGTTTGTTTGAGCTCCTGTTGCTTACGAACTTTTGCACTTAGCTCCCTAGAGCTAGAAGTGCAAAGCGTGAAGGAAGCAGAACAGAGCGAGCCCCGACAGCCCGACCCCAAACCTACCTTAATGCTTCGTGGACACGAAGCATTAAGGTAGGTTTGGGGGCACGCCCAAGAACTAAACGCTGTATTGTTTTTCGTAAAATTCTTTATAAGCACCAGAGGTTACGTTATCGAGCCACTGTGCATTTTCCAAATACCAATCGACGGTTTTCTCCAGGCCTTCTTCGAACTGTAGACTCGGCTTCCAACCCAGTTCATTACTCAACTTAGTTGCATCAATTGCGTATCTGCGGTCGTGTCCTGCGCGGTCGGTTACGTAGGTGATCAACGCGGCCGAACTTCCAGCCTCTCGCTCCAACTTGCGATCCATTATCTCGCAAAGTTTGTTAATGAGGTCGATGTTCTGCCACTCGTTGAATCCACCAATGTTGTAGGTGTCTCCATTTTTGCCTCGGTGAAAAATTTCGTCGATAGCTGTTGCGTGGTCGGTAACCCAAAGCCAATCTCTGGTATATTTTCCGTCGCCGTAAACTGGCAAGGCTTTCTTTTCTTTTATGTTGTTGATGAAAAGCGGAATTAGTTTTTCTGGAAATTGAAATGGACCGTAGTTGTTGGAGCAGTTGGAAATTTTAACGGGCAAACCATAAGTTTCGTGGTAGGCTCTGACGAAGTGATCGGAACTTGCTTTTGACGCTGAGTACGGCGAACGTGGGTCGTAAGACGTGCTTTCAGTAAATAAACCTGTTGCTCCAAGTGTTCCGTAAACCTCATCGGTTGAAACGTGATAGAATAACTTGTCGTCGAAATTGTCTTTCCACTGATGCTTGCAGGCATTTAGAAGGTTGACCGTTCCGATTACGTTGGTTAAAACGAATTCTAACGGGTTGGCAATAGACCTATCGACATGGGACTCTGCGGCTAAGTGTATTACGTTGTCAATCTTATACTTTTCAAACGCATTGGCGATGTCTTTGGGCTCAGTGATATCGCCTTTGAAAAAAGCATAATTCTCCTTTGACTCTATTGCCCTTAGGTTATCTAAGTTGCCCGCATAAGTTAGCGCGTCGAAGTTTACAAAGTGGTAGTTTGGATATTTCTCTACCATGTGGTGCAACAAATGAGCGCCTATAAAGCCGGCTCCGCCAGTTACAAGTATGTGTTTTTTGAAATCCATATCTGAATTTATAATGTCCAGTATTTTAAGTTGTGAATGTTCCCTTTGTACATTCCTTTTATATCTATTAATATCCCATTTTCTGAAGAGATGCTAACGAAATATGCTTCGTCTAATGCTTGATACTCTTCGTGCGCTACAGCCACTATAATACAGTCGTAGTCATTCTTAATTTCGGTGGTTAATGCTAGGCCGTATTCTTTTTCTAGCGCCTCGGTTTCTCCGTGGGGATCGGTTACGTCTACGGCAATAGAAAATGCTTCTAGCTCCTTAACTAGATCAGCGACTTTTGAGTTTCTTATATCACTAATATTTTCCTTGAAAGTAGCACCCATCACAAGTACTTTAGACTTGCTGATGAATTTGCCTGCTCTGATGATAAACTGAACGGCTTTTTTGCTGACGTAGCTGCTCATCTCATCATTGATACGGCGTCCACTCAAAATTACCTCCGGGTCGTAGCCTACCTCCTTGGCTTTGTATAATAGGTAGTACGGATCTACCCCAATGCAGTGACCGCCAACTAATCCGGGATGGAATTTTGAAAAATTCCATTTGGTTGAAGCAGCTTCTAGCACTTCCCAGATATCAATATCCATTCGCTCGAAAATAATGGCGAGCTCATTCATTAGAGCAATATTGAGATCACGCTGCGTGTTTTCGATAATCTTGGATGCCTCAGCTACTTTAACCGAGCTTGCCTTAAATACTTGCGCTTCTATTATGAGTTCATAAACCTGCGCAATAACATCTAGCGATTCCTGATCGCAACCTGAAACGACTTTTGCAATTTTGTTGATTGGCCTAAGCTTGTCGCCGGGGTTAATTCTTTCGGGAGAGTAGCCGTACTTAAAATCACTAATAGCTTTGAGGCCTGAGATTTCCTCTAGGATAGGTATGCAGTCCTCTTCGGTACATCCCGGATAAACCGTTGATTCGAATATTACGTAGTCTCCTTTTTTTAAAACCTCGCCAATATAGTTACAAGCATTCTTTAGCGGATTTAGATTAGGAATTTTATGCTGATCTACTGGAGTTGGAACTGCAACGACGAAAAAGGAAACCTCACTTAAGTCCTCCACCTTGGAAGTAAAATGAATGTCTTTACCCTCAAACTTTTCTGCGGCTATTTCTCTACTGGGATCAATTCCCTTGCGCATTTGCTGTACGCGCCCGTCGTCTATATCGAAACCGACGACTTTAAGTTTTTCGGCAAACTCAAGTGCAATTGGTAAACCCACATATCCTAGTCCTAGAACAGCCAGGGATTTTTTCCTGTCTGTGTACTCGCTTACTAATTCCATTAATTAATAACTCCTTTAAAGTACTCGTACGTTTTTGCCAAACCGTCTTGTCTGCTGACTTTTGGTTCCCACTTTAGGAGCTCCTTGGCAAGGCTTATGTCGGGCTGTCTAATTTTCGGATCGTCCTTGGGCAAATCTTGATTGATCAACTTGGAAGCAGAACCCGTAACAGCTATAATTTCCTCCGCCAGCTGATTGATCGAAATCTCAACTGGATTTCCAATGTTGACCGGCTGGCTATAGTCGCTCATTAAAAGTCTGAAAATGCCTTCTACTTGGTCGCTCACGTAAATGAACGATCTGGTCTGGCTACCATCTCCATAAATGGTAATGTCTTTTCCCGTCATTGCTTGATAAAAGAAGTTGGGTAAAGCCCTACCGTCATTTACACGCATACGTGGCCCGTAGGTGTTGAAGATGCGCACAATGCGCGTTTCCAATCCATGGTAAGTATGATAAGCCATAGTAATGGCTTCTTGAAATCGCTTGGCTTCATCGTAGACACCGCGAGGGCCGACTGGGTTCACATTGCCCCAATAGCTCTCTGGTTGCGGGTGTATTAATGGGTCGCCATAAACTTCTGAAGTACTGGCTACTAATATTCTGGCCTTCTTAGCTTTTGCCAGCCCTAACAAATTGTGCGTGCCTAAAGAACCAACTTTGAGCGTTTGAATCGGCATTTTCAAATAGTCTAATGGACTAGCTGGCGATGCAAAGTGTAGTATATAATCCAAGTCTCCCGAAACGTGAACAAACTTGCTTACGTCGTGATGATAAAAGGTAAAGCGCTCGTTTGGAAATAGGTGTTCTACGTTGTCCATATTCCCAGTAAGCAAATTGTCCATGCCTACTACCTCGAAACCTTCTGCAATGAACCGATCGCTTAAGTGTGAGCCTAAAAAACCCGCGGCACCTGTTATTAAAATTCGTTTTCCCATTTAGACTTTCGCGTATTCAATCAATTTTTGGCTAATGTATTTTATCTGTTCTTCGTTCAACTCTGTATGCATTGGAAGCGATAAAGTTTGCTTGGCCATTTTTTCGGAAACGGGACAAACTGCATTATCATTTTCATAAATCGGCATTGTATGAAGCGGGTGTGGATAGTAAATCATAGTTGGTATGCCCGCCTGCTTTAAGGACTCACGAATAGCGTCTCTATCTCCATCTAAAGTCACAGTGTATTGATGAAAGACATGATCAGAGTAATCAATTCGCTTAGGTATCTTAATTCCCTCTACTCCACTTAGTAAAGCATCGTATTGAGCGGCTGCGTTTCTGCGGTCGCTTATAAACTCATCGAGTAGCTTCAGTTTCGCATTGAGCACCACTGCTTGCAGGCTGTCTAAGCGACTGTTAAGTCCAAGTCGTTTTGATAAATATTTTTGCTCTTGTCCGTGATTTGAAATTTGCTTAATGCGATTGGCTAGCTCAGCATCATTTGTATAAACGGCACCCGCATCTCCATAGGCTCCAAGATTCTTGGAAGGATAAAAAGAGGTACAGCCAATATGACCAATTGTTCCATAGGCATTTTCACCTCTATGTTTCGCGCCAATACTTTGGGCATTGTCTTCTATAACAAACAATTCGTGCTTAGAAGCAATGGACATTATCGCGTCCATATCGCAGCCTTGACCGTAAATATGAACCGGAATGACGCACTTCGTTCTAGGCGTAATCGCCGCCTCCAGTTTGCTCACATCCATGTTAAAAGAGTCAGCATCGATATCAATAAAAATAGGTTTCAACCCGAGTAGTGAGATGACCTCAGCAGTAGCGACAAATGTATGCGGAACCGTAATCACCTCATCTCCAGGTTTTAAGTCTAAAGCCATTAAAGCAATCATTAAAGCATCCGTTCCGTTACCACAAGGTATGACGTGCTGTACCGAGAGGTAGTCTTCTAAGCGATGAGCGAACTCAGAAACGATCGGACCATTGATAAACTGAGAAGACTGAATAACGGTTTGGATACCTCGATCAACCTCTTCCTTTATGCGGAAATATTGACCATTGAGGTCAACCATTTTAATGATTTTTGTGTCAATCATAGACTGGCTCAAATATAACTATATCGAGCCTTTATGTAGCCAATTATATGAGGGCCAGAGCCTGTTTTAAATCCTGTATTAGCACTTGTGGCTCCTCCAAGCCCACATAAAATCGAATAAGGTTCCAAGGCGCAGGGGCCTTTTGATAATTTTTGGAATCGGTCAAGCCAGCCATTGGAAAAACCAAAGACTCATAACCGCCCCAACTACAAGCCAGGATAAAATTATTGAGCGCGTCACAGAAGGTATCTATCTGCTTCAATCCTTCTACTTTTAGTTCTACAGAAAAGAGCCCTTGTGCCGCTTTCATTTGTCGCTTGGCCAAATCGTATTGCGGATGGCTCTTTGAAAAAGGAAAATGCACCTTATCCACTTTCGGATGCGCTTCTAAAAACGCAACTACTTCGGCAGTTACTTCTGTAGAACGCTGCAGACGAATCGGCAATGTTCGCAAACCGCGCATCATAAGCCAGGCATCGAATGGAGAAATCACTCCTCCGAGATTCATATACTCCGATGAAAAAATAGACGCAATTTTTTCGGTACTTCCACAAAGAACACCAGCGACTAAATCCGAATGACCACCGTAATATTTACTGGCACTATGCGCAATCATATCAACTCCCCAATCGGCGGCTTTTTGATAAAGCGGCGTTGAGTAGGAATTGTCCAGCAGGGTTAAGACTCCCCTTTCTTTTGCGATTTCAGCAACCGCCTTTATGTCTTGTAGTTTGAAGGTTAGCGAGTTCGGACTTTCCAAAATGAACAGCTTAGTATTATCTTGAACAGCCGCACGATAATTCTCGGCCTCCGTCCCATCAACCATAGTATGTGTTATGCCAAAGCGCGGCAAGAACAGGGTCAGCATTTTATTGGTCCAACTATAAGGATCCTCAACTGAAACTATGTGTTCGCCCTGTTTAACCGACGAAATAATAGCCGCAGCAATAGCCGCAGTTCCACTGCCAAACACCAAAGCATCTTCAGTACCTTCAAGAGCAGCCACCTTCTTACGGAGTATTTGAACCGTGGGGTTACATCCACGCGTATAAAATGGCGTATTCTGTTCATCAGCTATAGAACCACGCATTGCAGCCACATCCTTAAAGGTGAAATTACTCGATTGAAAAATCGGGGGCGATACTGCATTCATATAAGAAGCGCGCTCTTCGCCCAGATGTGTTAGTATTTCTGAAATATTCATAACCAATCTTTACTCGAAGAAAAGAAATTCCTAGGACAAAATTCATTTCCTATTTTTGACCTATGAGTCGAGTATTAATAAGCGGAGCCACCGCAGGAATAGGAAAAGCCACTGCCGAGGTATTTGCAGAACAAGGATGGAATTTAGTATTGACAGGCAGAAGGGAAGAACGTCTCGCAGAAATTAAAAGCGACTTAAGCTCCAAGCACAAGGTCGAAGTAGAGACCTTGGCCTTTGACATCCAAGACAAAGCCGCGCTAAAGGCTGCGCTCGATGGTTCTAGTGTATTGGAAGAACTGGATATCCTAGTTAACAATGCAGGACTGGCCTTAGGCAAAGGAACCATTCAAGAAGGCCATTCTGACGATTGGGATACAATGATAGACACCAACGTAAAAGGACTTTTGTACCTAACGCGCGCCATCGCTCCAATTTTTATCAAAAAGAAGCAAGGACACATTTTCAATATAGGTTCCATTGCGGGCAAAGAGGTTTACAAAGGTGGTAACATCTATTGCGCAACAAAGTTTGCGGTGGACGCGCTCACCCAAGCCATGCGTATCGAGATGGTGTCGCACAATGTTAAAGTCACATCCATTAATCCGGGCAAGGTCGAAACTGAATTTTCGGAAGTGCGTTTCAAGGGTGATAAAGAAAAGGCGAAAAAGGTTTACGAAAAATACACACCCTTATACGGTAGAGATATTGCCGAAATCATTCACTTCATAGCTGCACGTCCGGCGCACGTTAACATCAACGAGATTATTATTACCGCTACGGGACAAGCGAGTGCGCATTACGATGTGCATACGGCTTAGGAATTTTTAGAATTAGGTGTTTATAATTTGGGCGTGCCCAC
>CAZZIZ010000046.1:17782-19656 GCA_964654535.1 uncultured Chitinophagales bacterium
ACTGGATTGGTAACCATACCCAGCTCAGTAGAAAGACCAATTTTGTAATCCAATAAACGCTTTTGCGTTTTGAGGTATTTGGTCTGTAAAGGTGAGTCGAAGTCTGTAGCTTTCATTCTATTCTCGTTCTCCGATATCTTTTCCATTACTTGTAAAAGCATAAAGCGCTTCAAGATCATATTGGCCGCCTGCTTGAATTTGTCTGCTTCGCTCTCTACCACGATCTGATGCATTTTAAACCAGTTTTCACTAACTGAGTGCTCAATGCTAATTAGGTCAGTGCAAATCATAGCAATAGACTCGTCGCTGTGGTTTACGAAGTACTCACTGTCTAGAATCTTTTTATTTTCGTATCCCTCGATGAACATATCCATGATTCCTCGAAAAGGTTTTTGATCTAAGTAAACTTCTACCGACTGCATGCCTGATAGAAAGAACTCGAGTACATTATGCTCTTCCGACATAGGCAAATGGGCATAAAGCAAAAGAAAGCGAATTATTTCTTGCTCAATCGTCTTCTTATTCAACTCCCTCAGCTCAGAAAGATCTTCGCCTTGTTTGGGCGCATTTTTTATTTCAGCTACTAAGTCCGATAAATTCGGATCTTGACGATTATTACGAAAGGTCTTTTGAAGTAGGTTTCGCTTCTGCTTGTTGATCTCGTTTATTAAGACCTTTTCTTCGATCCCGATAATCTTCGCGCACTCCTTTACGTAGAGCGCGCGCTTTATGTTATCCGGAATTTTAGAAAGGGAAAGAACAAGACTTTTTATGACTTCACTTTTTTGCACGGGATCGTCAGACGCCTCGTCGTTAAGGAGTCCTGTTTTGAAGAAGATAAAATCCTTGGCGTTTTCTGACATCCATTCGTTGAAAGCGGTGTTGCCTAGCTTGGTAACAAATGAATCGGGATCTTCTCCTTCTGGCAGGGGCGCAACCTTAACGTTAAGGTCTTGTTCTAAGAGTAAGTCTACCCCTCTCAGGCTGGCTTTAATTCCAGCGGCATCCCCATCGTAAAGAATGGTTACGTTTTTACTAAAACGTCCCAATAGCTTCACTTGATCTTCGGTGAGCGAAGTACCCGAAGAAGCTACCACATTTTCGATTCCAGCCTGATGCATAGAAACGACATCGGTATAGCCTTCTACGAGGTAGCTGTTGTTTTCTTTTCGAATGGCCTTCTTCGCCAAGTGAATACCATAGAGTGTCTTGCTCTTATTGTAAACTTCAGATTCGGGAGAGTTTACGTATTTCGGCACTTTCTTATCCGAGCTGAGTGTTCGCCCTCCAAAAGCTATGACCTTTCCGCTTAAGCTATGTATCGGGAACATAACCCGCGCATTGAAGAAGTCGTAGGAAGAATCATTTTTTGTTTTTACCAGCCCCACCTTTTCAAAATACGCTTGGTCGTAACCTTCTTTCTCGAGCGCGTTCTTGAGGCTCCAGCGTTGGTCTAGGGCATAACCCAATCCAAATTTCTCAATGGTATTATCTCTGAAGCCTCTTTCGCGGAAATAGGACAAGCCTATGTTTTTTCCTTCATCACTTTCCCAGAGGTTTTTTACAAATCGCTCCTGCGCAAACTGATTAGCTAAATGGAGGCTATCGTAGAGGTCGCGGCGCTCTTTGGCCTCTGCACTGTCTTCGACTTCGGGAATGGCTATTCCGTAGCGCTTAGCTAGTATACGTAAGGCCTCAGGAAAGCTGTGCTGCTCGTGCTCCATAAGGAAACGAGCCGCATTTCCTCCCTTACCACAACCAAAGCACTTGAAGATATTTCTGTTGGGCGATACTGTAAACGAGGGAGTCTTTTCATTGTGGAAAGGACAAAGGCCAATCATATTGCTCCCCCTTTTACGAAGGTTAACGTACTC
>CAZZIZ010000047.1:0-19565 GCA_964654535.1 uncultured Chitinophagales bacterium
CTTCGCGTGAGGGATAGAGGCATTGTTGAAGCTCCTGTTTAAAAAAGCAAGAAAGCCTTTTAGCTCCTTGGAGCTAGATAGGGCTTTTGCTTTTTTAAGAACAGAGCGACTGCCGACAGCCCGACCCCGAACCCAATCTTGTTGGTACGTGAAGACACGAACCAATAAGATTGGGTGAGCGGGGCACGCCCAATGTCAATAAAACAAAATGACTTCTGATCAGACCTTAGCAGCGATGTACTTGCCCAAAATATCGAATTCAATATTAACGGAATCTCCGGAACGTATGTTGCGGAAGTTAGTGTGCTCGTAGGTGTAAGGAATAATGGCCACCGAGAACTTGTCGTCGCTAGGATTGACAACCGTAAGGCTTACACCATTTACACAAATAGAACCCTTGCTGACATTGCGAAAGGATTCGTGCAGATCGTGCTTGAATGTGAACTCCCAGCTTCCATTGCGCTCCTCCACCTTCTCGCAAATCGCCATTTGATCTACGTGCCCTTGCACGAAATGACCGTCCAAGCGATCACCAACTTTTAGCGCACGCTCTAGGTTAACGCTATCACCTACTTTCCAATCTTTCAGATTGCTTAGATCGAGGGTTTCTTTGACTGCGGTAACTTTGTAATCATTGTCATTGCATTCCACGACAGTTAAGCAGCATCCGTTATGCGCCACGCTCTGATCGATTTTTAGCTCGCCCGAAATAGCGCTACTTAAAGTGAAAGTGATATTGTCCCCAGCCGGATTGATTTCCTTGACCTTGGCTTCGGTTTCTATGATGCCCGTAAACATTACTCTGATCTTAACAAATGGATGTAACCGCTTTGCTGCTCGCCCAAAATTTCATTGCCCTCATTGCCTTCTATGATGCGTACTACATAAAAGTACACACCTCCTGAAAGCTCATCTCCTGAATTCGAGTCTGTTCCATCCCAATTAATAAAAGGATCACTGGTTTCGAATACCAGTCCACCCCATCGGTTATATATTTTCAAGTCTACCTGATTAACAAAACGGAATCCGTCCAGCGGTGTAAATATTTCATTGGCTCCATCGCCGTTGGGTGTGAAGGCATTTGGTAACTCATACAATGCGCAGTTTTCTACGCAGACCTCATTGCTTCCTGTGCTTTCATTGTCGAACTGATCGAAAGCGGTAACAAAATAACAACCAGATATAGAGTTGTCTAACACATGAGTAAATTGAAAAGTGTTTGGATCACTTATTACAGCGATGATTTGGAAATCAATATCAAGTGGTCCACGATAAAAAACATTGTAGCCCGCGACGTCTTCTAAACAACCAACGGTGACTGACCAGGTTAGTCTATTTTCAAAATTCCAGATGTTGGAGTCGTTTTCACAATCATTTCTAACGACAAGATCCGGGTTACATGGTGGCTCGGTATCTATGGCTATGGCGCAAGATTCTTGTGATTTGTTTATTAGGGGGTCCAAAATTCCATCTGTAAAATACGATCCGCTGCTTTCTACGAAATAACAATACTCCTCACCATTTTCTAAACCCTGGTCGAGATAGAACTGCTGATCGGTTGTAGCCAGGAAATCGAAGGTACTGCCTGTAGGTGTGCGTCTGAATATGTCGTAGCTGTTATTGATCCAAGGAACTTGCTCATCCCAAACTAATTCAATAGATGAATCTCCGGAACTAAGGTTTAAGAAAATTGAACTAGCGGTTTCGCTATTGCCAATGAGTTGTGTTCCAGAATTGAATCTGATAAAGTAGGTGTATTCAAGTTCTAGGGTATTGAGCCCTGTATCTACAAAGCTTGTATCGTTTGCTTCGAAAAAGGTATTGCTACTAAAAGACTGAACCATGGTTTCGTTTGAGCCATCGTTTCTGAAAAGTTCGTAAATGTAGGGACCGGTAAAAATCATAGTGTCTAACTCCGCTCCATCTGGCTTGGTCCACTGAACAAAAATGCTTCCCGAGCTCTGGCCGGTTGTCTGCACGTCTACATTGGTCATGAGTGGTACATCAGAAGGTAAGGTCTCACATGAATTGTTAGAAGGCAAACCGAAACCAAAGTTGAGTGGCACTCCACCCGATGTACTTACGTCGGTAAACTCCGCAGTAACGCGGTAGCTATAGGTTAGTCCTGGATCAGCGCTGGCATCTGCATAAGTATTGCCCATTACTTGATCGGCGATAAGTTCGTAGCCGAAATTGGCTAAGTCGTCACTGCAATTGTCTAGTTCAAGAGAATCGCAACCGAGCCTTCGCCATACACCGAAACCTAAAAACTTATCCGTGTTTTCGCAGACGTAATCGTCATCCCAGGCAAGGTTAATTACACCATTGGCCACTGAAGAACTCAACCCGGTTGGCGGCGGCGCTATTACGTTTATAAACCAAGTTTCTAGATCTACCAGTGGTAGTTGCGTAAAATTATCTTCCCCTTTAAAAACCACTTGATAAGCTGTGCTAAAAATTTCATCGCATCCAGGACTCCATTCAAATACGCCCTCCGCTTCACCGTCTACATCAACATTTTGAACGAAGGTTGCGAGACTGCTTGTAAAATCGGCTTCAAAAGGAAAGCCCGTAGCAGTTAGTTCTATTCTATCACTATCGGGATCGCTGGCGCTTACCTCAAGCACCAAATTATCACCTACAGTTACGCAAGTATCCAAGAGTTCAGCTAGGACGGGAGGTTGGTTAGGCGCCTCCAATACTTCAATTTGCATGTCCCTTACCAAGGTACCGATTGGGAATCCCGCTCGAAATTCCCTAATGAGAATTGCAATATTATAGAAACCTGGTTCCCAGGGTGCATCCCAAAATATCTCACCGTTATTGGGATTAATTGTGAAATTATATTCGGGGCCAGGGGGCGGATTACCTGATGGTGGTAAATTATCTCCTATAGGAATCACTTGATTAGGTAGAATGTAATTCGGTACGGGGGTGAATACATCACCTTGAGTAAACTCGATAGGCGGCACCAATTCAAAATGCAAACTATCGCCATCCGGATCAAACGCATTGGGGTTATGTATAAATGGGAAGCCCCTGTTGGCAACATCGACTGGAGGCTGATTCAAGACGGGCGAATCATTAAACCCAAAAAACTCGTCATCTAAAATGAACAAGGTATCGATAAGCGTAAAAGAGATTCCCTCCGATTCACCAAAGTTAATATTAAGAATATCGTCAATACGATTGGGGTCGGTCATGGTGACGACGTAAGTAAAGGGGCCTGGATAGGTGTGATGGGCTTGATATACGTTTCGCTTAAGATCTGATGCACCTGGAATTATTTCCCCTTGTTGTCCTGGACCGTTTACCCTGCCAACTCTTTCGAAGGAACCATCTCCCCAACTAACATCTAGCGAGTCTCTGTCTGCGTCTATGCTTGAGGTTTTAGTAAAAGTGACGATCTCAAAAAAGTATCTAAATTTTTCGCCTGGAAGCGGGTCATGACGATAGGTGATTTCGCCCGCTCGGTTGTGCGTAGCAAACAAATCACTCGCAGTAGCAAGGAAGCAAATACTAACCAGAAGGAAACAAATGACCCTTTTCATACTATTAATATAACCCTTTCAGAGCCAGTATATTATATCAAATTAAGTCAAAAGTTAATCAGATGTTACTCATTTGAGGTAACGGAGGCTCTTAAGTACTCGCGTTTCATCATTGCGATGTTTTCTTGACTGATTTCCTTAGGACATACTGCCGTGCAAGCACCAGTATTACTGCAAGCTCCGAAGCCTTCAATACTCATTTGATCTACCATTTTAATAGCTCGACGCTTACGCTCAGGCTCACCCTGTGGCACCATAGCTAGATGAGCGATTTTCGCTGAGGTAAACAAGGCCGCTGAACCGTTTACACAGGTTGCCACACATGCTCCGCAACCAATACAGGTCGCTGCATCGAAGGCACTATCTGCGGTATCTTTTTCGATTGGCACTGCGTTGGCATCAACAGCATTTCCAGTGTTTACGGAGATGTACCCTCCTGCCTGAATGATGCGATCGAAAGCCGTACGGTCTACAATTAAGTCTTTTATAACCGGAAAGGGTTTCGCTCTCCACGGCTCGATATAAATGGTATCGCCGTCGCTAAACGAGCGCATATGTAATTGACAAGTCGTAATGGCCTTCGAAGGTCCGTGCGGTTTACCATTGATAACCATACTACAACTTCCGCATATACCCTCTCGACAGTCGTGGTCAAATGCTACCGGATCATCACCTTCGACAATTAATTTATTGTTCAAGACATCCATCATTTCTAAGAATGACATGTCTGGCGATATGTTGTCTAGCTTATAGTCTACTAAAGTCCCGCGATCTTCAGGATTAGTCTGTCTCCAAATTTTCAAATTCAACTTCATATCGCTCTATTTATAACTTCGGGTTTTCAGTTCAACATTTTCGAATTCCAGCTTTTGCTTTATGATTTCTGGGTCAACGTCTTCACCGGCGAATTTCCACGCTGAAACGTAAGTGTAGTTCTTATCATCTCTGAGCGCTTCACCTTCTTCCGTTTGATATTCTTCTCTATAATGCCCACCGCAACTTTCGTTTCTGTCGAGTGCATCGCGACACATTAATTCTCCTTGCTCTAAGAAATCAGCCACACGTCCCGCTTTTTCTAACTCTGGGTTTATACCGTTCGTGGTTCCAGGTATGCGCACATCCCTCCAGAACTCTGCACGCAATTCTTGAATCATGCCAATGGCTTTTTCTAAGCCAACTGCACTTCGACTCATACCGCAGTACTCCCACATTATTTTTCCTAAACGTTGGTGAAACGAATCGACGGTTTGGGTACCATTGATGTTCATCAACCTGTCAAGTGTTTCCTCCACGTTTTTCTGCGCTGCATCGAACTCCGCGGTATCGGTAGAGATAGGACCGGTACGAATGTCGTCTGCTAAGTAATCTCCAATAGTGTAAGGAATAACAAAGTATCCGTCGGCCAGACCCTGCATAAGAGCTGAGGCTCCTAAACGATTCGCTCCGTGATCGGAGAAGTTTGCTTCTCCTAGTGCATAAAGCCCTTCCACGTTGGTCATCAAATTATAATCAACCCACAAGCCACCCATCGTATAGTGTACTGCAGGATAAATTTTCATTGGAACTTTGTAAGGATTCTCATCAGTAATCTTTTCATACATCTGGAAGAGGTTTCCGTACTTCGCTCTCACATTATCTTCACCCATGCGCTCAATGGCATCGCGGAAATCGAGGTATACTGCAAAGCCAGTAGCACCTACACCATAGCCTGCATCGCATCTTTCTTTCGCGGCACGAGAGGCTACGTCTCTTGGTACTAAGTTTCCAAATGAAGGATATCTTCTTTCTAAGTAGTAGTCACGATCTTCTTCTGGAATATCGTTTGGTGCACGTGATTCGTCTTTGTTTTTCGGCACCCAGATTCTTCCATCGTTTCTTAAAGACTCTGACATAAGCGTCAGCTTACTTTGATAGTCTCCTGATACAGGTATGCAAGTCGGGTGTATTTGCGTGTAGCAAGGGTTTGCGAAGGCGGCCCCCTTCTTGTAGGCTTTCCAGGCGGCAGTAACATTGGAGCCCATCGCATTGGTTGATAAGAAGAAAACGTTTCCATAGCCACCAGTACATAGTAAAACAGCGTGTCCAGCGTGACGATCTATCTCGCCATTAATAAGGTTACGCGTAATAATTCCACGCGCTTTGCCATCTACTTTTACGACGTCCAACATTTCGTGTCGGTTGTACATCTCTACATTACCATTGGCTATTTGTCTACTTAACGCAGAGTAAGCACCGATTAAAAGCTGCTGT
Organism: uncultured Chitinophagales bacterium; assembly: GCA_964654535.1. GTDB lineage: Bacteria > Bacteroidota > Bacteroidia > Chitinophagales > UBA2359 > CAZZIZ01. The sequence goes on from CAZZIZ010000047.1 coordinate 5,802, forward strand.
CCAGTTTGACCACGTGCATAGAATGTACGCGATACCTGTACCCCACCGAAAGAACGGTTGGTTAGTAAGCCGCCGTAGTCTCTCGCAAAGGGTACTCCCTGAGCAACACATTGATCAATAATATTTACCGACACTTCGGCCAAGCGGTGCACGTTTGCTTCACGCGATCTGTAGTCACCACCTTTTATGGTATCGTAAAACAAGCGGTAAACGCTGTCACCGTCGTTTTGATAATTCTTGGCTGCGTTAATTCCTCCTTGGGCCGCAATGGAGTGCGCTCGTCGAGGACTGTCTTGAAAACAGAAGCACTTTACCTTGTAGCCCATTTCACCAAGCGAAGCTGCAGCGGAGGCGCCTGCCAATCCACTACCTACTACAATAACGTCTATTGACCTTTTGTTCGCAGGATTAACCAGTTTAATTTTGTCCTTGTGTTTGGTCCACTTCTCACCGAGTGAACCGGAAGGAATTTTATCATCTAATTGCATAATTGCTCTTAGCTTTTAATGTAACATGTAAACAATAGGAGGAATGACGGCAAAGCCTAGGGGAATGCCGATTGAAAACACCTTTCCTGCCAGCTCAATGGCTGGCCCAAATTTTCGATTCTTTAAACCTAAAGATTGAAAAGCACTTTGAAATCCGTGGTAGAGGTGAAAGCCAATGGCAAACATGCAAATGACATAAAACAATACGTACCATTCAACTTGAAAAGCACCTATTACTTCTGTATAAAGATCTTTGGACACCTTACCCAAATCGCGCGCACCTAAAAAGATGTGTCCATCTTTTATAACGCCATCAATTATGGGCTCACCACTTGATTTCAGTATCGGTGCGCCAGTATGAGTATCGTATAATGCAGGCATGTCGCCAAACTTATAACCATACCAAAAGCTCTGCATATGCACGACGATAAACACCAAAATGATAGTGCCCAAAATTCCCATGTTACGCGAACTCCAAGAACTCGTGCCTTTGCCTGCACTAGGAGCGCTATACTTCACTGGTCTAGCCTGCTTGTTTTTGAAAACCATAAATAATCCCAAAACAGCGTGATAGAGAATTGCGAAATAGGTGACATAGGAAACAACGCCAATAAATGGATTGCTGGTCATAAAAGCGGCGTACTCATTAAAGGCCGTACGCGCAGGTTCACCAGTCATCAAGATGAGAGGCAAGTTGCCAAATAAGTGTGCTATTAAGAAAGTGCAGAGAAAAAGACCAGTAATGGCCATCATAATTTTCTGGAAGATGCCAGAGCTAAAAAAACTAACGTTAGACATTCAATTGATTTAAGCAGAAAAGAGCTACGCAAAGTGTATATCCAAAGTTAAGCCACAAGCACCATTTTATCTAAAAATCAATCCACGAATACTTGATTGGGGCTGTTTTTAGGTTGAAAACCAATTTCTAATAAGGCCATTGTTCTAAGACCTATAAAAGCAATTAAAGGCTTTTTGTTTGTACGTTTTGGGACAAACTCAAAAGGCTATCGAAGTAGTGATCGATGTGCTTAATATTTTGGTCATTGATACGCTCTTTTTCTTCTACGAGTACGGTATGCATTCCAGCATTACGCCCAAACTCCATATCTGTGATGTAATTGCCAACCATAATAGACCTGGAGAAGTCAACACTAGGAAATTCTCTCTGCGCCTGTAGCGCCATGCCAATTTCAGGTTTTCGATTTGGCGGGTTTTCTGTTGCTAAATCGGGGCAATAATAAATTGCATCAATCCGACCATTTTGCTTTTCAATATCACGTTGCATGCTTTCGTGCATTGATTCCAACACTTCTCGCGCTAAAAGTCCTTTTCCAACGCACTGCTGATTGGTCACGATAAAAATGTACTTAAACACTTTTTCGAAGCGCTCCATCGCTTCTAGCACTCCCGGTAAAAATTCAAAGCCTTCGTACGACAAGACATAAGTTCCAGCCTCCTCTTTGTTAATCACTCCATCGCGATCTAAAAAGAGCGACCAGGATGAATCGACTTCTATCGGTCCGACTTCTTTCATTAGGAAAACAGTTTCGATTCGACGTATTGGCAAATGATATGACCCAATAACATTTGACCTTCTTGGATACGTGGCGTATCAGTCGATGGAATTTGAATATGCAAATCGCATAGTGCAGACATCGGACTCTCCTTACTTCCGGTCATCCCTATTCGAAATATTTTTTTCTTCCCCGCAACCATTAATGCTTCCAAAATGTTTTTTGATTGACCCGAGGTAGAGAGTGCGACAAGCACGTCACCTTTATTCCCTTTTGCATCCAAAATTCTCGAGTATACGTCGTCGAAAGAAAAATCGTTCGCAACGGCAGTCATATAAGAACTATTCACGTGCAGTGCTTCAGCAAATAGTGGGGCACGGTTCAAATAAAAACGCCCTGACAGTTCCGCCGCTAAATGCTGAGCATCGGCAGCACTACCACCGTTGCCCGCAAAGAAAACTTTATTGCCCGCTTTGTAAGCGGCAACAATGGTTTCCACGCTTTGCTCCACGGATGTTACTATCTGCGCGTCCGCTTTAAGTTGAGCAATCATCGTTTGATGCGCCGAAAATATTTTATCTATTTCGTTTTTCATTTGTTTGCTAGGGCGAAGCTACACAGATTGCTTAATCGAAACCAATATTGCTGTCAATATTATATTGTTTCTGATCAGGATTATTGCGACTAACCAACTCTGCAATAAAGCCAGCTAGAAATAGCTGAACGCCTATAATGATTGCGGTCAGCGCCAAATAAAACAAAGGCTGATCCGTAACTGGACGAACTTGATCTATTGGTGTATTATTCGAAATGGCGATTATCTTTTTTGCGATTAACCAGAGCGTAACCAACCCTCCTGCTATAAATGAAACCGTTCCTACCCCACCGAAAAGGTGCATAGGCCTTTGACCAAAACGAGTAATAAATTGAATGGTCATTAAATCCAAGAAGCCGTTTATGAATCGTTCAAGTCCAAACTTGGTCGTACCGTATTTACGCGCTTGATGTTTTACAACCAACTCACCGATGTTTCCGAACCCAAGGCGTTTAGCCATCACCGGAATGTAACGATGCATTTCTCCCTGCAGGCGTAGTCGCTTCACCAAGCTTTGCTTGTACGCTTTTAGACCACAATTAAAGTCGTGTAACTTTATACCAGTTAACCAACGAGTGGCTCCGTTAAAAAATTTCGAAGGAATGGTTTTACTAATGGGATCGTGTCTTTCTTTCTTCCAGCCAGAAACCAAATCGAAATCATCTTCTCTTATCATTCGATAAAGTTTCGGGATTTCATCTGGGCTGTCTTGAAGGTCGGCGTCCATTGTAATGACGACATTGCCTTGGCATTTTTGAAATCCAGCGTCGAGCGCGGCGGACTTACCGTAGTTTCTTGAAAAACGAATTCCTTTTACGCGAGTATTGATTAGGCTGAGGCGTTCTACCTCTTTCCAGCTACCATCATTACTGCCGTCGTCTACAAGGACTATCTCGAAATCAAACTGGTTTGCATCGCAGACCGAAGTAATCCATGCCACCAGCTCACCGATAGATTCGACTTCGTTGTACAATGGAATAATTAGGGATAAATCCACGATAATGACCTCGTTTATAGGTGTTTATCTAAAATAACGCCAAAACGAACCTTTCAAGGCTTACGAATAGAAGAATTTGGATTTTTTACCGTTTATCACTCCTTTTACCCTACCTGTGAAGGTCCTATTCAGAAATGGCGTATTTCTCGATTTCGAGCCTATATCTTTTGTGGTGAAAGTCCAAGACTCCTTAGAATCGAAAAGGGTAAAGTTGGCGGATGCTCCTTCAGCAATTGGCTCTGTTTCCAAGTCCAAAATACGTCTTGGGTTATTGGCTAGGACCTCAGCAATACGCTCTTGATCAATACTATCACCCAACTCTGTGTTTACCAATGCATAAAGCGTTTCTAAACCAATTAAACCAAATGAAGCAGATTCAAATTCTACTTTCTTGGCGTCGTCTTCATGTGGTGAGTGCACAGAAGTGAGCACATCAATATGTCCATCGCGCAGTGCATTAACCAAGACCTTGCGGTCTTTCGCTCCTCGTAATGGCGGATTAAACTTGTACGAGGTGTCGAAATTAGAGACAGCCCGTTCGTCAAAAATTAAGTGGTAAGGACTTACAGACGCAGAAATATCAAGTTTTTCTTTTTTCGCTTTCTTTATTAACTCTACACTACCTGCGCTAGACAATTGCGAAAAATGCAAACGCGATTCAGCGTAGCGCAGCAATTGCAAATCACGATTAACCATTACTTCTTCCGAAATTGCTGGTCGCCCTTTCATCCCCATTTGCACACTAACTTTGCTTTCATTTATAGAAGCGTCATTGCTGATACTCGGATCATCTGGCAATTGAAAAACTATGCCGTCAAATGATTTTACATATTGTAAGCTGCGCAGCATTATACCAGAGTCACTTATACTTCTATTTCCCTGGGAAAAAGCAATCGCTCCTGCTTTATGCAAGTCCTGCATTTCCGTTAGGTCTTTACCGTTGAAATTCTTTGTAAGCGCGGCAATCGGATAAACGTTTACGATAGAGTTTTTCGATTTGTTTTTAATATACTCAACCTGTGCCTTGCTATCTATAACTGGCAGCGTGGAAGGCTTTACGGCAACAGCAGTAAATCCTCCGCGGGCAGCGGCTTTCATACCACTATCTAAGTCTTCTTTGTATTCAAATCCAGGGTCGCAGAAGTTAACTTGCATATCTAACCATCCCGGACTAAGGTGAAGTGCCTTTCCCTCTATTTCCCTTGCATCTTTAGCTCTAAGGTTTTTACCAATCCGCTCAACTGCCCCATTTACAATCAATACGTCCACCTTCTTCTTATGGAACTTCGAACGCGGGTCCAATATTCTAACCAATCTCAGTAGCAGGCTCATAAACTTAAGTTTTCCAAAGTCTTAACAATAACATTTCGATAGCCAAAAATATCAAGGTGAATATCAAACACCATTTCCAAAGTTGTTGCCCCCTATCGTAAGTGCCGATAAGTGAAGTGAGGTTCGCATCCGCATTATCTAATACAGCTATATTCTCACCACTGAATTTAGTTGTCAAATCATCTGGCGTAAAATAATCCAACTTCGATTCTTTCCTACTATAGTTAAATCCAAAGTGCGCTAAAGGCTCGGTAGCTATTTCGTACACATTGTAAAAGCCAGACTCTTTCAATTGGTTGTTCATAGAAAGGAGTAGCTTACTACCGATAGCCTTTTGCCCTGGAATAAACTCATCGCTAGGTCCTTTCATTTTCAAAACATTCTCCGCACTAGCTCTTTTAAAAGTCGTTTCTACAAACTCGTCTTCGCCAATTACATAGTCATGTCGCTTTACGTCCCCACCAAGTAATGCGGTTTTAAAAATCATCGGAACAAAAATAGAGTGCGAAGGCAGATTGCAAACGTCGTTATCCAATGGTGCCGCCATTAAGTACAACTTACCCTGCTCCACGTTGTACTTGCCCATAAAACTATTACCGCCGCGCATACTTAACAGAACTTCTTCTCCAGCGTTGGAAAAACGACTTAAGTCAAAACTCTTTTTTGCGACCGGTAAATCAATATTATTTGGGATGCGCGTAAAAACATCTTTAAAGACCTCTTGCTTTACATTTATAAAATCAAGCGGTCGCTCTTCCGTTACCAACTTGTCATAAGTATTGGCGCGAATTTTTCGAAGAAACGAGTTATAAGACTCCGCGTTCATAGAAAGGTGCGGAAACACCATTACATTTCCACCACCCTTTAGGTACTCTTCTAACTCGAAAGCCAAACCGCTAGAAATATTCTTCAAGCCGTTTAATATTATCAAGCGATTACTCGCCAATTCAGCGTAGTTCAACTGATTGACCGATTTATTCTCTAGGCTTATTAGGTCTTGCTGAGCAAAAGCAGCCTTCAAATATTTATTCGAAGAAGATTGATTTATACTAAGCACTTTCACTTTCTCCTCAATGTAGAAAGTAAAGTAGTAGTCATCGTCAAAATCAACAGGGTAATCAGTAATCCCCAGTTCTGCGTTGTTCCAACCACCTTCGCTCAAGGTAAAGGTGACCGTATCTATCACACTTGCTTTAGACTTTATATCTACATCAACAATAGCCTTGGTTTGATCGTTTATCTTCAAAACCATCCTCGAGTTTTCTACGTCGATGTTGCCGGTATTTTGAATACGCACCAACAACTCATTGGTTTCATTAAGTAGCAAGACCGGCGCGTTACTCCAAAGGGAGTCTATATAAACATTTTGTTGCTCGGCAGATTGCAGTGGTAGTAAAAAGTAATTGTATGCAGTGTCGTTTTCGAATTCAGCCGTACTTTTCTGAAAGTCCGAGATCAAGAAAAGCGATTTTTGCTGAGCGTCTGATTTCTCGAGAATTTGCTTTTGTCTTTGCACCACTTCTCCCATTGTACGCACGTTGGGCGTATAGACCACCTCATCTAAGTAAGACAAGAACTCCTCTCGGTCAACCAAGCGTTGATGCTTACCTTCAAAATCATTGGTTATAAGCTGCATCCGATCCTCGGGTTGGAAGGCCTGCACAATTTCACGCGCTTTTAGCTTAGCCTTTTCCATTAAGGCAACACCGGCAGACTGCGCTTTCATACTAAAGCTATTGTCCAGGTATATGCTATAAGCTTTGGCTCCTGTAATCACTTCGCTATCCGCTTTGGGGATGAAGGGTTGTACAAAGGCCATTACCAAAAAGGCCAAGGCAAACAATCGCGAGAGCAAAACCAGAATATGTTTGAGTCGAGAACGAGAAGAGGTTTCTTCTTTTACTTCTTTTAGAAACTTCACGTTAGTGAAGAGCACCTTTTTGTATCTGCGAAAATTAAAAAGGTGTATGATTATTGGAATGAGCAGAGAGGCCAAGGCCGCAAAGAATAATGGAAACAAATAACTCATACCAAAATGGAATCGCGCTTTTGTGTTACAATTATTTTCTTACTCACGCTAAGGTTATTCTTACGCTTGAGCAGGTGGTCCGCCAAAATTAATCGGTGGAATATTACTAGCATCAATGTCTTCTATTTGTCCGTGTTGCGCTTCGAATTTCAACACGTTATCGTTGAGTGCTTTCATCAAACGCTTGGCATGTTGCGGAGTGAGCAGTATACGCGATTTGACTTTCGCCTTTGGAACACCCGGTAAAATTTTTATAAAGTCAATTACAAATTCAGAATGCGAGTGGGTTATGATGGCGAGGTTCGAGTAAATCCCTTCAGCAACTTCCTCGTTCATTTCTATGTTAAGCTGATTCTTTTTTGGCGGTTTTTCTGGCATATCTAACTTTGACCCAAAGTTCGCCAATTAATGATGGATTACCTAATTAGAGCCACGGTCTGGGTATTGGTTTACAATTTTTTATGGGATATAATTGGGGCGTGCCCCTATTCTCTCTGTACAACTTGTTGGTCTGGGGACCAACAAGATACAGAGAGAATAGGGTCGGGCTTTCGGCCGTCGCTCTGTGCTGCTTCAGACAAAACGCTCTTCTAGCTCTTAAGGAGCTAAGAGCGTTTCTTGTCTTCTTCAACAGGAGCTCCAACAAAGGCCTCTATCCCTCACGCGAAGTCCATTTGTCATTCCGAGTCCTGTCTTTACGGCGAAGCAAGGGACAGGTACCGAGAAATCTCAACGGGAACTCAAAACAAGTCGAGCGAAGAGAGGTCACACAACTGTGCAAAATAATACTATCGTGTTATCTCGCTTTGATCAATTTGATTTTCTATTTGTAGAAATTTATCGATTCGCTCGGAATGACAAAGAAGCTATTTGCATGGCCGCAGCCAGGATAGTAGCGGTATGAGGTATGGCTAGCTTTGTGTGAAGCAAGGAGCGGGAGTGGATGACCGGCTAGGGAATACGCAACCGCGACTATGCTGAACCAATGATAGACGTGCCGAGTACAAGCGGATAGCCTGTTGCTGCCCAAAGAACCACCTGAAAACTCATAGAAATGGGAATTCTTGGGCTTGATTCAAAGGGCTAGTATTGTTACATTTGCACAAATTATACGACGATGATTTACTTCTTCCTCACACTTATTGTTCCTGGCTTCTTGGCGGTTTGTATCGCTCTAGGAATTTTGTCCAGCAACAGAAAGCGAGTAAACGATACGCACGGCGATGCGCACGACGCACACGATCACCACTAATCCATAATCTCGAAATCAGATTAGCGCATTCTTACCGCTAATTTCAAAGCATAAAAAAAGGCGTTTCTTTCGAAACGCCTTTTTTATAAATCATTTATTACTTAAAACCAAAACGGTCTACTCCTCTGCCGGAGGCGGAGGTGGTGGAGGCGTTTCTGTTTTCTCTTCAACTACTGGTGGTGCCATTGTAGCTACTCCACCTACTAGTGTATCTCCTCCAACAACCGTTTCAGTTACTGCAGGCTCTTCTGTAAACCTTGCTTCACGCGCAGCTTGCTTCGCATCGTACTCTTCTTGAGAACCCACGATTATTTCGCGGTATTCTTTCAGACCTGTACCTGCAGGTATCTGGTGTCCAACGATAACGTTCTCTTTCAAACCTTCTAAGAAATCTCGCTTCGCACCAATAGATGCTGAGCTCAATACTTTGGTAGTTTCCTGGAACGACGCAGCTGAAATCCAACTTGCAGTTCCCAAAGATGAACGGGTAATCCCTTGAAGTAATGACTTCGACGTAGCTGGTATCGCATCGCGGTACTCAATTGGCGTCTTATCGTTTCGTTTTAAGTAAGAATTCTCTTCACGTAATTGGCGGAAGCTTACTAGTTGTCCAGCTTTCAGTTTTTCTGATTCGCCAGCATCGGTAATGAACTTCTTATCAATAATGTCATCGTTCTCTTGAATGAACGCAAACTTGTCAACTGCATTATTCTCTAAGAACTTAGTATCGCCTTGATCGAGGATAATTACTTTTCTCATCATCTGACGTACGATAACTTCAATGTGTTTGTCATTGATACGTACCCCTTGTAAACGATAAACTTCCTGTACCTCGTTAACGATGTATTCTTGAACCGCGAATGGTCCTTTGATCGCTAAGATATCAGAAGGAGTAATGGCTCCATCAGAAAGTGGTGTGCCTGCTCTCACGAAATCGCTATCCTGAATAAGGATGTGCTTCGATAAAGGCACTAGATACTTTTTAACCTGTCCATCTTTAGATGTAACAATGATCTCACGGTTACCCCTCTTGATTTTTCCAAATTTCGCGATCCCGTCAATCTCCGAAACCTTGGCTGGGTTAGATGGATTACGCGCCTCAAACAATTCGGTAACACGCGGAAGTCCCCCGGTGATATCACGAACCTTAGAAGTAACCCTCGGTATCTTAACGATACTCATTCCCTTAGCAGTTTTCTGCTTGTCCTCTACTACAATGTGTGATCCCACTGGGATGTTGTAGGTTCTAAGAACTTCTGCGTTTTTGCCAGTTCCCTTGGTTACTTGAATCTCAGGAATCTTGGTTTTGTCTTTCGTTTCGATTAATACTTTCTCACGGTGACCTGTTTGCTCATCCGCTTCTTCACGATACGTAACGCCCTCAATAATATTTACAAAGTTGAAGTTTCCTTCTTCCTCACAAATAATTACCGCGTTATATGGATCCCAGCTACAAATCGGATCTCCTTTCTTAATAGTCGCTCCGTCTTTCACATACAAAGTAGACCCGTAAGGAATGTGGTTGGTAATCAAAACACGTTTTGATTCGGGATCCATAATTCTCAATTCACCTGTACGTCCCAAGACGGTCTCTACATTCTTCCCTTCTTCGTCTTTGTGCTTAACAGTTTTAATCTCGTCAAACTCAAGTAGACCGTCGAACTTAGCAGCCAAACTTGATTCATTCGCAATGTTCGAGGCCACACCACCAACGTGGAATGTACGTAAGGTTAACTGCGTACCCGGCTCACCAATTGACTGCGCTGCAACGATACCAACGGCATCTCCCATTTGCGCAGAACTATTAGTTGCCAGGTGCCGTCCGTAACATTTTACGCAAACACCTCTTCTCGCTTCGCAAGTAAGTACCGAACGAATTTCAACTTCTTCGATTCCTGTTTCTTGCTCAATGAACATTGCAACGTCATCGCTGATTTCCTCACCTGCTTTAACGATGATTGAATCATCAGCTGGGTTATAAATATCATGTAATGATACACGGCCACGGATACGTTCATTCAAGGCTTCTACAATATCTTCGTTGTCTTTTAGTGCTGACGTTCCGATTCCTCTTAATGTTCCACAATCTTCCATTGTAATAACCACGTCTTGCGCAACATCCACCAAACGGCGAGTTAAGTAACCCGCATCGGCAGTTTTCAATGCCGTATCGGCCAAACCTTTACGCGCTCCGTGAGTAGATATAAAGTACTCGAGTACCGAAAGTCCTTCCTTAAAGTTTGAAAGAATTGGGTTCTCTATAATCTCAGGTCCTTTACTACCAGATTTTCTCGGCTTTGCCATCAATCCACGTATTCCTCCTAACTGACGAATTTGCTCTTTCGAACCCCTCGCTCCGGAGTGATACATCATATAGATACTATTGAAACCATCTTTGTCGGTTTCTAGTTTAGTCATTAGGTTCTCGGTAATCTTAGAATTTGCACGTGTCCAGATATCAATTACCTGATTGTAACGCTCGTTGTTAGTGATAAGCCCCATTTCATAGTTGCTCAACACCTCGTCAACTTCAGTTTGCGCAGACTTCAATAAATCATTTTTCTCTTTTGGAGACAATAAGTCTTTTAATGAGAATGACAAACCACCTTTGAATGCCCACTTAAATCCTAGTTCTTTGATTTCATCTAGGAAAGCTGCTGTCGTTGGAATATCCGTGATACGGATAACTTTAGAGATGATCTTCTTTAAGTTTCCTTTTGACAGTAACTCATCAACATAACCAACTTTCTCTGGTACAACTTCGTTGAACATAACGCGACCTACGGTTGTGTCTGTCAACTCTGACTTTAATGTTCCGTCTTTCTGACGAATCAGTGTTTTCACTTTTATATAAGTGTGCAGTTCTACTTTGCCCTCGTTGAAAGCAATGATAACTTCTTCTGCTCCGAAGAATGTCATTCCTTCACCTTTAGAACCTTTCTTACCTTTTGTGATATAGTAGAGTCCCAAAATCATATCCTGTGACGGAAGTGCAATTGGTGTACCGTTTTGAGGATTCAAAATGTTGTGACTTGAAAGCATCAAAAGTTGTGCTTCCAAAATAGCTTCGTTACCCAGCGGTACGTGAACCGCCATCTGATCACCATCGAAATCGGCGTTGAAGGCTGAACATACAAGAGGGTGTAACTGAATCGCCTTTCCTTCAATCAACTTCGGTTGGAAAGACTGAATAGATAAACGGTGAAGCGTTGGAGCCCGATTCAACATGATCGGGTGTCCTTTCAATATGTTTTCAAGAATATCCCAGATGACTGGTTCTTTTCTATCAACTAATTTCTTGGCAGACTTAACCGTCTTAACGATACCACGCTCAATCAACTTTCTAATAACGAAAGGTTTGAACAACTCTGCAGCCATTCCTTTTGGAATACCACACTCGTGCATCTTTAGGGTTGGGCCTACTACAATTACTGAACGACCAGAGTAGTCAACACGCTTTCCCAAAAGGTTCTGACGGAAACGTCCTTGCTTACCCTTAAGTACATCACTCAAAGATTTCAATGAACGCCCACCTTCTGCTTTTACAGCGTTTGACTTTCTAGAGTTATCGAACAAAGAGTCAACCGACTCTTGTAGCATTCTTTTCTCGTTACGTAAGATTACCTCAGGAGCTTTAATCTCGATCAATCGCTTCAGACGATTGTTGCGGATTATCACACGACGATATAAATCGTTCAAATCAGAACTTGCGAAACGACCACCATCCAGTGGTACTAATGGACGAAGCTCTGGCGGTATTACTGGTAAGTACTCAATAACCATCCACTCAGGACGGTTCTCACGACGTGTGTTACCATCACGGAATGCTTCTACAACACTCAAACGCTTAAGTGCTTCCGCTTTACGTTGTTGAGATGTTTCCGTAGCTGCTTGGTGGCGCAGTTTGAAACTGTCACCATCTAAATCCATTCTCGATAATAAATCACGAAGAGCAGGCGCACCCATTTTCGCGATAAACTTGTTAGGGTCAGTGTCTTCTAGGGCTTGATTGCCTTGAGGAAGCTGATCTAACAATTCGAAGTACTCTTCCTCTGTTACTAAATCAAGTTTAGCGATTCCTTTCTCCTCAAGCACTCCAGGTTGGATTACTACGAAACGCTCGTAGTAGATTATCGTTTCTAATTTCTTAGATGAGAATCCTAGTAGATATCCAATTTTGTTCGGAAGTGATTTGAAGTACCAGATGTGAATTACTGGTACGACTAATTTAATGTGACCCATTCTTTCACGACGAACTTTCTTTTCAGTTACTTCGACGCCACAACGATCACAAACAATTCCTTTATAACGAATACGCTTATACTTCCCGCAGTAACATTCGTAATCTTTAACCGGTCCAAATATTCGCTCACAGAACAAACCATCTCTTTCAGGTTTATAGGTTCTGTAGTTGATTGTTTCCGGCTTCAAGACTTCTCCGTGCGATCTTTCCAGAATAGTATCTGGTGAAGACAGACAGATGGTTACTGTGCTGAAGTTGCTGGTAATCTTTGGTTCTTTCTTAAAAGGCATAGTGTTATTCCTCCTTTATTAAGTGTGGCCCTAGGGCCACGGTTATTTATTCAAAAATGACGTCCAATGCTAAACCACGAAGCTCGTGGATCAATACATTGAAAGACTCTGGGATATTTGGCGTAGGCAGATTATCACCTTTTACAATCGCTTCATAAGTCTTAGCACGACCAACAATGTCGTCCGACTTAAGCGTTAGTAACTCACGCAAAATATTCGATGCACCAAATGCTTCAAGTGCCCACACTTCCATCTCACCAAAACGCTGACCTCCAAACTGAGCTTTACCGCCCAATGGTTGTTGCGTAATTAATGAGTATGGTCCGATAGAACGCGCGTGCATCTTATCGTCAATCATGTGTGCCAGCTTCAACATGTAAATGATACCAACCGTTGCTGGTTGGTGGAATCTTTCACCTGTTTCACCGTCGTATAAATAGGTCAAGCCAAGAGACGGTAAACCGGCTTCTTGAATTTTACCTTCTATTTCATCTATGGATGCTCCATCAAAAATTGGCGTTGCATATTTCTCGCCTAGTTTCAATCCAGCCCAACCTAAAACGGTTTCGTAGATCTGGCCAATATTCATACGAGAAGGTACACCTAGTGGATTCAAAACAATATCAACTGCTGTTCCATCCTCTAAGAATGGCATGTCTTCTTGACGAACAATTTTCGCAACGATTCCTTTGTTTCCGTGACGGCCCGCGAGCTTATCTCCCACTTTCAGCTTACGTTTTTTAGCAACATAAACTTTAGCAAGTTTCAATACACCGGCTGGCAACTCATCACCAATACTGATATTGAAACTCTCACGTTTGAAACGTCCAACGGATTCGTTTACTTTAATCGAGTGATTGTGCAACATTCTTCTGATCAGCACATTGCGATCTTCATCTTTTGTCCAGTCATTTGGCTTAACAAAAATGAAATCGATGTCCTGTAGAATCTTACCAGAAAACTTAACTCCCTTCGGAATTAATTCTTCGTTATACAAGCTGAAAATCCCAGGAGACTTTTTGTC
>CAZZIZ010000048.1:0-7569 GCA_964654535.1 uncultured Chitinophagales bacterium
GCAATTTTAAGCACGTATTTTTTCAAAGGCATAAATCAGTTTCCGCATTAAATTGAACCACATCAATGACAGCGAATCCAGAGTTTTGGGGGGGACTCCAAATATAAAGTATCCATACTATGTCCGTAACCAATTTGGTGTAAATTTAGAATGATGGTGTCAATGCAAAACCCCCGTGTGAGCTCATTTTTTCGGCAGTTTATGCACATTGAGGCAACCTAATTGTCAACAGTTTCGTTTCATTATTAGCTGAGCATAATATGAATTTTGTTATCCCTTTAAAAGAACTTCATAATCAGGTCATTGAGGGGTGTATTAAGGACGACAGACGCTGCCAAAAATTGCTTTATGAGCATTACTACGGAATTATGTTGTCGGTCTGTCAAAGATACGCTCGAGATGATGATGAGGCCATTGGTATGCTCAATGAGGGCTTTGTGAAGGTGTTCCGGAATTTATCAAAATTCAGACCCGAAAGCTCCCTAGATAGTTGGATAAAAAGGATAATGATAAACAATGCAATCGATCATTATCGTAAGCACAAAAAACATAAACACGTAATAGACATTGATGATGTCTATGACTATGCTGAAGATGAAACAGCTCACTCGAATTTAGGAGCTGAGCAGTTAATGGGTTTGGTTCAACAATTACCACCAGCATATAAAATGGTATTCAGTCTTTTCGCAATTGAGGGTTGGAACCATAATCAAATCGCAGAACAATTGGGAATAAGTGAGGGTACTAGCAAATCCAATTTGTCGAAAGCGCGAAAGAAATTGCAAAAAATGCTGTTCAAATTAAATGGTGAAAATGGAAAATATGCATCCCATAGATAATCTTTTCAGGGAAAAGCTTCGAGATAAGGAGAACGAGTTTCAAGAGTCACATTGGGAAATGTTACTTGAAGAACTCGAAGGAGATAAAAGGCGTTCAATAATCTTTTACTGGCGACATGCAGCGGCAATAGCAATATTAGCCGTTGGTGGATGGTGGTTGCTAAATAATCAAGGTACATCGGTGCAAAGTACGTCTGTCGTTGCGGTTCAAAAAACTGAGTCTGCGGTATCTCCGGAAGCTGGAGCTAAAGCGCAGGCAGCTGAAGCGTTTGAAGCTACTGAAGAAGAAAAATCTCTTGCTGAAAACCTTAGTGCATCTGAAGCGAAGTCCGATGTCGGAATCAATAAAATTGCTAGCGCAAGAACTATTGTTCGGAATGAAATTTCTGATCAAGGAGCAGTTAACGCTCGAATGAGTAATGTGATGGATAAGTCATTAGCAAGTGAAATGAGTAGTAATGAATTTCTAAATGTTGATCGTAAAAATAGTCTTGAGGATAATCGCTTTAGTTCTGATTTAAATGAAGATGCAATCCAAGCAGTTGCAGTTCTTGATGAGAGCAAAAATGCAGAAACGCTTGCTGCAGTTAAAGATTTGGTGAGTAAGCCTAACGCTGAAATAAGTTTGAATGAAACGAAAAGCGCGAGTGAAACTAAAGCGGGTATAATTAGATCGACTGAAAGCTTAAGCCAAATTGATAAATTGGATGCGCCATTTCTAGAATTGGCTAGTGATGAGATTAGCATCCAACCTTTGGTTCAAAATGTAGTCGCGTCAAAAAAAGATAGAAAAGGTTTTCTGTCCATTGGACCAGGGTTTGTTATAGGTCGCAGTTCGGTGCGAGGACCGAGTGATTTGCCAGGCCCTGAAAGCAGTAACGAGGACTTCTTTTCCTTCGATAACAACTTCCATATGGCTGGTTTGGATGTAGCCTATCATTTTAATGATAAGTTGGATCTAAGCGTCGGAGCGTTTTATGGAGATAGACGTTATAATATCAATGGAATTGATTTAACATTGGACCAGGACCAGTCTGTTAACAGAGTGGTGGAGGTCTATCAAGGATTGGTTGATATTCCAATTTCATTGGGCTATACATTTGGGAAAAAGCATAATGCCGTAAGGCCTTTCGTTCGTGCAGGTGTTTCATTGTCTGCATTTAATGGGGTTGTAAAAAGCTCTGTGAATTATTCGCCATTGGTAGATGCTATTGTGGAGATAACTCCTGAGCCCTTACCAGAGAGTGACGCTATGAATGGTGGATCGAGTTTTGAAGACGGCATTGGGACAGCTGGCTCTCCTTCGATGGAAAATGAAATGCCGGAAATGAATTTTATGGAACCAGAACCGTTATTTGAAGATGTTCTTGTTAACAGTACTTATGCCGAGAGAGTATTCGCTTCAAACGGACGATTGTTTTTCGATAATGTGGTGAGAAAATTATTGCCGCTTCACGCATTGGCTTCTGCTGGTTTAGATATTCGTCTCTCTGAGAGATTTAACCTTCGTCTAAGTGGTAGATATAGAATAACAAGAAAGGCAAAATCATCCTTGAACTTAGGCGATGCGCAATTCGACGGATTTACAAATGAAACAAGATTGGTATTGGATTCGGATGGAATTGGATCCGAGAAGGGATTCAAGGATATTTCTGCTTTAATTAGCGTGCACTATCGAATCCGTTAGAGTTTAATTTCGTCTCCCAGCGCATCGAAAAACTTGAACTCGGTTAAGTTTAGAGCCGAGTCCTTATCAATTTTAATCCACTTCTTATAAGCCATCAACCAGCGCCATCTTCTGGATTTTATTCCTTTGGTTAGGTAGGCTTCTATAAAGGGATGCACCTTCAAGCTCACCTTGCCGTTATTCATATCTTTTATAAGATACTCAAGGCGCTCATCTATTTCATCCATCAGAAGCAGCGTGGCCTTTACTTTTCCAGAGCCTTGACAGGTTGGACATTGCTCATCGGTTGAGATTTGCAACTCGGGTTTCATGCGTTGACGGGTAATTTGCATTAAGCCAAAACGGGAGAGCGGAAGAATAGTATGTCTTGCCCTATCGTTTTTCATAAACTCCTTCATCTTGGCCAACAACTCTTTTCGATTATTGGCATCGCGCATATCTATGAAGTCGATGATAATTATTCCTCCCAAATCGCGCAGCTTACACTGACGTGCTATCTCTTTCGCTGATTCGAGGTTCACTTTTAGAGCGTTGCTTTCTTGGTTATCTCGCGAGCCCATCTTGTTTCCAGAGTTGACGTCTACAACGTGCATAGCTTCAGTATGCTGAATGACCAGATAAGCACCGCTTTTCATTTCGACGGTTTTACCAAACAGGGTTTTGATTTGCTTGGTTACTTTGAAGCTGTCGAACATAGACCCCTTACCATCGAAGACCTTTACAATCTTTTGTTTTTCAGGAGAGATGCTGCCGACGTATTGTCTAATTTCTTCAGCAACCGCTTTGTTGTTGACTACAATATTTGAAAAAGAAGCGTTGAGCAAATCTCGGACTATACTCGTACTCTTTTTCATTTCACTCAAAACCTTTTCAGGAGCGACGGCTGCACGTAGAGCGCTGGCTATAGCGTCCCACTTTTTCATTAGTTGCTCCACATCGTTGTGCAGTTCTGCAACCTTTTTCTTTTGAGCAACCGTACGTACAATCACTCCAAAATGCTTGGGCTTTATACTTCTGATTAAGGTAAGTAGACGCTTGCGTTCTTCAGGATCGCTAATTTTTTTACTGATAGAAATTCCTTCACCAAAAGGCTTCAATACAACGAAGCGCCCAGCCAATGAGAGGTCACTAGTAAGTCTTGGCCCTTTGGTTGAAATGGGTTCCTTCACAATTTGAACAACCAGGTTCTGGTTGCGTCTTAATACTTCGCGGATGTTTCCGCTTTTAATAATGTCCTTTTCTTTTTTGAAGTTGCTCATTCGAGAGTCGAATGGAGTTCCAGCCAAGGCTTTATCCATATACTTCATCTGGGAACGCAGTTGCGGGCCTAAGTCAGTGTAATGCAAAAACGCGTCCTTGGCGTGGCCAACATGTACGAAGGCCGCATTGAGAGCAGGTATGGTACGGCGCACTTTTCCTAGAAAAATATCGCCAACGTTGAACCTAGTCTCTTTGCTTTCACGGTGCAGCTCTACCAATTGAGAGTCTTCAAGTAAAGCTATTTCTGTCTCTTTTGGTTTCACCACCACCAGCATATCTCTATTCACAGATCTTCTTTTTAGGGACACAGGTTCCCGTTTATCAGACATAGTTATCCAGTCACCCAGATTTACATCCTCAAGTATGTTTTGTCAGAGATTGAATATGATGTGAGACGGCCGTTAATTAAATACGGCTAGCAGGAAGAATCTACTTCTTCTTGTGTCTGTTCTTGCGCAATCTTTTTTTGCGCTTGTGCGTAGCTATTTTGTGACGCTTTCTTTTCTTACCGCAAGGCATGTGCTACAATTTATTGTTTATTACTTTATTTAAATACTTGTCAAGCTCTCGCTTGAATCTTGGATCATCTACCAGTTCGGCGCATCTTTTAAAAACCGCAATTGCTTCTTCGTTTTCTTCTAAAGCGACATGCGTTTCACCTAAAAAATAAAGTGCCTCAGTATTTTCAGGTTCGACAGATAAAACTTTGTTAAGTCTTTGTTTTGCTTTGTCAAATTGTCCTGAAACTATAGACAACCTACCTAGTTGAATATTGGCAGGTATGTTTTCTGGTTCCTCATCTACAACTTCTCTTAAAAGAAGTACTCCTTGCATCACCTCGTTCTTACCTTCTATCAAGCAATCAGCAAGCTGAATCTTACTCTCAAAATCCAAGGGCACAAAATTAATCGTTTTTTCTAGGCTAGCAATGGCTTTATCTGTGAAATAAGGCCTCCAAATGCTGTCATTAGCGGCCTTAAATGCCAGATAGTTACGTTTTGAGGCTTCTTTCCAGCTTTCAGCGTTATCAGTCGCTTTCGCATATTCCGTAAAGTAAAAACTACTGGGAGGCAAGGCTTTCTTCAGTTCCCAAAACTTGGCTAAGTCAAGAAGAGAAGCATTATGCTCAGCTGAACCAGGTTCAGCTGCGTTCATTGTGCCTTCTAAGGATTCAAGCTGAGCTAGATCGTTTTCAAGTAGCTTTTCCTTAAAAATGACGATCGAGTCCTTCAGGCTCACTTGAGCACGAGCACTCATTGCTGAAGTCCCTTCTGTTGTAGGTTTTAAAGGAGTTTTTCGATCACCGAAAAAATATAGTCCCGCTGTTATAGCTGCTGTAAAAGCAACTAAGATGAGCTGACTAGCTTTCACCTCCGCTCAGAATATTGTTGTTAGGTGTAGTCGTATTCTGAGGAGTGCTAGGAGTACTGTCTAAAGAATCGGTCTTTAAATAGATGCTTGACTTAACACTATCGACGAAAATCTTAGCTGGTTTGAAAGCTGGAATGTGGTGCTCTGGAATCTCAATAGCAATGTTCTTCTTGATATTTCTACCAATTTTCTTAGCACGTTTCTTAGTAATAAAACTACCGAATCCTCTGATATAGACATTTTCACCATGGCTCAAAGAATCTTTTACTTCTTTAAAGAATGCTTCCAATGATACCAAAACATCAACTTTTGGTACGCCCGTCTTATCTGAAATTTTATTAATTATATCAGCTTTTCTCATGTCTGTTATAGATTAGGATAATTATTATTATGTGGTAACGTGTCGCCAAATGTCGCTCTTTTTTTTTGATTAAAGAAGTAGTAATCAAAGAATTATGAATAATTTAGGTGTAGAAATTCATACCTTTTTTCATTTTCCAGATGGATAAGTTGCTACATAAACGTTAATATAGAGTAGCGAAATTTTGCAGGATTCACTGCTCAAATTACCCCTTGGGGTTCATTTTGTTGATAGAATCGGGTGAAAATTACTAGGCTCTTGGCATAATCATTGAATTAGAAGCCGAGTGCCGTTCTAGGCCATTACTAGAAAATACCGGTATTTGGTCTCACTTTTTAAAATTCTAGCAACATACAGCGAAATTGAACTTTTCCATTATTGATATTGAAGCGACGGGAGGGAGTCCAAAATTGGACCGAATTATGGAAATAGCCATCTACAATTTCGATGGAAATAAAATAGTTGACTCCTTTGAAACCCTAGTCAATCCCGAAGTCGATATTCCCCCGTATATCCAAAAGTTAACCAACATCAACAACGATATGGTTAAGGATGCCCCAACTTTTGCAGAAATTATTGATAAGGTTCAGAAAATTACGAGTGGCAACTTCTTTGTAGCCCACAACGTTAATTTTGATTACTCAATTTTGAAAAGCGAGTTCAAAGGATTAGGACGCCGATTCACAAGAAAAAAACTGTGTACGGTAGAACTTTCAAAACTCCTTTTGCCGGAGCAGGAGTCTTTTAGTCTCAATAGCCTTACAAAAGAACTGGGCATAGTGATGGAAAGCCATCATCGGGCAGGAGACGATGCCAAGGCAACGGTGGAGTTGTTTGATTATCTATTGAAACATGACAAGGAGGGAAAACTGCAAAAGCGATTAACCACCGATTTCGATCATTACAATCTTCCAAAAGAGATTACGCCCGCAATGATCAAGAAAATTCCGGAAGATACTGGAGTTTACTACTTCAATAATGAAGCAGGAAAACTTGTTTATGCAGGAAGTACCAATGATTTACGTGAGCGCGTACTCAATCATTTTTTACCAGTAGAAGGAAGTAAAAAACGAGACAAGTTGCACAAAACAGTGCGCGAAGTTGAATATGAAGAAACTGGCAGCGAGCTACTCGCCAAACTAAAAGAAGCAGAAGCGATACTCAGTAAGAAACCAGTTTACAATAGACCATCGAGTGTAGCTAAGTTACGTTACGGTATCGTTATAGAACCCAATGCAGATGGTTACAAAACCGCCCGTGTAAAAGAAATAAGCAAAGATCAAAAAGTGCTAACTGCCTTTAGAACTGTAGAACAGGCTGAGCAGGCGATTTATAAACGCATGGAGCGCTACAAATTGTGTGCGAAACTCTGTGGCAAGAATAGAGGTAAAGGCCCTTGCTCCTTGTTTAAGGGAAAAAAGTGCAAAGGCGCGTGCATACGTCGAGAGCCTGTTGCCGCGTATAACAAAAAAGTTAATCGTGCATTTAATTACTACCGAATGCCCCACGATAAATTTATGATTGTTGGAGAAGGCAGGAATATAGAAGAAAACTCGGGCGTACTTGTCGAAAACAATTTTGTGATCGGTTACACTTACTTTGAGAAAAAAAACGAAGAGTACGGCAAGATTGTGGACAGCATTACTGACTTGCCGAAGCACATTCTTTTCAAGAACATCATTCTGAAATACCTGGACAAACAACATCTCGACAAAATAGTTGAGCTGTAGTTCGTTTTAAATTCGATTTACTTAATTAGAATTTTTCTTTTGGGCGTGCCCCTTGTCGGCCAATGCTTGTTGGTCTATGACCAAGCCCGCGCTGCACAAGGGTCGGGCTTTCGGCCGTCGCTCTGTTCTGCTTACGGCGCGCATTGCACTTCTAGCTCTAAGGAGCTAAGTGCAAAGGTTTGTAAGCAACAGGAGCTCCACAAAGGCCTCTATCCCTCACGCATAATCCTCTTTTGTCCTTCAGAGTCCTGTCTCTGCTGCGAAGCCAGAGACAAGTAACGAGGTGTTTCTACAGCAACGCAAATAGAAGTCGAGTGAAGC
>CAZZIZ010000048.1:7669-18909 GCA_964654535.1 uncultured Chitinophagales bacterium
GCTTGTGCTAGGCTGCAGCCAGGATAGAAGCGGTATGAGGTGCTTGGAAAGTGTATTGAGCTCCAGCGTGCAGAGCGACCAAAGGAAGCTCCTGCCAAGCTGTAGAGCGAAAACACTTTCCAAGTGTCGAGTACAAGCGGATAGCCTGTTGCTGCCCAAATAATTTTAAATAAAATCCTCGTACTTCCTAAACAGCTTTTCAAAAACGTATTGCTGTATTATGACGAATTCTTTTCCATCGCGAATGGTGGCGAAGTATCTATCAAGATCGTAGGGCAAGCGCTTTCCCTTTTCATCGTACATCATTTTACTACGACGATTATTCGGCATTCTGAAAATCACAATCTTCCTTTTTTCGTCGCGCTTGTTGGTGACTTCTATAATGGCATGTGGCTTGGAGCGCACAATCGAATCACGTTTGGAATGACCGTTTTCAAAAGCCTCCGCGTTTATGTTGCTAAAGGAGTTGTAGAATGCCAAGGCCTTTAACTTTTTTATTTCTCGTTGTTCACCTCGGTGTTCAATCACAAACTCGTCGTTGTTGGGTTGATGAACTGTAAAGCTCTTGAGTCCATCAAGTGGATATTCCACGTGTACAGATTTTATATCACCGAGCTTGTACTTAAAAATTTCGTGCGATTTCCAATCCGCTATATCAGTATTGAATCTTGATTCGAGTATGCCATCTACGCCCGGAACCGCAACTACGTAGGGTATGTCGTCACCCTTGAGGTACATGTAGCTGCCAATTTCATTGCTGGGCGCTGAGCTCATATAAATCTCACGAACTTTTTGATCGCCTTGATAGACCTCTATTTTCCGGGCCATTGTGTTCATGCGTTTCATAACCTCACCCCTCATATTTTTTGGAACCGGGTACTTTTTTTGCATTTGATAAAAAGTATTCAGTACAACTTTTATAAAGTCTTGACGTATTTCGTGCTTTCCATTTGCGATCCATTGACCTGACTCACGACTCAAGTCGAGTGTATTGTTCTGAGTGTCGGTTATGACAATATGGTCTATTGCTGAGGTGTCTTTTACAGAGAAGTCAGCATTGAAGGTTTCCTTCTCTCCACCAAAAGGGTTTTGACATGCCGAGAACGTGATAGCAATTAGGAGAAATGTAAGGACGTATTTCATTAGCTGTATTTACGTTTTCGGGTGAAGTTAAATAAGGCCGAACCAATTAATACAAGTAACATGGGTAGTAAAATGTTTAACCACGTCCAGAAGGTCTCTTGTTCTTTTGCTTTGATGGTATCGAGTAAACGTAACTGGATGTCTTTTGATTTTGAAGCGATAATACCATTATCATCAAGTAACCACTCTACGGCGTTGTGTAAAAACGCAGCGTTGTCAAAAGTTTGGCGTGTAAAACGATGGTAGCCGATAGGGTTGGGCTGTCCAGTTTTACTGTCAA
The DNA here is from genome assembly GCA_964654535.1 of uncultured Chitinophagales bacterium. Lineage (GTDB taxonomy): Bacteria > Bacteroidota > Bacteroidia > Chitinophagales > UBA2359 > CAZZIZ01. The sequence continues at coordinate 9,093 of CAZZIZ010000048.1, forward strand.
AGTCGTTCTGAGCAAAATCGCCATCGCTGATGATTATCATTTTGGTAGGCTTACTACTGTCTCTAATGGATACGTCGTCCAAAGTATCTATCATTTCTTTGGTCGAGAAAGCCAATCGATTTTTAAAATTGCTGGTAAACTCTCCCTCAAGGGCTATTGCTGCCGCCAAGTTCTTTTTTGTGAACTGCGCGGGCTCCCGTGGTTGCCTGACGATAGACAAGTCAATATTGGCGGGACTAAAAACACTTTTGCAGAAGTCGGAGCTTTCTAACAAGACTGTTTTCTTAACGCCATCAGCTCTTACGGTATCCATCGAACCAACGAAGCGTGTTAGTACTGGCCCCACGTTTTTAGATACTGGATGGTCTTGGTTTGTTCTTGCCATTACCGGGTAAAATATCCAAGGGAAATTTTTGAACTGTGTTGCGTTACCACTTGGATCAACTCCAACTGCAAGAGGAATGGCGGTGCATTGTAAATCTTGAATCAAGTTTTGATTTAAGCGCACGCCGTATTTAAAAAGCAAGTCGTCAAGATTAAGTCCATGGTCGAGCGCTAAATACTGCCTTTGAGCATTTTGCAAACTGTCGAGACTTGCGTTTAGATTTTCAACTAGCCAAAGCACTTTTCCTCCGTTCATAATATATTGATCAATCTTGAACTTATCAGCTTCTGAAAATGCCGATTGTGGTTTGGCGATAACTACCAGATCATATTTACTCTCCAAACTGCGTCTGCCAGTTATGTTTACTCTATGCATTTGATAGTGTACATCTAAATCTGTCGCCCAAGATGCGATGCTCCCTTCACTCAACTCTCCGTGTCCTTCTAAGAATGCAATACGATCGGGCGTATTTCTATCTAACTTTTGAATGGCATTGAGGAACTTGTATTCAAGTCCGGCTATGGAATTGTTTATGGTTTCTTGCGGTCCTCGATTGAGTTGTTCATCGAGCAGCGTTATGGGCATTTCTCTGCCTTTGTAGTACATCAGGGCTGCGGGATAAAAAACCTTTTCTTTAAAGCCGTCTTCATTTTCAACCAGTCTTCTAGCGTTGATTCCTTTTTGCGCCAGCTGTGCCGCAACTTTTTCTCTAGCCTCATTATCTAATCCTTCTTGCGGATCTTCAAAGTAGTAGTCAATATTGCCTTTGCTTTGTGCTTTTAGCTCCTCCAGCATATCGCGGGTCGCTGCTTGCAATCTTTGTATACCAGAAGGAAAATCTCCATCTAGCAATATTTTTACTGTTACCTCGTCCTCTAAATTGGCCAACAGATTTTTGCCAGCATCTGTAACGGTGAACCTACCCTCTTCTGTAAGATCAATCCTAAAAAAGAAGCGATTGCAAATCACGTTCACTAGTATTAGTAAAAGCGCGAGCCCAAGGACCTTGATGGTTATATTTCTTTTGCTTAGACTTTTTAGCATTTTCTGGAAATCAAAGCGGAGTATGTGAGATACAAAAAGAAAAAGATGAGGCTAAAAAAGTAAAGAAGGTCTCGACTGTCAACTACTCCTCGACTAATAGAGATATAGTGTTCTTCGATGCCTAGTAGTTCGATGAGTCGATCAAATTTTGCATAGAAAATATCCAGCTTGGAGATGTATTCAAAAACTTGATAAAAAATGAAGCATATGAAAACTGCGGAAATAAACGCGACAATTTGGTTTGAAGTTATGGAAGAGCAGAACAAGCCAATAGCTGCAAATGAGGCGGCTAAAAAGAATAGACCTATGTAAGAACCGTTCGTGGCGCCAGTATCCATGTTGCCTATTGGGCTACCAAGTTGGTACACAGTGTAGTAATAGGTCAGGGTAGGTATGAGCGCAAGAATTATGAGAAACAGCGTAGCAAAGTATTTCCCTAAGATGATTTGCCATTCTGAAAGCGGTCTGGTCGATAGTAGCTCCAAGGTTCCAGAATTAATTTCTTCCGAAAATGAGCGCATCGTTATTGCCGGAATAAGGAATAGTAATATGAAAGGGGCTATCTGAAAAAACTGGTCAAGTCCGGCGTATCCGTATGAAATGATACTGGTATCTGGAAACAACCATAGAATCAAACCGAGAACCAATAGGAAAACACTCAAAGCGAGCACACCAACTAGTGAGCTAAAAAAGGAATTGACTTCTTTTACAAAAACGCTATACACTTTGCTTGGTTAGTTTTCTGAAAACGTCTTCTAGATTCTGCTCTTCTTTTTGCATTCCAAGCAAGGTGCAATTATTGTCTACAGCAAACTTGAATATTTTTTCTCGGAGGTCAACATTTTGCTTGCTTTCAATTTTAATTTTATTCCCCGGCATTTTGTTTAGACCAACATTTCCTAAGAATGTTTTCAATAAGTCTAAATTGACTTCTTTCGAAAACTCAGCAATGTAAACTACTTTGCCACTTTGGCTTTGTTGTAAACTATCCGTGGAGGCATCGGCTACGATGTTTCCTTCGTTGATGATTATTACTCTATCACAAACGGCTTGTACTTCTTGCATTATATGCGTAGAGAGCAAAACCGTTTTATCCTTACCTAAGTTTTTTAAGAGCGCGCGTATTTCTATAATCTGATTCGGATCTAAGCCTGTAGTTGGTTCGTCGAAGATGAGCACTTTCGGATCATGTATGAGCGCTTGAGCTAAGCCAACGCGTTGGCGATATCCCTTGGACAGCATGTTTATTTTTTTGTGCTGTTCAGGTCCCAAACCGGTAGCTTCAATCATTTCTGCTATTCTCGATTTGTTGTTTTTCATGCCTTGCGATCTAGCGGCGAAGGCCAAGAATTCTTTGATGTACATATCTGTGTACAGCGGATTGTGCTCTGGCAAATAGCCAATATTGCGCTTGGCTTCAATTGGGTTTTTTACAACATCGATTCCGCAGACGGCAACACTTCCTTCACTTGGTGGAATGAATGCAGTTATAATTTTCATCGTAGTGGTTTTGCCTGCTCCATTGGGCCCTAGAAAACCAACGACCTGTCCCTGAGGTATTTCAAAGGAAACCTTATTAACCGCTAACTGCTGAGCGTATTTTTTGCTGATATTTTGAAGCGATATAGACACCTAGGAATCGGGGCAATTTAATTACTATGAAAATTGAAAAAGCAAGTTAAAAGTAAAACTTCAGGCATTTAGCCTGAGCACGAATTATTCACGACCAAATATCCTCCTCGACCCATTTAATGTTGGCATCGAAGAATATGGAAGTGGTCGAATTCATCATTTCTGTATAATCAGAAACGTAGAACTCATGTGCTTGTTGTGCGAGCGAATCGTTCAGGAGCTTGTGTGTAGTTAATTGGTCTTTTAAGTACTGAGCTACTATGGCTGGGCTATCGTAGATGTGCACCTCGTCTTTATAGTAGGCTTCAATTTCCTTTTTGATAATAGGGTAGTGCGTGCAGGCTAGGATGAGGCCATCCAGGGATTGAAATTCATTATCGGCGAGATAATAGGATAGAATAGAGTTGATGACTTCGGGGCTTTTAAAGAAACCTTCTTCTATTATGGTGGCCAGCGAACGAGTTGCTTTTGAAACTACGTCAATGCTGTCATCGGCAAGCTTGAGTTTATCACTGTAAAGATTTGATTCTATGGTTCGCTTGGTTCCAATGACACCCACCTTTTTGCTTCCCTGCGAGCTTACCTTGCGAACTGTGGGGCCGATTACATCTATAAGCGGAAAACTTTTCGGTAGTTGTTTTCTTAAACTTTCGTAGGCCACAGAAGATGCCGTGTTGCAAGCTATAACAATGGCCTTGCATTTTTTTTCGAGTAAAAAATCGCTAATGCCTTCGCAATAAGATTGAATCGCTTCTGGTGATTGATCGCCATAAGGTAAGTGAGCAGTATCTCCGAAATAAATGATCTGCTCATTTGGCAAAAGCTTATAAACAGCATTGGCGACCGTAAGGCCGCCAATACCGGAATCAAATATTCCTATTGCGTTATTTTTCAATTAAAATCGGTGCTTACTAGATTCCTAGCTTAGCTTTTACAGCAATCAATAAGTTGTCAGCATCAGGTGAAACCAATAGCTGACCCTGGCTTGCATCAAGCACATAAGTATAACCCATTTCAGCAGCTACATCTTCAATTGCCTGAATGGCTTTTTCTTGAATAGGTACCAAAAGCTCTTCTTGTTTTCTAGCAATGTCAAGTTGAACCTCTTGCTCCATTTGACCTATTTCTGCTTCCATTTTCTGAATTTCTTGGGCCTTAGTGTTCTCGTCCAATGGAGACATAATTCCCTTTTGCTTGTCCTCTACAAATTTTTGATATGCAGTTTGGAAAGCTTGGTACTTACTATCCAGCAATGTTTTCTTTTGTTTCTGATAAGTCTCCATGCTTGTTTCAGCTGCTTTGTACTCAGACATAAGCGGCAATAATTCTGCTGAATTGATGTAGCCAATTTTTTGAGCGGATAGTGAGCCACATATTAAGAGTAGCGCGAATAATCCAAATATTCTCTTAGTCAATTTCATTATCGTGGTTGTTAGATTTTAAAATGTTGTGTGAACGGCGCAAAAATAAGAATTCCCCTATTCTTGGCGAATACCAAGCTCGCGTAATACGTCGTCGCTTTTGTCAAACTTTGGGTTGGCAAATAGTATGCTTACTCCTGAAGATTTGTCTAAAATGAAGTCAAAAGCCTTCTGTTTGGCGAGCTTCTCAATCGCTTCATATACTTGATCCTGAATGGGTTTAACCAGTTCTTGGCGTTTTTGGAAGAGCTCGCCTTCATAGCCAAATTTGCCTTTTTGGTACTCCTTAAGCTCGCGTTCCTTGTTCATTATTTCGTCTTCACGCGCCGCACGCATATCCTCGGTTAGGAGAATTTGATTGGCTTGATAGTCCTTATACATCTCCTCAATCTGGGCATATTTTTTCTGAACTTCTGCCTGCCATTTCTCAGCAATTTTATCCAACTGATTTTCGGCTGATTGGTATTCGGGGATTTTGCTCAATATATATTCGGTATCTACATAGGCAAAGCGCTGAGCCTGAAGGTTGTTCGTGAAACCAACCAACATTAAGCATAGTATGCCTAAGAGGCTAGATTTAAGTATGTTCATGGTATTCATATTATTGCTTTAAAGAGTAGGACTCTTCACGCAAGGTATGGTTTAGTCTTCTATTCTGGCTCGAAACCTAGGTAAAAGTTCGGCTTGCCATAGTTACTGAATAAATCACCAATATTGTCTCTAGGACCTCCTGCCTTGTCAAAGCCGATTCCAAAGTCAAAGCCAATTAATCCGAACATTGGTAGGAATGCTCTAATTCCAACCCCCACAGAACGTTTTAGGGCAAATGGACTATAATCTGAGATATCGCTCCAAGCGTTTCCTCCTTCAGCGAAGACCAATCCAAAAATAGTAGCACTTGGATTTAAGCTAAATGGATAACGTAACTCTACAGTAAACTTGTTGTAAAAAGGGTTTCCAACTTGAGCAGTTCCTCCGGTGCCTTCGATAGGTACGCGGTTATCGTTTACTTCTTCGACTTCATATCCACGCAGGATAATTAATTCTTTTCCTAATATTTGATTGATGGACTGGTTTCCGAAACCGTCACCACCTAACTCAAAACGCTCAAAGGGAGCAGTTCCAATATCTTCATTGTAGTAACCCAAGAAACCCATTTTGGCCGATGTTTTCAATACTAAGTTCTGTACCAGAGTCGTATACCATTCTGCTTTGAACTTAGTCTTGTAGTATTCTGTAAATCTGAATCTTTCTGAGGTCTCCAAGTCGGCATAATTTCTGTCCCTGTTGCTACCAATTCGTGAGTACCAAGGAGTAAACTCAAAAGACAAAGAAATGTTCGATCCACGTCTTGGATAAATTGGTGCATCAACTGACGACCTTGAAAGGGTAGTCGTAAGACTTATGTTGTAAAAGTTTCCGTCGGTTACGATAAAGTCAGCCTGATAATCATCCAGCTTATAGTTTGTAAAGTTCAAAGAGTGAGACAACACGAAGAAATCATCTGGCCATGGAATTCTTCTTCCCAAAGAAATAAACCCTCCTGTTCTCGTTAATAATCCGTCATCTGGACTGGGGTTAAATACACTCGAATTTCTATCACGTGAATTAACATTATTCGACTGAACCAGTCTAGAATGGAAACCACCAACAGACAGTGCATTCGCTTTCTTACCACCCAACCAAGGCTCTGTAAAACTTCCTTGAAAGGATAAGAAGTTTGAGAAAGCCGTCATTGTCAACGAAAGCTGTTGACCATCTCCAGATGGCGGGAAGCTCCAATCCTTAAAGTCGAATAGCTTACGCGCGGAGAAATTATTGAAAGTAACGCCTAAATTTCCAAGTATCTGATTCCCTGCAAAACCAGCAGAGAGTTCTAACTTATCCGAAGGCCTTTCTTCCACTGTATACTCAATGTCAACCGTTCCGTCTGATGGGTTAGGAATAGGGTTAATACCAATTGTCTCTGGGTTGAAGTAATTCAAGCCAGCAATTTGACTTTGGGAACGTATTATATCCGAACGACGAAATTTACTTCCAGGTAGTGTACGTAACTCTCTACGTATTACGTGCTCATTCGTTTTGTCGTTACCATTAATGAAAATATTATTAATAGTAGCTTCCGGCCCTTCTGAAATTCGAATTTGTAAATCAATAGAGTCGCCTACAATCGCCGTTTCAATAGGGTTTACGTTGAAAAACAGATAGCCATCATCCATGTAAAGCGAACTTACATCTCCTTGTTGAGGATCCAAGGTTAGACGAGCGTTCAAGAGTTCTGAATTATAAACGTCACCAGAATTTATGTTCAGAATAGACATCAATTGCTCGTCCGTGTACTTTGCATTGCCAGACCATTCGATGTCTCTAAAGTAGTAGCGTTGCCCTTCTTCAATTCTCATTTGAACCACCACCTTATTGTCTTCAACATAATAGATGGAGTCACTTAAAATACGCGCATCGCGAAAGCCTTTGCTGTTGTAGTATGCAACAATTGCATCCTTGTCTTCTTGCAGTTTATCTTCTTCTAGTTTGGAACTAGAGAAGAACTTCAAACGCAATTTGTCGTCTATGTAGTTTAAGAAGCGGTCTAGAGAAACGTTAGCCAGTGTATTGGTTACGTTCATTTGAGAAGCGTCTTTTAAAACTCTGCGACCAGCTTTATCTCCAATCTTTGTTCTTTCCTTTGTGCCCTTCATTCTTTTTTTGAGCTGACGATTGGTCATGTATTCATTGCCAATAATATCAATCTCGTCAATTTTAACTCGCTTGCCTTTGTCTATTTGAAAGTCAACGATAACGCTGTTGGCACGAACAGTATCAACACTTTCTTTTACAGAAGCAGTAGCCCCTAAAAATCCTTTTTTCTTAAAAAACCTTTCGATTTTGAAAACACTTGTATTCTTTATGTTCTGATTAACTATACGGCCCGCAAGTAAGTTTAGCTCATCTCGCAACTCTTCACTTTCTGTTTTGTTTACACCAGAGAATTTGTAGCGTGACATTCTCGGCAGCTCTTCTAGCACTATATCTATGAAAACTATTTCATTGACTGTTTTGTTTGCGTTTATTTGAACGTCCGCAAACAAGCCTTGCTTCCAAAGTGATTTGATAGCCTCCGGAATTTCTTCACCTGGTATGTTAACCTTATCACCAACTTGCAAACCGGAAAGTGTTTTAAGTACGTTCACATCTAGGTGCTTAGTACCACTTACACTTATGCCGCCAATTTCATACACTTGCACTTCTTGATAGTCGACGAAGCCCTCTTGAGCAAACCCAATTATAGGCAGCAGTAAGAGCAAAAATTTATTCAAATGTTTCATGCAAGCTGTTTACTAATTTTGCCAAAACGTCTTTCCCTTTGCTGGTAGTCGTAAATGGCTTTATATAATTCTTCCTTGTTAAAGTCAGGCCAGAGTACATCCGTAAAATAAAGTTCAGCATAAGCAATCTGCCATAGTAAATAGTTGCTAATGCGATGTTCTCCGCTAGTCCTTATCATTAGTTCGGGGTCAGGTAAGTTGCTGGTGGCCAAATGAGATTGAATCAAGTCTTGATCAATATCGGCTGGATTAATGTCTCCAGAAGATACTGCCGAGGCTATTTTTTGCATCGCTTGAGTAAGCTCCCACCGACCACTATAACTCAAAGCTAAAGTTAAGGTCATACGGCTATTCCTCTTAGTAATTTCTACAGTCTCGTCTAATAATAGCTGACAATCCTTCGGTAATTTGTCCAATTGACCGATAGCATTCAGCTTTATCTCGTTTTTCTGTAAAGTTGGAGTCTCCGCCTTTATACTACTGACGAGTAATTTCATCAAAGCGTTTACCTCAGATCGAGGTCTTTGCCAGTTTTCTGTAGAAAAAGCGTAAAGTGTCAGGTTTTCGATGCCCAGCTCAGCGCAGCCTTCAGTAGCCTCGCGAACCGCTTTTATCCCGTTCTTATGACCGAAAATTCGCCCTTTGCCCAAATTTGCTTTGGCCCAGCGACCATTACCATCCATTATTATGGCAATGTGTTTCGGTAAGTTATCTGGATTAAGTTGATCTTTTAGACTCATTGTCAGCGGACGAAATAGGCTAGTTACACTTTACCTTAAAGATAGAATAAGTAAAGGTCGCAGCAGCGAAAATGTAGGCATCCTTACCAACGCTATCTCCACGTTGGCGTCCAGGTTCACCTACTGGGAAAGTAGAAACCTCATTGGAACGGTCAGCTAACTCGCCAACAAGAGCAGAGCCCAAAGCCGCTGGATCTAAATACACCGAGCCTACGTCGTCTATATAATCAGTAAACGTAAATCGATAGCCGACTTCAAAGGAAAAATTCCATCTATCAGCAAACCAATGCTTTATCCCGATACCCACTGGAATAGCCGGCTGCACTAGCTTATAAGGTTCTAGCCCAGTAACATCAGGATTCTGCTGCCCTTCAGTACCTACACTTTGTAAAAAGAATTCTTGACCATCAAGCTCTGTTTTGGGATTGAAGTAAAACAAAGAAACACCCAAGGATAAATAGGGTGTAGTATGCCAAGTGTCGTTACCAACTATGAAGCGGTTAAAATGAAACTCAACGTGTTGTCCCACTTCCACTAGAATAGACTTAAAATTCAAGTTGCGAATCCCTGGAAACGGATTGTCGCTCAAGGCATCATCAAAAGAAAGGAAGCCAACACTCGCAGTAGACTTTAGACTTATATAAGGTGAGACGTTGTAGCGATATACCAAACCACCCGCTGGTCTTACGCGTTTAAAGCTATCGAAGCTCTTACCAATATTCAAATCGCCGACGTAGTTCGCTGTGCCCACCCAAAATCCTATCTCTGAATTAGAAGTGGATTGAGCCTGCAAGTTAGCACCCGCCATCATTAGAAGTACCGTAAGGAAGACTGTTTTTAAAACGTTCATGGGGATATTGTGCACTCTATAACGTAATACCGTTAGGCTTGTTTTATTCCAAATCTTAAAATCTGGACAAAAATACACTATGTGATAGATTGTCAGGAGCATGAGATGGAGCGAATATGGCCTAAATCGAGTTGTTTTGAGCTGCGTTCCTGTGTGTGACTGGCTTTTTTAGGAGATTTTAGATGATTATCTGGGCAGCAACAGGCTATCCACTTGTACTCGGCACTTGGAAAAGCTGTTCAGCATAGTCGTGGCTAGTATTCCCTAGGCGGTCATCCTTCGCCACTCCTTGCTTCACTAGCTTTTCCAAGCACCTCATACCGCTTCTATCCTGGCTGCGGCCACGCGCAAACCCACCACAAAGTCATTTTGAGCCTGTCGAAAAATCTCCCGGTCTCAGAGCGAGCGCAGCGATGCAA
>CAZZIZ010000049.1:0-18894 GCA_964654535.1 uncultured Chitinophagales bacterium
TTTAATGTTTGGTGTTTGATAGGTTTTCATAGACAATAAGTTTTAATGAACGAGTTAATCCTATTGGGGAAGCTTCCGCAAGCGGTAACCCTATTGGCTTTAAGAAGATAGAGAAAAAAATATAGAATAAAGAAATCTAGATAAGATTTTGGGAGTGCCCCCAGATTGTCAAAACAACTATTGCAACAAAAATTTAAAAGAGAATGAAAACGCTACGCTGGAGCATTGTTTGCAATCTGGGGTCGGGCTCTCGTGGCTCGCTCTGTTCTGTTAAGAACAAAGTTCGTTTCTACCGCAAGCGGTAAACGCACTTCTTGTTCTTAACAACAGGAGCTTAGACAGACCCCTCCATCCCTCACTCAATATATTTGAACCAGTATGTTTAAAAGAGTTAGTTACCAAAAACGATGAGCTCGCAACCTTCAATACATTCGAGCGATGCATTCGGTTGAACAAAGAGCGTGTTGCATTCAGCAGACGAGTTGGGAGAAATGAAACAGTTTGTACCCGATAGAATGATTACATCACTCGAGCTGCTAGGAACAGCACCTGACAACCAGGCACTAGGAGTATTCCAAGAATTTACGTTGTCGATAAAAATAGCAGCGCCCGGAATACACTGATTAAGTATCGAAAAGACATCCACGCAGTTGCCCGAATTATTTGATATGGTTACAGAATTAGTCGAAGTGCTTAATCGATTGCAAACAGAGGTGTAATCGCAAACATCCAAGCTGTAATTGTCTGATATTCTTATCACAGGTCCACTTAAGTCAACTTGTTCCAATCCAGAAATGTCGCTTAAAAATGGATTGCCTTGAATTGTAAACCAAGAGTTTATTGCTGGCACGGAATCAAGCAGGTCGTCAAGTGAGCTGAGCTCAGTGAATTGTAAATAAAGTAAGTTTAAATCGCTGGTTAAATTCATGCCTGCTACACTTTGAAGGGGTGTGTTGTAAACACTAATACTTTCACAGGTTGTGAGGTTAGACAGGCCGTCAAAACTATCCATCACCGGGTTCCCGTAAATGTCAATTCTACCAATCGTATGAACGCTGTCTAAGCCGCTAAAATCAACAATGTTCATTGCATTCTGCATCCTTATTTCTCCGATGGATGTAACGTTTTCAAGCCCACCGAAGCTAGTGATGTCAGAGTACTCTAGGTCAATTATGCCGTGAATAGTAGTAAGGCTAGCTAAGCCATCAAAATCATTGGCAGCGTTATCGCTTGCGTAGAGATCACCAACTTCTGTTACGTTGTGTAAACCATCAAAGTCGTACAAGTTTGCATTATCTTGAATCCCTAAGCCTCCATATATAGTATGCAGATTGTCCAATCCACCTAAACTAGTTAGAGGAGTGTTCCATATATACAACTCGCCTCCAATAAATTGGATGTTAATTAAAGGGTTTAGATCTACTACACTTTCTCGTATGGTAAGAGAACCTTGAATCATTGTGCAATTCGGAAAAGCCTGTAAAAATTGACTCACATCAGTTTGATCAAATAAGACAGCACCAGGACATTCATTACTCTGATGACACCAACTTGCGTTTGCTGAACAACATGCCAATGCAGCATCAATGTAATCTGTACAAGCACCATTATTATTAAAAATGCTCAAGCTCGAATTGTTTGAAATTATTTCGCAAATTGGGGCGATGCTGCAATTTGTTAGTGAACTGTTGCTAGAAATTTGGACTTGAACACCCAACAGGTCTGTCTGTAAAAGCGCGCTTATATCCTGAAGGTTATGGTTAGAGGTAATAGTAAGTTTTGATGTGATGTTGGGTACGCCTTCAATACCCGCTAGTGAGATCAGCGACGTCGAAATTATCAAAACTTCACTTACAGGATTGGAAATATTCAAAGGGTTTAATGATGGAATGTTGCCCCTAAGTTCAATTGAGCCTACCGAGTGTAACCCTTCAAGACCATTCATACTTGTCAGGCCATCATTGTTGTTGATGCGTAATTTGGATTCAATATGTTGCAAACTATTCAAGCCATAAAAATTGTTGAGCACATCGTTGGAGGAAACGGATAAACCGCCGCCTGGTTTTTCTGCCAGTATTGTAATCAAGTTGTGCAATCCTGTAAAACTATTCAGCGCCGAATTACTATAAATATTAAGCCCTAATGATGCTGTGGGATTTAAAGCGCCAACAGTTGTAATGTTTTCTAAACCTGAGAAATCTTGAAGAACGTCATTCCACCAAACCACCAGTCCGTCAATGGTAGTTAACGAGTTTAGTCCGGCGAAATTAATCAAGTTGTCATTGTTGTCAATTTTGAATTCTCCAGTTATAGTATGCAAATTGTTCAAGCCCTGAAAGCTGCTTATGTCTGTATCTTCAATGGTTAAGTTGCCATTTATCTGGGTTATGTTTTCGAGTCCAACCAAATCGTCAATAGCGTCTCCCCTAATGATAATGTCATTGCTTAATTCTGTACAGTTTGGATAGCTATTTAGGAATGAGTTTATATCCTCAACTATAATGAGCAAGTCCGGGCAATCTTGTGCAGGAAGCACTGATGAAAACAATAAGAAGGTAGCTAAGAATAGGTGTCTGAACATACAAGCAAATAAACACTTTCCTGCCATTATAACAAGGAGAATTCAAAAATGCTTCTAAAAGAAATAATGTTTTTTAGGTTATTTGCACCTTAGCGTCCGAATGATGAAGAATTGTCTAAAGGAAATTCGTGGGGTTTCTGTACAGTAAAAAAGTGTAATCGGCTTCTTCACCAGATAGCTCGAAGGGACGCGATCAAATTAAGTAGAAGGTAAGCTTACAAAATGCACTAAAAGAATATGAATCAAACGATTCTGAAATCCAGTTTTCTATCTTGAACGAATCCGCCTGGCCAATTCCAGGCAATTTGCAGAATTGAAAAGAAGCGAGCGATTGAAGGTTTGTAATCATGTAAAACTCAGTGGTTGTTTTGGATAACACTGTCTATAAAACAATCGCTAGCGCAAGCGTCCCAAGCTGCTAGCATTCCTGAAAGCGTCACCCTTGCGATTGAAAACGCTACATTTATTAGCGCTAAACGCTGCAACAATAAATGACCATAGACTTGCACTCATTTAAGTTATCTGAAAAAGAAAAACTGTTTTCAATGCTCAGTGAAAACGACTGGCCATTTCACAGCGGTGCAAAGATTACACGTCAACTATTCGATGCACAAATACAAAACGAGTACTACACAGGCGCAGGCATCAAAACCTTCTTAGTAATGAACAAGGAAGAGACAGTAGGTTTCATCAGGCTTTTTGATTTAGGCAAAGACTTTCAAGACGACGAAACCCCTTTGTTCGATTTGCGCTTAGTAAAACGGTATCGTGGGTGTGGCTTTGGCAAAGAAACCTTAGAGCAAGCAGTAGATTACGTGTTTGAAACCTATACGAACAAAACTAGAATAGAAGGAACCACACGAAAAGACAACCTGGCTATGTGTAAGGTTTTTGAAGCCTGCGGTTTTGTAAATGAAGCCCGGTATCGCGAATCTTGGCGAGCAGCGTCCGGCGAATTATTGGACACCCTCGGCTACGGCTTGCTACGAAGAGATTGGGCGGATTAAAGAAAGGGGCTTTAACAAATTGGACAACCGTTTATATTTTAATTGCGCTCTTTGAGGGAACAAACAATATGAAACCTCATATAAACATCTGTATAACTATAGTTTGCGCTATTTCAATCTTATTGCTAGGGGCCTGGACTACGCCCCAACTAGCATCGTCCAATCGAACCTATCTGGACAGACACACAGCAAGTATTGATTCGCCAGATATTGCTGACTTTGCCTATAAGGATACGCTTAATGAAGTGCTCGTGGTAGCTGAAAGACTCAGAAAGAATTGGTGCTTAGTTGACGCCTGTATTCGTAGCACTCAAGTAGACGATGGAGAAGTCTCCTATTTCACCGAGGCCAAAGTGACTTATGCTTATAACAAAAATAAACGGGGCAACTATGGCAATACTTATTTGAAGGTACACGAAGCGCGCTCTTTTGTGAATCAAGAGCTTATTGACTCGCGCAAAAATCATAATGTAGGGATTACGTTTAGGATTGTAGGTGTACCCGAACTGCCATTTAAAGTGCTGCCAAATCGGATTTTTAAAAAGTACAACTTCGAAGATAAGTCCAACTACGTTGAACCCGTTTCTTTTCTTAGTGAAGACCGCGCTGAATTGAAGGTGGAACAAACCGACAAGGGATTGTTATATGTGCTAAGAGATATCAAAAGTGAAAAGGCGCGTAAGGCTATAGCAACAGAAGTAGAACAGACCTCCAAAGTGCTGAAGATGCATTTTGATTCCTCCGCCAGCCAGCATCTAAGTAGGGTTAAGAGTTTTTCCGAGCTCTTGCATTTTAATGAGGAAAGTCATTTCAAAGTCCAACACAACAAAGACAAGGCTCCAATTAGTATTGAGGTTAACCAAGAAATTTTTATCGAGGACGTATCGCTTGTTAGCAAAATTGATAAGAGAAAATTTCAAGGCCGCCTAAATATTATGCCTAGTGTCAGTGCGAACTCACCTGCCTATAGCAATAACTGTGATTGTGAGCTTTACGAGCCGTCGGAGTTGGAATTTGAATAGCCTATGGATATGCAAACGTTGCGTGAGGGATAGAGGCCTATGTTTGAGCTCCTGTTGTAAAAAACAAGAAAAGCGCTTAGCTCCTTAAGAGCTAGAAGCGCTTTTTGTTTTTTACAGAACAGAGCGAGGGCCGAAAGCCCGACCCCAAACCTTGGCCGCGTAGCAATGTTGCTTTCCGAAGGAAGAAGCAAATTGCGAGATGGCCAGATGGTTTGGGGGCACGCCCAATGTCATGAAACATAGATTGGTAAACATTTAAAGTTGGAACCCATATGTAATTTACTGAGCCAACCCTCTCATTTTATCTTAGGCTAAACAAAAATTCTCATTATACCTTACTGTTAGACGACAATAACGCTGCCTAAGAACATTTGAGGGGAAACTAACCCTAGCTCACGTAGTCTGATTTTCCCGTATTGCTTAAATTTGATAGCTCACCGAATACGTCTGTGGGTATAAATTTCAAACTATGAGAATTCTGTTTGTTTCCTTGGTCTTTGCTTTCTGTTCTTTAGGAAACCTGTTTGCGCAAAACAATGGTTTATCATTCGACGGCAACGAGGAGTTTTTGTCTATTCCTCATTCCGATCAGTTTAATATTGAAGATGGCTTCACGATTGAGGCTTGGATTTTTGCAGTGGAATGGCAAGATGCAATTTGGCAAGGAAGTATACTTGCAAAAGACGGACAGGATAATGATCGGGGCTATGCTTTTAGATGCGGTAGCAACGGTTCGCTGTCCTTTGTTATACAAATAGACAATGTTTGGGAGGAGGCCCAGTCTCCAGAAATAATGAATGCTAATCAATGGCATCACGTGGCAGGGGTCTTCGCCAATGGAACTATTATACTTTATATAGATGGTCAGTTGTCTGGTAGCAAAACGGTAGGTGGAAATGCTACACACTCGCCAGACTTGCCTCTCCATGTAGGTGGTTCACCAGGATTTGGTGATAGACATTTCAATGGAGTTATAGATGAGTTGCGTGTCTGGACACAGGCTCGGACTCCTGAACAAATTGCCGATAATATAACGAGCGATTTGAACGGCGATGAAGAAGGGCTGGCCCTTTATTTGCCTATGAACGAAGGAGCTGGATCAGAAGTGTTTGATAATGCTGGCGCTCCTGATAATGCCCAATTCAATTTTATGGATGATTCGAACTGGGTAGATGGCTTTACATTACCCGAATTTGATATCTCGATACAACGCGTTTTTGGTGTGGATGTAGTGAACATGATTGATCGTCCAGTTAAGCTTAAAGCAAGTGTCCAAAACACGGGAGCACAATCTATTGGAGATGTGAGTTTGAGCGCATTTGTAAATGGAGAATTATATACGACAGAAATTGTTGAAGCGAGCATTGCTCCAGGTGACCTTTACACGCATGAATTTGCTTTGCCCCTTGACCTTTCGGGTTTTGAAAATCCTGAAATAGCTGTGAGCGTTGCTCATCCCGATGATGGAAATTTATTAAACAACGAGAAGCTAATCAATATTAATACTGGCTCTTCGAACAAAGTAATAGTTACCGATCAACTGTTTCACAATGTGGGCAACATATCGAAAAGTGTAAATATGACCTTGCCTAATGACTTTCATCGTTATGAACAAATATTGCTCAACATCGACTTGACTTGTCCGTCAGGCGGTTGTGGCGACTGGGATGTTTTGGCTGATTTAGTACTGGTAACCGAATCCGGTTCTTACGAAATTGGGCGATACATTACGCCCTTTGGTATAGCCTGCGGTGGATGGGTTATTGATGTTACTGATTTTAAAAGTGTATTGAGCGGTGACATTTCATTTACTTCCAGTGTTTTGGTTTTTACCCAAACGGGTTGGTTGGTAGATATGTCGCTTGATTTGTTCGATACCAGCGATAATGATTCATTTTCGGCGATTGAAACGCTCTGGGAGCGCAGTAATCACGTTTATGGTGATCCGAACATTGAAGACGACTTACCAGCTTTGGCAGTAGATGTACGCGACAACACAACAAGTAGTCACGTACGTTTGCACGTAACGGGTCATGGACAAGGAAACACCAGTAACGCTGCGGAATTTTTTGAGGTTACAAATACTTTGGAGGCCAATGGCCAAGCTATCGATTCACATCATCTTTGGAATGATGACTGTCCGGACAATCCCTGTGCCAATCAGGAAGGTACTTGGCTTTTCCCACGTGCAGGTTGGTGCCCTGGTGAGCAAGTAGATCCATATTTGGTAAATACAACCACGGTCGCAGATGCGGGAAGTACTGTAGTGTTAGACTATGAATTGCAAGACTATACCAACTTGCTCAACACAGGTTACAATAATAGTGGACACACCGAACCATTCTATAGAATCTTAAGTTACTTCATACAAGAATCTGATGTGCCGTATGAAACCTATAACAATCTTTCAAGCTCAAATCTAGAAGCAACTATAAATGGGAATACGCTTACTGCTATAAACGTGGACATTACGAACTCGGGCTTTGAGGACATTGATGAATACGAGCTACGCATATTTGCAGCAGGAAGTTTGGTTGCTACCGAGAGTTTTCAAGAAACTTTAGATGCTGGTGCTGAAGCGACTCAAAACGTATCCCTTTCTGCACCATTGTCAGGCGGCCTCAACAATATATTCGTAGAAGTTTTTACTCCGATCGACAACAATCCAGGGGACAATGTTTCCAAAGCGGAAGTGTCGACGAGTATAAACGAGCTGGTGCGAACGCATAGCTTCGATGTTTTTCCAAACCCCACGGGCGACGGGTTAATTCAAATTCAATACGATAACTTTTGGAAAGGTAGTGCCTTACAAATTTTTAGTACTTCGGGCAAAATGTTGGAAGAGATGTTCCTGGATGGCGATCACGTCAGTTTAGACCTTAATCAAGGAGTGTATTGGTTCACTTTGATACATCCTGATAGGGGCTCAGTTTATACCGAAAAGATCATTTCTTTTAAGTAAGGAACTCTACAAAATCAAAATGTTTTTAGCTCTCCGACTTTACTCCTGCGTTTTTCTTATTTGCGTTTTTTCAGGCTTTGTTTGGTCTCAGCAAGAATTGACTGGTCGAGTATTGGATAAAAATGACGGCCAAGCTCTAATAGGGGCAACAGTGCTTGAGGCCAACACTTCGAATGGTACAACCACCGACTTAGATGGCAACTTCACTTTTAAATCAACAGTCGCTAATCCCTTGCTCATTGTTTCTTTCCTCGGCTACCAACCGCTAGAGCTTCAGGTAAGCGATGACGAACCACTGCTTATCTATTTGGAGGGAGATGCCCAGATCCTGGACGATGTCGTCGTAACTGGCCTTGGAATAAAAAGACAAAAACGTGAATTGGGTTATTCTACGGATAACGTAGGTGGTAAAGACTTGGCCCTTTCGAACGCTCCCAATGTTATTAATGCCTTAAGTGGTCGCTCTGCAGGTGTACAGGTTTCATCTGCGAATGGTGTTGATGGCGGAACTTCTCGTATTGTTATAAGAGGGAATAATAACATAACTGGAAACAACCAACCACTGATTATTGTCGACGGAGTTCCAATTGAAAACCCTCCAGGCCTAACGAATATTGGCCGCGGAGTCGATTGGGGCTCGGCCATTAACAATATTAATGCTGAGGATATTGAAGAGGTGAGCATCCTAAAAGGGCCGACAGCCTCCGCTAAGTATGGAATGCGTGGTGCAAATGGCGTGGTTTTAATTACCACAAAAAAGGGAAAAGCTACAGCTGGACTTGGAGTCGAGTATTCTTTCAGCACTAAAGTTATTAGACCGTTTCGCTTCCGAAAAGTACAGAACAAGTACGGCGCTGGCGGACCGATCTCCCTAACGGAACCGACGCTTCCAATTAATTCAGCTGGAGAGTTAAGCTATCCTTCAGAGGTGCACAGTAACAATGGCCCTTTTGGCAGACCAACTACCGAGCAATTTGGATTCTACTCTACTGGTGTTTCTTGGGGCCCCGAAATGCTAGGACAAACGGTACGCTGGTGGGATGGTGAGCTGCGTGCCTACTCTCCACAACCCGATAACCTCAAACAGTTTTTTAAAACAGGAATGACCAATACCCACAATCTGGCTATTTCAAAAGGCGGCGATTTTGGCAGTTTTAGAACATCTTTCACTTATCAAGCCCACGATGCAGTGGTGCCCAATTCAAACTTTGATCAGTACACCACTAATGTGGGCGGACAGTTTAATGTCAGCCCACGGATTAAGTCAACACTGAGTGTTTCGTACATTAGGTTCAATCGCAAAAACAGCCCCTCGCTCGGCGACGATAATAATGCATCTTTCGGAAAAGGAATTCTCTACAGTTGGCCACGATCCTACAAGGGATTAGAAGAAACACTAAACTTTAATGAAGACGGCACACGCTTCAATTATAACGGTAACTATCCCTTCACCTTTACGCCGAGACATTTGTGGTGGAATACTTACAACCAAAACACTTTTCTAAATCGCAACAAAATTATTGGCTCGGTGGGTCTTAACTATCAGGTTGCCGATTGGCTAATGGCAAACCTGAGAACGGGTTTGGACTTAAATCAAAACGAGTTTGAAACGCGCAATAACCCCGTAGATGCTTTTGGAATTAACGAAGCCTTGTATGCACGTGAACTTTCTCAAGACATTGTACACAACACTGAGTTCCTGTTAACCGCAGCCTCTCAAAAGCCCATTGTGGGAAAACTTAATGCCAGCGTATCGCTTGGTGGTGCGCGTTGGTATCGCGATCAATATGGTCTGAATGTAACTACGGATCAGTGGGTCAATCCCTGGCTGTTTGCATTTTCAAATTACAGCGGTCAAGATGAGAGCCGTATTCCCGTTCCGAGAGAGATTCGTTTTGAAAAGAGAATCAACAGCGTCTTTTCCTTTCTTAATTTAAATTACGACGATGCTATTTTTCTCGAACTTACGGGTCGCAACGATTGGTCCAGCTCTTTACCAGTAGAAAACAACTCCTATTTCTACCCGTCAGCTTCGTTGAGTTATATACTTTCTGATCACATCAACTTTGATCGTCTGCGCATGGATTTCGTAAAACTGCGAATGGCTTATGCCCGAACCGCAAACGATACCGACCCTTTTCAACTAGACTTTGTGTATGACATCGGCACCTTTAATGGTAACCAAACCGCGACCCTTCCGAATGTTCGACCACCTTCGGACTTAAGACCACAACAGGCGGATTCGTATGAAGGGGGAATCACCTTGGGTTTCTTAGATAGCAAATTCAATTTCGATTTCACTTATTACTTCATCCGTTCTTTCGATCAAATACTTGAATCGCCCGTTCCTACCTCTTCAGGCGTTAGTGCAATACGGATAAATAACGGTGTTTTGGAAAACAGCGGCTTTGAAGGGAGTATTTCAATAAACGCGTTAAATAGACCAAAGGGCTTCCTGAAAATAGGTCTCAACTTTAGCCACAATGAAAACAGGGTTGTTAGTCTTGGTGATGGTGCACAATTTTTAGAGATTGGAGAAATTTGGGGAGACTTCGGTCCGAAAATATTGGTGCAAGCGGGTCAGTCTTATGGAACCATTTACGGCTACGACTACGTAAGACATGAAGAATCCGGCCAACCGATTCTGAATGACGCGGGAACACGTTACTTGACAACAGATAACCTTGTTCCTGTTGGAAACGCTGCACCAGATTTGTTAGCCGGTCTAAACTTAGAAGGGCGTTATAAAAATTTCACTTTTGGCGTCTTAATGGATTCGAAAATTGGTGGAGATATATATGCAGGCTCTTATGTTATAGGTTTGCAAACTGGACAGAGTCCAGAGACATTGTTCGAGCGCGATGGAAACGGACTTCCCTATACTGATCCCGATGGCGTCACCAGTAATATTGGTGTTATTCTTCCTGGCGTTTTTGCCAATGGCCAACAAAATGATCAAGTAGTACATTACTACCACAAATATTTACCCAATGCCGGAGGCTGGGGTAAAATATTGACTACGCAAGGCATCTTAGACAATACCTGGGTGAAGATGCGTGAAGTTTCTCTTAACTACCAACTCCCTAAAAAAGTGATAAGTAAACTATCCTTTTTTCAAGATTTAAACTTGAGTATCGTTGGTCGCGATCTATTTTATCTTTACTCCTCTTTACCGGATAATATAAACCCAGAAGGTGCCACCAGTTCCGGAAACGCCCAAGGATTAGAATGGGCGTCCTTCCCGAGTATGCGCTCCTTTAGCTTTAGAATAGGTGCGAAGTTTTAAAAGGACGAGAAATGAAAAAGCTTAGTCCATTCTTGCTGATTACTTTATTACTGGGTTTGCTCGCCTGTGATAAAGACTTTGAGGAAATAAATACCAATCCCTTAGCGCCCACGATTGTAAACTATGAGGCGTTGTTTAACGAAATTTGTAACTCTTTAAGACTCGGTTGGAATCGTCAGTTATTCCTACACAACGAAGTGTTGTATGATGTAACCGAGCTTGGGGTCGTAACTGCTCAAACTTTTGGAAATGCGGATTCTGGAGCAGAAGAAGTTTGGAGCAATTATTATTCTGCTTTATCTAATTCCAGGCAACTAAGAGATCTGATGAACGACCTGAGCATTAGCGATTCAGAGATGACGGACTTAGCTGAGGCCCAAATCGACATAATAATGGCTTACAAAACCTTTCAGGTTATCGATCTGTTTGGAAGTATACCTTATTCGCAAGCTGGCCGGGCTTATGCCGAAGACGGCATTGTTCGTCCTATTTACGATAATGAAAAAGACATTTATCTCGCATTGGTTAACGACCTCATTAATGCAAGCGATTTTTTAATCAATGCTGGCGGCAATACAAGTGCTGGAAACCCTTATTTGCGTTTTGGCGGAAGTGATGCACTTTTTCAGGACAATATTGATAGATGGATTAAGTTCTCCAATTCCTTACAGCTCAAATACCTATTGCGTATCACTGATTTAGAGCCAACCTTGGTCAATGAGCGTATAGCCTTTATGCTTGAACAAGGCTACGGCTTTCTTAATCCAGGTGAAGACGTTCTTATGCGACCACAAGAGCAGGGCTGGTCAAACTTGGGGGTCAATTGGTCCTTTCGCGAACACAACAAATTGCGTATGGGCAGCAACCTTTGGAACTTCTTCACCGAAAACGGAGAAGCGCTAGACCCGCGCCTAGGCATCTTTTTTGAAACCAATAATGATGAGCAATGGGTTCCATTCCCACAGGTCGACACAGGAGTGCCTCAATCGGGCGGGGCACCATATGACAAGGACATACGCGACAATGTCTACAGTAACAAGGGCGAAGGAAACATCTATAGTTCTTTCAATTTTTACTTAGTACGCGATGAAGAAAGTATCCCTGAAATTTTAATGACCGCGGCCGAAGTCAAATTTTTGTTGGCCGAAGTATTTCTGCGAGGTATTGGTATAGCAAAGGATGAATCCATTGCTGGTTTTAGGTATCAAGAAGGTATGCTGGCTTCAATGGATTTTTGGCAGGAACAGGTGCAAGGTTCCGCAATCTGGGAAAACCAACCACCCCTATTTTCTACTGGTGAAATGTTCAATGTTACCGAACATCCGAAGTATAAATTTCTCATTGGTGATAGCGAAGATGAGAACTTAGCAAAAATATACACGCAGCGCTGGGTAAACTATTTCCGTCAACCCTGGGAAGCTTTTAGCCTGCTCCGACAAACCGATTTGCTGCCCCGAGAAAAACCGACCAATGATTTTTACAGGTTCCGATACCCGATAAGCGAGTCGTCTTTCAATAGCGAAAACTACCAGCTACAATTAGACGCAATGGGTGGCGATGAAACCAACGTTAAGTTGTGGTGGATAAACTAAAACGACTACCGATGAAACGATTACTTTTCTGCCTAGGCGTCTTGTCCTTGGCAATGGGGTTTGGCCTTTCCCAAAGTAAAAACGTAGCGCAAGAAAATTATGCGCAATATGTGAACCCTTTCATCGGTACAGGAGGTCACGGCCATACGTTTCCAGGTCCAAGCTTACCATTTGGAATGATGCAACTCAGTCCCGATACCAGGCTAACCGGTTGGGATGGTTGCGGAGGATATCATTACACCGACGATATCGTCTATGGCTTTTCTCACACGCATCTTAGCGGAACCGGAGTAAGCGATTATGGCGACATACTTCTAAAGCCTTGTATTGGTGATACTTTTTTTGAAAATGGCTACGACCAAGAAAATCCCCTCTTGAACTCCTACGCCTCAGAATTTTCGAAAACAGAAGAACAGGCTGAGGCAGGCTATTATAAAGTATCGCTCAAAGAAGGAATCGATATAGAGTTAAGCACAACACTAAGAGCGGGAATGCATCGCTATACTTTTAAAGATCCCAAGAAGGTACATGTCGTTCTGGACTTGGCACACCGCGATCAATTAGTTGATGCCAATATAAATGTAGTCGACGATTACCTTGTGACTGGATTTCGAAGATCAAATGCCTGGGCACAGGATCAACACATCTACTTTGCATTAGAATTTGACCAAGCAATTTCTAAAGCACAAATCAAGAAGTTGAAACTGGCTAACGATTCCGAAGTAAGTGAAGCCCAGGCTAAAGGCGTTTTTCATTTCGACTTGAACGGGGAGTCGGTTATACAAGTAAGAATTGGAATCTCATCCGTCGATGTTGAAGGAGCACTAAAAAATTTACGTGCAGAAATTCCACATTGGGAATTTGAAAAGGTCAAGAAAGACGCTCAGCTAACCTGGAATCAGGCGCTGCAAAAAATATCCATTGGCGACACCGAAAGGAAAGAAGACAAAACCATTTTCTATACCGCCCTTTACCATAGTATGATCGCTCCAAACCTCTATTCAGATGTCGACGGGCGTTATCGGAAAATGATTCCTAAGACAGAAACCAATAGTTCTATGAAGGGCCCAATTGGTCAGCTTAACAAGGGCGAAAGCCAGTATACCGTTTTCAGCCTTTGGGACACTTTTCGTGCGACTCATCCTCTATACACCATCATTGAGCAGGACCGAACAGCTGCGTTTATAAGGACATTTCTAAGGCAATATCAAGACGGTGGACAGTTACCTGTTTGGGAACTCGCTTCTACTTATACTGGCTGCATGATTGGATACCACTCCGCATCCGTAATAAACGATGCGCACCAAAAAGGCATCACGGACTTTGATCAAAAGTTGGCCTTAGACGCTATGCTACAATCAGCTGAGCGATCTATACTTGGGATAGATGACTACCGACAACTAGGCTGTCTCAATACAGGCAACGAGTCTGAGTCCGTTAGTAAAACACTGGAATACGCCTATGACGACTGGTGCATATCCCAGTACGCGGAGCGAATAGGTCAAATAAAAACAGCAAAGCGCTATGGTCAAAGAGCGCAGTACTACAAGAATCTCTACAATCCGCAAAACAGATTCATTCAAGGTAGAAGAAACGGCGGTTGGTTCGCACCTTTTAAACCTGAAGAAGTCAACTTCAACTATACAGAAGCCAACGGTTGGCAATACAGCCTGTTCGTTCCTCAAGATGTAAACGGCCTCATGGATTTAATGGGAGGTAAAGGCGCGTTTAGCAAACATCTTGACACTATGTTTGAAAGCAAGGGGGAAACCTCAGGTCGACACCAAGTAGATATTACGGGACTCATCGGTCAATACGCGCATGGCAATGAGCCGAGTCACCACGTCGCTTATTTATACGCTTATGCCGGAGAAGCTTGGAAAACTCAGGCCTATACTTCCGCTATAATGGATTCGCTTTACAATAATGAAGCCGATGGACTTAGCGGCAACGAGGACTGCGGACAAATGTCCAGTTGGTATGTACTCAGCGCACTTGGATTTTATCCCGTCTGCCCTGGCGATGGCCAGTATGTTTTTGGGTCACCGGGATTCGAAGACATGAAAGTAAATCTCGAAAACGGAAATACCTTTCATGTAAAGGCCAAGGGTTTGAAAATTGGCCCTTACATTCAATCCGTAAAACTCAACGGAAAAGATTATAGTAAATCATACATCACCCACAAAGACATTGTCCAAGGAGGTAGCCTCGAGTTCACTATGGGCGACAAACCGAATTATGGGTTTGGTGATGCACCAGCAGATCGTCCTAGTCGCCAAATAAGTGAATCGCTCATTGCCATCAACCCAAGTATTGACGCTCCTGACCGTATTTTCGATACTCAACTTTCGATAGCCTTAAGTAGTCCACAGCCCAACGCAAAAATTTATTACACCCTCGACGGTAGCGATCCAAACGCAAATAGCAAAGCTTACCAAAGAGAAATACAACTTAGCAACTCTAGCACACTAAAAGCAATCGCCATCATAAATGGAGAGAAAAGTAAAATAGTAAGCGCAGATTTTCATAAAATCGATCGTGTTAGAAAGATAGAAATCAAAAATCCCTACGCCGAGCAGTACGCTGCAGGAGGCAACGATGCCCTCATAGATAAAATAAAAGGAAGCGAGGAATTCACCACTGGAGATTGGCAGGGTTATCGTGAAGACCTCGATGTAATTATCAACTTAGGGACAAAAACAAAAATTAACCATATAGGTTTAGGTTGTAATCAAAATATACGAAGCTGGATCTGGTTCCCAAGCCAAGTCGAATTCGCGGTTTCGAATAAACCAAATGGCCCATTCAAAACTGTCGCGTCATTCGTAAATGATTTTCCAGACGACCGAGAAGGCGCTTTTGTAAAACGCTTCGAAGCGAAACTCAAGAAAAAAGCACAGTACGTGCGCGTGCGTGCGAAACAGTATGGAGAATGTCCGGACTGGCATTTAGGTGCGGGTGGAAAGACCTGGATATTTGTTGATGAAATTGAGATCGAATAATATTTGGGGCTGCCCCTCATCAGCCAACACACGGGGCCTGGCTGCATTCGGGTCGGGCTTTCAGCAGTCGCTCTGTGCTGCTTTAGGTAAGGCGCACATCTAGCTCTAGCGAGCTAAGTGCACTTCTTACCTTCAGCAACAGGAGCTTCACAATGCTTCTATCCCTCAGCCAAGAGCTTGTAACCAAAGGGTTAAAACTTTCAATCGTGCGAACTTATATTTAGCGTGTGAATAGTTGTGGTTCTGAATATCTAAAGAATACCCTTTAGTAAATGCCTTACGAAGTAGAGTTGTGTCTCGATTCTTTAGACGCTTGTATTGGTGCCCAGCAAGTGGGCGCCAACCGGGTAGAGCTATGTACGCGCCTCGATATTGATGGACTTACGCCGGATCCAGCCCTAGTGAGCAAAGTGCGAGATGCCATTTCTATTGATCTGCACGTCTTGGTCCGTCCAAGTGGTGGGAGTTTTGTTTACACCGAATCGCAACTCGATAAAATGCAGCGGAATATTGAAACATTCAAACAAATTGGCGTCGACGGCATTGTTTCTGGAGCATTGCTCACAGACGGCTCTTTAGATAAAAAATCCACGGAGCACTTAATAAAAGCAACCGGAAAAAGTTCGTTTACATTTCATAGGGCTTTTGATGTTTGCCAAAACCCAGCTTTGGTATACCACGAACTCCAAGACTATGGAGTTAATCGACTCTTGACTTCCGGGCAAGGTAGGACTGCCCTTGAAGGAATCGCTGTTATTGAATCATTGGCAAAGCAAAACCCAGGACCTAGAATTATGGTTGGCGGAGGTGTAAATTTTAGAAATGTAGAAGCCTTTTGGCAAATAGGAATTCGTAGCTTTCATTTTTCTTGCCAAGAAAAGGAAAGCCGAATTTTCGATTCTAACAAAGCAGTAAGAACGATGAATAGACTAAGAGAACTAGCAGCAAATGGATAGGAAATTGGTTTTAATCGTCCTCCTTATCTGTTGCATTGCCTGTTCTCGTCGCATGGCAGTAGATTCGGCCCCTCAATCCGCGATCAGTCTAAATGAAGGGTGGGTTTTGAGTCAGGTTGGAAGCGACTTTCATTATCCGGCTAATGTACCTGGATGTGTTCAATTGGATTTGGTTGAACACGGAAAACTGGATGACCCATTGGTTTCCGACAACGAGCTTGCGGCGCTTTGGGTGGAAGAAGAAGACTGGATTTACACAAAAAGAATTAAACGAGACGAGTTGCCAAAAGGAGATTCTATTGAGTTCGTTTTTGAAAGTCTGGATACATACTGTCAAGTCAAGTTTAACAATAATGTAGTTGGAGAGTCGTGTAATGCCTTTGTGCCGTTTCGATTTCGATTAGGTAGGGCGGATTTGCAAGCGCAAAATCTCATTGAAATTCAGTTCTACTCAACAAAAAAGAGTGCTATAAAAATTGCAGGTGAGAGATTGCTCGGTCGTACTGCGGGAAATGATAGCGGAGATCCAAAGCTGAGTCCATATGTTCGCAAACCTGCTTTTCATTTTGGTTGGGACTGGGGGCCTAGAATCCTAAGCACCGGAATTACTGGAGACGTAAGCGTTTCTGTTTTTAAGCCGAGCTATGGCGAATCGCAAAAAGCTGAAAAAAATACCAGCGTTCAATTGATCCAAGAATCTGACAGTATCGGAACCAGTTTTCAGTTTTTAAAAAACGGGAAACCCCTTTTTATTAAAGGTGCAAACTACATTCCAATGTCAATGTACCGTTCCGTTCCTAGCGATGACGATTACCGTAAACTACTTATACAAGTGAAGGAAAGCGGTATGAATATGCTGCGCGTTTGGGGCGGCGGTCAATACGAAAAGGACATTTTTTATGAACTGTGTGACAGCCTGGATATTTTGGTTTGGCAAGACTATATGTTTGCTGGCGCTATGTATCCTAAGGATGAAAAGTTTCTTGAACAGGTTCGGCAGGAGCGAGCATTTCAAAAAGAAAGATTAAGTAAATATAGTAATGTCGTGCTTTGGTGCGGTAACAATGAAGTAGACGTTGCTTGGAAAAACTGGGGCTGGCTGGACTTACTTGAGCAAGACTCAGTCGCACTGCAAAGGCAATACGACTTATTGTTCAAAGAAACATTAGCGGGCGAAGGCTATATCCATAGCTCTCCGCTTTCCAATTGGGGGAAAGAAGAAAATTTCAATCACCACAACATGCATTATTGGGGTGTTTGGCATGGCCCTGATAATTTTGATGGATTCGAAAAATATGTCCCTCGTTTTATGAGCGAATATGGATTCCAGTCTTTTCCAATGCCCGGGACTTTTGCTGGGCAAGTCTCAGAATCGCGATGGCATATAGATAGCGAGGCAATGCAACATAGGCAGAAGAGTTACAAGGAAAACAAAGAGCTGATTCGACATTTGGTACAACACTATCCTTTCAGCGAAGATTTTAGAGAATTTTGCTATCTCAGCCAGCTAAACCAAGCTCTAGCAATGGGTATGGCTATTAACGCTCAACGAAGCTCAAACGGACACTGCGCTGGTACCTTGTATTGGCAACTCAACGATGTCTGGGCAGGACCTACCTGGAGCACCATTGATTTTAAGGGCAATTGGAAATTGGCGCATTATACAGTGCAAGACTTGTACAAACCGCAAATAGTCATTGCCAAAAAGAACAAAGACGGAATTGCGATTCATATCGCCAATGATGTAGATGAAAGCAAGACCTTTCAATTAGATTGTAAACTGATAACTTTTGACGGCACGATTCACTGGCAGTACGAAAAACAGGTTCGTTCTGATGCGCTAAGTGATCACCACTTAATACAGTTAAACTACAGCGAAATCGGCCTGGACCAAGTTGACAGCAAAAATTGCTTCTTAGAAGTGATTTTAAAGGATGATCAAAATGAAGTTGATGAACTCAAGCACTATTTTCATGAGCCAAAGGAATTGCTTTTACCATCATTAAAAGAAGGCGATATAAAAATCGTGGCAAAAGGAAAGAACAAATATTACATCGAAGTCAAACGTTTTGTAAAAGACCTTTTTCTCTACTTCCCAACTTCAGAAAACCAGCGCTTTAGCGAGAATGGATTTGACCTTTTGCCAGGTGAGGGTAAGATTGTGTATTATTTAGGTGAAAGGAGCGATGAAGAGATTCGGTTTCTTTACTTGAATAATCTTGTCTTCGGACAAAACCGTTGAGGGTGTTTCGTCTAAGTCATTGCGGCAATTATAAAAATTGATACGAGATTTGAATTGATGTGTTTTGTCTTAAATTATTACGAAATGTGTCTTTCAGTTTAGAAGATGTTTTAGAGGAAAGAATGTTCTATCCATGCAAGGTAAAACACTGTTATGGCTTGTGTTTGCAGAAGAAACCTTTGAAAGCTCGGTGTTTTCCGCGTGAGGGATAGAGGCCTATGTTTGAGCTCCTGTTGTAAAAAAC
>CAZZIZ010000050.1:0-18737 GCA_964654535.1 uncultured Chitinophagales bacterium
CACTGGGTAAGCACAAACATTTGATTGAACTACTTGGTTTCCGTTCGCATCAAGTGCAGGAATAAAGCTACCTGGATTAGCAGGATCTTCAACACCAACCGTTACTGTGAAACCTACCAAGTTTAGGTGGTTGAAAGTCAATTCGTAATTACCAGGTGAAGTTTCAACAAATGGTGCAGGAAGTGTTACACCAATTAAGCCAGATGACATTCCACTCGCTATAACATTTAAGCCCGGAGGTCCAGTCACCAATACTAGCTCACTGAAAGTACCGTCACCAGCATTTGGTGCAGACTCATCATTATTACAAGCACAAGGATCGTCACTCATAAATGGTCCGCCAGCGTTGCCGCCATCAATTTGGAAGACAATAGAAAGACAAGAACCATCATCACAGTTTGCTGCAGCATCAAAGTTCGCAGCTGTTGGGTCTGTACAACCACTAACGGTTACTACATCCACAACACAAGAACAACTTACTGGATCCCAAACTTCAGTATCACCTAATGTACAATCAGTATTACAAGTTCCTGGATCAGCATTTGAAGTGATACAAGCTGCAGGATCTCCACAAGTTGCATTTGGGTCGAACTCACAGAAAGCAGGGTCAGTACAACCGTTTGGTAGATCACAAGATCCATCATCACAGTTAGCTGCTGCATCGAAGTTACAAGCTGTCATATCTGTACAACCCAAAACGGTAACAACATCAACCACACAAGAACAAGTTGCAGTATCATATATTTCAAGGTCGCCCATCGTACAGTCTGTGTTACAAGTCATATCAACAGGATTACAAGAACCATCATCGCTATCTGCAGCTGGGTCAAAGTTAGAGGCACAGGGATCAGTACATCCTGGGTTACAAGGAGGTGCTGAACAAGAACCATCATCTATACAAGCTGCCGCATCAAAGTTACAAGCCGTTGGATCGGTACAACCCATTACTGGGGCACAAGGATCCGCACAAGCTGTGTTTCCAAAATCACAAGTTCCGTTATCACAGAGTGCAGTTGCATCAAAGTTACAAGCCGTAGGATCAGTACAACCATCTGGCAAATTACAAGAACCATCATCGCAGTTCGCTGCCATATCAAAGTTACAAGCCGCCATATCTGTACAACCAGAAACGGTCACAACATCTACAACACAAGAACAAGTGGTAACGTCTAATATTTCTAGGTCACCCATTGTACAATCTGTATTACAAGTTGGTGCCATTGTTATAGTAACAGTTACGTCAGCAGTATCCATACAAGTAGGATCGGTTGGGTCAACAACTGTATAAGTGTAAACACCTGCAGCATCTACAGCGGGGTCAAACGTTCCAGTTCCACTTGCTAAAGCCGGTGTAAAGGTTCCGCCCGCATCACCATCGGCTGGCGTAATATCTGCAGCAACGCCAGCTGAACAAAAATCAATCGTTGCGTCAGTACCTGCATTTACTGAGCATGTACCGGTAACTTCTATATCACAGGTGGCAGTTCCAACACAACCATTAATGTCAGTGAAAGTATAAGTTATCGTATGAACTCCTGCACCGGCTGCTGCTGGATCGAAAGTCGTTTGACCATCATTATCGATACCTGCAGATCCACCTATGTCGGTCGCATCGTCGATATTTACTCCAGGACCAGAGAATACTCCGGTTGTTGCAGTGCCTGGTGTTGTAAACACGGGTGTCACTGGACCAAAGTTTTCAGTGGTTGCTACACCACCAGCACCACAGGTTCCATCGCCTAAAGAAGGGGAAGGGCCCAATAAAGAGGTTCCAGTGGTACCATCTAGTATTTCAATCGAACCATCAACTGTACCAGTACCACAGGTCAAAGACTGTAAACCATCACCAGTTAAATCAAATAGATCAACTGTATAAGGCGCTCCACTTTGTGGAAGAAGACCTGAGTTTATTGTAGTTGTAGTAAGGCTTGGGAATGACCCAATAGGAGCAGTAAATACAATCACTCCATTAACATCTAAAATATTTATGACTACATCAGCTCCAGAGACATCGTCTCCTACAATTGTTACATCAATAGAACCCAAAAGGTCACTTGCAGGTGTAGCAGTGATATCAATTGGCGCATCAGTTGGATTCAAAGGCGCTGTTGGGCAAGTAATAGTCGCAACTGGTGTTGCCGCTATCGTAGCAGTTGCATCAAGAGTAGGACATCCTGGGATTCCGTTTGAAGCAGTTACAGTAATATCAATTTGTGGATCAGCCATACCTGGAGCATAAGTTATCACGTTGGTTCCGTCGCCCGTAATGGTGGCATTAGGACCAGAAGCGCTGTTAAAAGTCAAGATATCTTGAGGGCAGTTTCCTGTAATCGTATAAGTACAGTCTCCATTATTAGCTATAATTGGAGGAAGCGGATCTGCTTCTAGTGTAAAATCCGGAAGTTGCTCAATAGGGCAATTGACATCGACTCCGAAGGTTACGCCATCAATTGGAACTATATAAGGCGTCAGAGCTAGGCCGTCACAACCGTTATTTAAGAAGGCCAGACCGAAAAATCCTCCTTGACCACAGTTAGCTGTGTTACCAAGGAAAACCCAGTCCACAGAAGTTCCATTTACCGCTGCAGCCCATTCCGCATATAAATCTGCAGGCACCGTAGTTGGGTCGGTATCAAACACCAATCCGAAAGCGTTCTGCGCACCATTTACTTGACAATCATCGAAAACAATATCAAAAACATCTCCACTGCATATTTCAGGTGCGTAGGTAGGTGTTGACATTGTGC
Organism: uncultured Chitinophagales bacterium; assembly: GCA_964654535.1. Lineage (GTDB taxonomy): Bacteria > Bacteroidota > Bacteroidia > Chitinophagales > UBA2359 > CAZZIZ01. The sequence continues at coordinate 2,748 of CAZZIZ010000050.1, forward strand.
TGGCACAAGCAGGGCAAGCGTCACATCGAAATTCTAGAGAAGAAGTAACTCCACCATCTGCGCAACTTGTTGCTACATCAGAAGTAACAAAGAAATAAAGGCATTCACCTGGAGTAATAGATGTGTAAGTTATTCCCGTTTGGTCTCCATCTACAGCGGTTGCAACAGCTGTACCAGTACCAATCGGATCCGCAGTTCCTGACGGAGCTGAGAAAATACTCATTGAGTCAAAGCCCACTTCAAGATCACCAGTACAAAAAGTTACAGATGCCAAATCACCTGCCGTATCAGGGCAAATTACTTGGAAGGCAAAATCAGTTACACCATTAGGGTAACAGAAGGTAAAAGGCCCATCAGCACAAGTCTCTTCTACAACTGGAGTCGGCTCATAAGCACACATATTGAATTCAAATGTGCCAGTACCACTATCGTTGAATGAATCCCAGGCACGTACCCAGATTGTGCTTCCCGGAGTTTGACCCGTAAGGAAAGTTTCAAATAGCGAAGGATCATTTCCAGTAGTTGCAGAGCAAACTAAACTTGTTAGAGAGCCGCAATCTGCTCCGGTATAAACCTCATACCAAAGGAATGAACAACAGTCCGGAGAAGGGCCACCGCTAATAGTTACATTTCCAGAAGCTGGAACAGTTAAAGAGAACCAGATATCACCAGAATCACCCAAGTTGTAACTCGGACAAGTCGCAGCAGGTATTCCTGGATCTAAATTAGAATCGGTCGCGAATTCATTATCACAAACCGTAAGGGTGGTACACGATCCCATTTCTACTGGAATGTTAATTGCGCCCGGACACATATCGCAAACAGGTGTACAAGTTGTGAAAGTACAAGGTCCTGACCAAGAGCTTGGTTCAGCAGCGCAGTTATCCCTTACATATATATCAATAGCAAGACCACATCCAACTGCTAAGGTTTCAGCCAGATTTGTGGTTCCCAGTACGGAGCCTAATTCAGTTCCTGATCCAGGAACGAATCCAACAGGCCCCCATTCAATGTCGTAGGTTCCATCACCGCCACCGTTAGCCCAAGTAACGTCAACATCACCATCTATAGCACCAGCTCCACAAGTTACCCCAGTAGGACTCGGACAGCTAGTAGCAGTGGTGAACTGAATACAGGTAAGCGCTTGCGTTTCACTATCGGCTCCGGCGTCCGAAGAAGTAAAGTCACAAGTAACTACATCAACAGCAGTAGCACCTGTTCCTAAAATATCACAGTAGAAACAAATGTCGTATAGCGTTCCGCCCGTAAGACCAGTTAAATTTACCGTTCCACCAGCAGCAACACCAGATCCATCACCAGCACCTTGAGCAAAACCAGCAAGTCCATACTCATAAGTTGTGTTTGGACAAGTATCATCATAAGTTATATCAGCAGTATCTGAACCAACCGTACCAGGAGCAGGTGGTGCAACATCAGCCACAAAATTAATTTCAAAACTGTTAGGAGCTCCTCCCCATTGATCTCCCCATTGGACAAAATAGGTTTGACCTCCAACAACAGTAATTCCAACAGCTTGTGAGGTAAATCCAGCTCCACCATCGTCATCAAAACCTTCACACACTACAGCACCACAAGCACCACTAACTACAGCTAAATCAGTATCTGGTAAAGCGGCATCATTAGTACTAGAAACATCCAATATTCCATTAGCAGGTGCGACAAACTCAAACCAAATGGCTTCGTTAACTGTTGTACCTATGCCGCAGGCATCTTCAAGACCGGCACCTGAACCTGTTGGAAATACTAATGTATTTGTATAAGAATTACAATCTGCTGTAATGGTTATAGGAATTGGATTGTCACAAGCGGTTCCAGGACAAGATCCAGTAGTTATAGATAGTGCAGGGCCGGTTAGCGGATCAGGGAACCACAGCGAAACTGCCGCAGGTGGGCCTGGACAATTGTCTCGTACGTAAACGTCATAAGTCGTTCCGCAAAGCAATCCATCAGCAGCTGTAAAAGATTCTAGGGTATTGAATGACCCTAAAATAGTTGCCACTTCAGTACCAGTGCCAGGCGTAAATCCAGCAAGTCCAATTTCAATATCAAATAGTCCGGCCCCTCCATTTGAAGTCATTGTTACATCCACATCTTCTAATCCAGTACCATTTGCAACAGTAGCAGATGGAGTTGGACAATCAGCCGTTGTAGTAAATGTCACGCAAGTAGGCACTGTTGTACCTACTACGGTGTTTCCAGTGAGATCACACGCTACAGGAGGATAACCTTCCCCAAACGAATCGCAGAAAAAGCAAACGTCATATGTTGTTGCAGGAGTAAGTCCTGTTATGTCAATCGACCCAGAACCGTCTGCGGTTGCTTGGGTACCAGCACCTGGCACCATAGGACTAATGCCATACTCGTATATGAAGTTTGTACAAGCAGCATCATAAGCAATATTAACATCCATTTGATTTGGTAATCCTAAAACAGGCGCACCATCTTGAACAAATTGAATTTGCCAGTCAAAACCAGCTGCTCCCCAACGATCGTCCCATTCTATTAGGTATGTTGTTCCCGCAGTAACTGCAGTAGGAGTAGTTGCAGATTGTGTGCCAACACCTCCGTCATCATCATTAGCCAAACAGTTTAAAGCAGCACAGTCTCCATCGTATAATGAAACTCTAGTATCAGTTGCAAGTGATTGAATATCTACAATACCATTAGTCGGTGCTGTAAATGAGTACCAGCGAGCAGCATTAGCCAGACCATCTGCCCAGCAACCTGTGCTGGTTAAAGCACTGGCACCATTACCTGATAGTCCTACTTCAGTAATAGTAGTACAGGTCCCAGTCAATGTTACTCCAAATGGATCAGAACAATCTTCTCCAGGACAAGGTAAAGTCGAAACAGCTATCGGGCCAAACCACAAAGAAACCTCTGCTGGCGGTCCCACACAATTATCTCTTACATAAACGTCGAAAGTATTACTACAAGGAAGCCCAGTAAAGGAATCTACTGGACCAAAAGTTCCTGCAATTTGTGCAATTTCTGCCCCAGTTCCTGGAGCAAATCCAGGTGCTCCAATTTCAATATCGAAAAGACCACTTCCTCCGTTTGAGGTTGAGGTTACATCTATAACATCATCAGTTGCCCCTGTAGCAGCTGTTGCAGTAGGTGTAGGACAGTTGGCACTAGTTGTAAAAGTTAGACACTGAACGGAAGGTGACTCAGAGCCAGCTCCTGCATCAGAAGTTGTAAAATCACAAGCAACGGCAGTTCCAGCCGTTTCACCCGACCCCAATGCGTCGCAGAAAAAGCATACATCATAGGTAGTAGCGGCAGTTAAACCTGGAATAGTTACCGAACCACCAGTAGTTGTTCCCGGAGTTCCTGTACCCTGAGCAAAACCAGTAAGACCATACTCGTAAGTCATATTTGCACAAGCGGCATCGTAGCTTAAAGTTGCATCTGTCGTGGTTGGAGCACCTGTAACAGCAGCAGCTGGATCAGATGCAAATTGCAATTCCCAAGCCGCAGGAGCTCCAGCCCATCCGTCGAGCCATTGAATATAGTAAGTTGTTCCGGCCACAACTGGTGCGCCTATAATCTGTGAAGTAAATCCAGCACCTGCATCGTCATCAAATGGACCACAAACGAGCGCTCCACAAGCACCTGCTGAACCATCATGAAACGAAACTTGCGTATCGGGAGTCGCCCCGTCATTAGTGTTCGAAACATCGACAACGCCATTTGCTGGCGCTACGAATGAGTACCATATGGACTCTGTCGGAGCACTTCCTAATCCACAGGGGTCTTCAAGAGTACCACCTGCAGGAAATGCAATCGTATTAGTTATTGTGTTACAAGTACCAGTGATATTCGCTGATATATCTGTCGCTGTTGTGCAATCCAATGCCCCATCTTGAGCATTCAGGTTAGAACCGATTATTAACAAAAAGCAACAACACAAAAGGGTAAAAATCCTTTTCATATCTATTATTTTATTTTTTTTCTTCTTTGGGGTTAGTTTATTTCAGCACTCAGCCTTGTATAAATCTTCAAAAGTGCTATTTGCATTGGATCCTTCGCTTTGAATGAGTCAGTAAACAATTGAACTTGTTCTTTATCAGAAGCACTAAGGTTCGCAAATCCATTAATGGGAAGGTTGTTAGTATCAACCAGTAGTTGAATCATATTCTGGCCATCCAAATTGGTATCGCTGGAAACAATAAGTTGTCCCAGTTTGTTCGCAAGATTTTCTAACACTGCCTCACGACTGTTTGCCGCAGCAGTATTTTGTACGTCTTCGGAACTAGCGTCTGCAGAATTGATCGCACCGACGTACTGTAAATTATTCTGTGATTTGGTTTGTTGCCCATCTTGAATCATTGGAACAGTCTGCCCTTGAGCGTTCGCACAAATCGCGACTAATAGAATCAAAGGCAGCAGCCTAATTAGGTTCTTTAAGGATTTCATAACAATTAAGTATATTTTATATCTTTTATTTCTTTTTCAAATACAAATACGCGCAGCGCTCAGTGAACTAAGTCATAACAAAACAAAAATCGAAAAACCCCAAATGGAGCATCCAATTCGAACTTTTCACGTGGTAAGAAAAAAGCTCTGTATGTAATGCGTACTAAACGCGGAACGTAAAAATCAACCAAGTTTGCAGAGACAGACGTCTCCACACTTAGTGAATTTAACACCTATTTTTCAATTACTTTAACAAGTCGGGAATTTAATCAGATGCTTTTCAGAAAGTTTTTTTGAGTAAATTTTGAAGTTTCTAAACAAAACTTCTCAATCACTTTATTGGTGCGGCTTTCCAAAAACGCAAGAGACACTTTTGTTTTTTTGACAAAAATTTAGAAACGAGATAACGCAACTAGACGATTTTTGAAACGCCTTAATTAGCTTCGAATGTTTTCTTCAAATTCTAATGTAGTTTAGGCAGACAAAGTTTAACTCGATACAATGCGCTTCTTTCTTCGTTTACTGATTGCAACGTTAATTCTGTTTTACGGGTGTCAAGAGCAGGCCCCATCTGAAAAAAGCAACAGTACTTCTTCAAAATCCTTTGAAGGATTTAGCAAATCCAATTCGAAACAAACTCAAATTCGATTTGCTAATGTGATCACTGAAACCCCTGCTTTCAACTACTACACTTATGAGTACATGTATAATGGAGGTGGAGTCGCAGCGGGTGATGTCAATAATGATGGCCTTGAGGATTTATACTTCACGGGTAATCAAGTCGACGATAAGCTCTATATAAATGAAGGAGACCTAAAATTCAAGGATGTCACCAAATCTGCTGGAATAAAGCAAGATGGCTGGCATAATGGAGTTACAATGGTCGACCTCAATGCTGACGGTTGGTTGGATATATATGTATGTAGAAGTGGTCCAGATAAGGACGGAAGCAGCAGATCGAACCTATTCTATGAGAATAATGGGGATGGAACCTTTGTAGAGAAAGCCCAGCAATTGGGAATTGCGGACACTTCGCGTAGTGTCCAAAGCTGCTTCTTCGATATGGACAACGATGGCGACCTTGATCTCTTCGTAGGGAATCACCCTCACGGAATGCAGCGCCTGAATAATATTCTGCTCTATGAATTGCTCCAAAGCGGGAAAAGCCCCTCTGACAAGCTTTTTAGAAATGACGGTGGCCAATTCACTGATGTTACAAAGACAAGTGGTATTTACAACTTTAGCTATACCCTGGGCATAAGCGTTGCTGATTACAATCAGGACGGCTTTCAAGATATTTTCATCAGTGCAGATTATGAGGAGCCGGATCGCTTGTATCTAAATCAAGGCAACGGCACCTTTAAACAAAACGAACAAAAAGCGTTCAAGCATATCGCCAATTTTGGGATGGGCTCCGACGCAGCCGATTTTAATAATGATGGCCTAATAGATTTATTCAACTTGGACATGGCTTACGCCGATCACTATCGTTCGAAAACGAACATGCCATCGATGTCTACGAAGAAGTTCGAAGACCGCGTTAAAATTGGATTTCATCATCAGTATATGCACAACTGCTTGCAACAAAACATGGGCAACGGAATTTTTAGCGAGGTCGCTTATATGAATGGCATTGCAAAGACGGATTGGTCATGGGCAACTTTCTTTGCTGACTTTGATAATGACATGGACAAAGACTTGTTGGTTACAAATGGATATCGTCGAGATGTAATGAACAATGATTACCTCATTCATCTTAAAACTCTTCAAGGCAAGGCAACTTTGGACAAAGTATTTGAAAAGTCCATTAGCACCTCTGTTCCCAATTACTTGTTTGAAAATAACAATGGCACAAGCTTCGATAACAAGTCGGCAGACTGGGGATTTACAGAGAACATAAACTCTAATGGCGCAACCTATTCTGATTTGGACAATGATGGTGATCTAGACATTATTGTCAATCACATGGACAAACCGTCTATGATTTATGAAAACAACAATGGAAACTCAAAGAACTACTTGAAAGTTGTTCTTGTCGGAAAAGGTAAGAATGTAAATGCCCTTGGCGCGGAAATAGAACTGTATAGCGATGGTCAAAAACAACTTTATCACCAGCAGCCTGTTCGTGGTTATCAGTCGTCGGTTAGCCCAATCATTCATATTGGCTTAGGTAAGTCTGATAAGGTTGACAGCTTAATTGTCTATTGGCCCGGAAATACTAAAACCACTTTTAAAGACCTTGCTGCCAACGACAAAATTAGAATTGATCAAAACAAAGTGCCAGCCAGTGTACATCGCAAGCAAAGAAAATCATTGCTTTTTAACAAGATAGAAAAGGTGGCAGATGGTGAGATTAAGCACACAGACAAATATTACAACGACTATGAAAGGGAAATCTTAATCCCTCACAAACAATCTCAGAATGGACCGAAGATGGCTATTGCAGATGTGAACGGAGACAACTTAGATGACTTTTATGTTGGTGGCGCAGCAGGACAATCGGGACAACTTTACCTACAGGTTCCCAATGCTCCTTTTAAGGCAGCACAAAGCAATCCTTGGAGTAAGCACGCTGCATCGGAAGATACGGGTGCTCATTTCTTTGACGCAGATGGCGATGGCGATATGGACTTATACGTCGTTAGTGGCAGTAATGAGTTTAAAGAAAACGACCCGCGATACGCTGATAGACTTTACATAAACACCAATGGTGTTTTTAAAAGCTCTAATGCGCTTCCAAAACTAAACGTAAGCGGAGAGGCAGTCTCATCCGCGGATATAGATGGCGATGGCGACTTAGATTTATTCGTGGGTGGAAGAATTATTCCAGGTAGGTATCCCCTACCCTCTGACAGCTATTTGCTTTTAAACAACAAAGGAAGGTTTACTGCTGCTAAGGGTGATCAAGCTGAGCCTTTTAAAAACTTGGGAATGGTTACTGACGCTCTGTTTGATGACATTGACAAAGATGGTGATCAAGATTTATTGGTTACTGGAGAATGGATGCCATTGACAGTTTTCGAAAACAGAAAGGGTCAGTTTACTAATAAAACTGAGAACTACGGATTGGAAAAAACAAATGGCTGGTGGTGGTCAATTAACAAGGCCGACTTAGATGGTGATGGTGATATGGATTATGTAGCTGGAAACTTGGGTAAGAACTCTAAATTTTCGGCAAGTGCTGAGAAGCCGTTTTTTGTCTATGCTAACGACTTTGATGATTCGGGGAACATTGACATAGTTTTAACCTTTGAAGACAAAGACGGCGAATTAAAACCGGTTAGGGGAAGAGAATGCACCTCGCAACAAATGCCTTTTATCGTAGATAAATTTCCTGACTTTAATTCTTTTGCGAAAGCGAGCATTGAAGAGATACACTCGTCAGAAAAGATAGAGAATGCAATAAAGTATCCTGCTTATAATTTTGAAAGCGCAATTGTTTGGAACAATAAAGGTGAACTTGAGTTAGAGCCTTTTGAACATCGTGCGCAGTCTGCACCAGTTAAGAGTTCCATTTTAGAAGACCTTGATGATGACGGCAACATAGATATTTTGTTAGCGGGAAATATGTTTCATACGGAAGTCGAAACGTCTAGATACGATGCTGGATATGGACACTACCTAAAAGGAGATGGCAAAGGCGGATTTACTTATGTTCAGAATAGTGAGTCAGGATTTTATGCCGGACAAGACGTCAAAGACCTTGCTAGCATTAAGATTGGGGCAAATAGAGCAATTTTGGTAGCCAACAATAATGGAGTATTAGAAACCTTTATTGTAATCCCGCAAACTGCAAGCGTAGGCTTTATCGAATAAGCGTAACGTTCCCTTGGAAGAGCATATCACTTGAAACAGGTCGCACTGCACGGATAACAACTACGTAGACTCCGATGTCCTGCATTTCTCCGTTGAAAGTACCATCCCATTCGGATGTAATATCTTCGCCATCGAAAACAATTTCACCCCAACGGTTGTAAATTCTAAAATATCTCACCTCGTTAATTCCATCAGGGAAGAGTCGAAAAACATCGTTTACACCGTCGCCATTTGGAGAAAATGCAGTGGGAACGATTAAGTCAATATCGAAAGATATGTCTACGAAAACAGAATCGGTTGCGGGACATCCTAAATCAGAAAAGGTGGTAAGGAAATAAGTTGTCGGACTTACAGGAGACACTTCCGGATTAGCAATGGTTACATCACTAACACCAGCAGCAGGTGTCCATAGTAACTCCGCATCTCCAGTTCCGTTTAGGGTTACGCTTTGACCGATAACAATAGAAGCATCTTCGCCAGCATCAACAAAGGGGGCGGGGTTAACATTAACCGTAAGCTCTGCCATATCGCTAAAACAATCGTTGGAGACTTCAACGGTGTAGGTAGTTGTTTCTGTCGGAAAAGCAATTGGGTTTTCTAGGGTCGGATCATTTAATGATTCGGCGGGAGACCATTCGTAAAAAGCTCCTCCAAATGAAGGTACCGAAATCACAACACTATCGTTCTCGCAAATTGTAATCTCATCAATGTTTCCAATAGAAATTTCGGGTTGTACTTGAACTACAATAGAATCTACAGCTACGCAACCAAAACTATTTTCTACTTCGATAAAATAGGTTGTCGTATCAGTAGGACTCACGATAGGGTTTTCAATATTGACATTAGAAATATCGCTGTTAGGCGACCATTCAAAAGAAGTTGTATTGCTTTCCAAGCCAACATTGAGTTCAACAGATTGTTGGAAACAAACGCTTATGGTTTCGTCTAAGTCTATGACTGGCAAAGGATCAACCATAATGGTCACCTCGTCTACAGATACACACTCGTTAGGATCCGTTACCGTTAAGGTTAACACTACATTTTCATTGGTTGAAACAATAGGATTGAGTACTGTTGAGTCACTTAGAATATCTGTTGGCGACCAGACGAAAATATTACCCCCGTCATCATTATTCTCATCACCACCGGTAATGCTTGCATCAATTTGAATATCCTCCCCGACACAGGCAGAGGTTGTGTTTCCGATGTCGGCATTAAGTTCTGGAAAGATGGTAATGGTTCGAGTCCGCGTTCTATCGCAATCGAACTGATTGACTTGAGTTAGCTCGATAGAGTACTCTCCAGGCGCATTAAAAGTATGTGTAGCGTCTTCGGTGGTCGCAGTATTATCCGGTGAACCAGGGTCATCAAAGTCCCAGAGAGTTGATTCAATATCGTTGACATTATTATTAGCCGATTCAAAAAGTATCTCTTCTCCTAAGCAAGCAGATTCAAAGGTTATGAAAGCATTTGGAATAGGAAAAACCTCAATGGTTTCTGTAAGTGTCTGAGCGCAACCAAAGTTGGTTCCTACCGTAAATGTCACTTCAAACTCGCCAGCAGAGTCAAATTCGTGCGTAGGATTCTGCAAAGTCGAAAATGTACTATCTCCAAAACTCCACATCCAAGAGTCAATCTCGTGGTCATCCAAGTCGCCTTCAAGCTCGGTTTCGTCTTCAAAAATGAATTCTTCGTCTCTGCACTCTCCACCATCTATATCAAAGTCACCAATAAGCAATGGAAACAGATTCAATAGAATGGTCGCAGTATCGCTACACAATTCTCCAGGATCGGCAATGAGCATAATTTCATAAGTGCCCGTATCGGGATACTCGTAGATAGGACTAACTTCCATAGATGTCGCTCCTGGATTGTCTGGATCGCCAAAATCCCAGAAAAACTCCGTGGCGCCAATACTGGTATTTTCAAAAAGAACATCAAAAGTAGTACAGTCTTGAATAATAAAAACGCTCGGTGCGATTTCGGTTGCCTGCGCGCCAACTGAAGCAGATACTACTTCACAAGGAGTGATGTTAAATTGAAAATCTCTTACACTGGTTCCAATTAGAAGTCCATCGCGAAACTCTTCCACACAAATCCCAACAACATATAGGCCACTATTATCAGGGACAACCAAGAGGTTACCGGTTACAGGGTCAATTTCTAAGGTTGATCCATTACCCAATTGATTAGTCGAACTGTGACCATTCGAGAATTGTAATGGGCCATAAGGAAATGGAAAATTCACTTGCCCCGCTTCTCCTGGTTCAGGGTCAATTGGATTAGCACCTTCAAAAGGGCTACAGATAGAATACACCAATGAATCACCATCCAAATCGGTTGCCGAAAAATCAAATTCAAAAGGAAAGTCTTCGCAAATAATTAGCGGCGGATCATTATTAAAAACAGGCGAGCTGTTATCGCAACCACCAGATTCATGTGGTATAAGCAATTCATAAGTTGATCCAGTGTCGCCGGGAAATGTAATATTGACAATACCTGTATTACGACAACATCTTTGGTGAACCATTCTGTAGCCACCAGGAATTGGCGGCAGCGTAATATTCCTGCGGTATTCAAAAAACTCTACGCAAACAACGGGTATGCTTTCTACGCAAATGTCATCTGTATCTGGTGGAATAAAAACGTCTCCACTTGGTTCGTGACCCATGTTCAACTGGTCGACAACACTCCCAGAACTATTGTAAAAAAAGATTCGTGCAGGATCATCGAAGGGTGCAGCATTTGGCGCATCACAATCGCGATAAATACGCAGCACGATTTCAAACTGATTTCCGCCCAAACACTCGTAACTCATTTCACCTCCAACGAGGTGATTGGCCTGCAGCTTTTCAGGAAGCGAAAGCAATGTCAGTAGACAAAAAGCAACAAGCCTTGTTAGAAGTGAAAATTTTTCGGTTTTCTTAATCATGCGTAGTTTCTCCGCGTGAGGGATAGAGGCGTTTGTCTGAGCTCCTGTTGGTGAAGGCAAGAAGTGTTTTTAGCTCCTTAAGAGCTAGAAAAACACTTTGCCTGAAGCAGCACAGAGCGAGCGCCGAAAGCCCGACCCTTTGCGAAGCAAGAAGGGGCACGCCCAAGTACAAATCCACTCTTCGGTATTATAAATTTATATCATACCAAGGTACTTGAAGTTAGTACAAAAGTCTCGTTTTGCCTATACCACTTCTTATTAACATTGTTTTGGCTATTTGTAGTCTAATAAACTCACCAAAATCCGATGGAACTAAGAGGGAATCTTAATTTTAGACAAAACTATGACTCGATGAAAAGGTATATCGCTGTCTTGTTGCTGCCCTTATTGATTGTTTTTTCAGGGACTGCACAAGAAACTTATCCAACCAATGGTGTTAAGGACATTCGCAGTGGGCATTATGCACTGACCAATGCTACCATTCATACCAGCTATAATAAAAGCATGGAAAATGCCACGCTGATTATCAAAGATGGTATTATCCAAACTGTGAGCCCAAATTTCTCTGTACCAGTTGGTGCAGTGAAAATTGATATGGGTGGAAACCACATTTATCCGGCCTTTATCGAACTACTGAGCGATTATGGTATGCCCGAAGTTGAGAAGGGCGGATCGAGCAGAAGTCAAAGACCGCAGTTCGTTTCTAAAAAGAAAGGGCCCTATGCTTGGAACGAGGCTATCCGTCCAGAAAACGATGCCTACGAAGTTTTTGAAGTAGATGCTAAGAAAGCCAAATCGCTACGTGAAGCTGGATTTGGTGCGGCTTTAACGCATATAAACGACGGTATCGCTCGTGGAACCGGAACGGTTGTGGCTTTGGCCGACAAGGCTTCTAATGAAATGATTTTAAAAGATAGAGCCAGCACCCACTACTCTATGTCAAAAGGTAGTTCGAAGATGAGTTACCCGAATTCTATGATGGGGGTTATCGCTTTGGTTCGTCAAACTTTTTTAGATGCTGATTGGTATAAAAGGTCGACAACTAAAAAGGAACAAAACATTTCTCTAGACAGTTGGAACAAGTCGGACGCGCTTCCAAAAATATATGAGGTTGGTGATAAACTTACGGTGCTGCGCGTAGACAAAATGGGCGACGAGTTTTCAAAACAGTTTATCATAAAAGGTGGTGGTGATTCTTATCAGCGCATTGATGAAATAAAAGCGACAGGTGCTCCTTTAATTGTACCAGTTAACTACCCCGATGCCTACGACGTAGAAGATCCTTTGGATGCTTATTACGTAGCCTTATCAGATATGAAGCATTGGGAAATGGCTGCGCACAATGCGATGCATTTGTCTAAAGCGGGAATCGACTTTGCTTTTACTTCCGACGGTCTTAAAAACAAAAAAGACTTTTTGAAAAACGTCCGTAAGGCAGTAGAGGCGGGGCTTAGCAAGGAGGCCGCTCTGAAAGCTTTGACCTACGCTCCAGCAAAAATGATTGGCATGGAACGTAACATTGGCGGTTTGCAAAAGGGTCATTTTGCCAACTTTATAGTTACCTCGGGCGACATCTTTGATGAGGATTGCAAAATCTACGAGAACTGGAGTAAAGGAGAACAGTTGGTGCTGGCTTCATTGGATCGTCAAGATTTAGAAGGCAATTACAATTTAAAAGTAGATGGTAGCCGCGACCTAAAGCTGCGAGTAAAAAACAGCAAGGGCAGTCCTAAAATGAGCATCGTGGTAAACGATACAACGGACATCAGTGTGAAACACAAAATTTCAGGGGACAAGATCACTTTGACTTATGCGCCTACTGAAGATTCGGATGAAGTGGTTCGTTTGAGTGGTTGGATTGATGGCGATACTTGGAAAGGTACTGGACAAGATGCAACAGGCAAGTGGGGCAACTGGAAAGTCAACAGAAGAACTGCGCTCGAAAAGGAGGACGAAATGGACGCTGAAAAAGGCGATGATAAAATGATGGGTAAGAAGGACAAAATGTCCAAGGATGATGCGGACGAAATGTTGGGTCAAATCACCTACCCTTTCAATGGTTACGGTTGGACCGAAATGCCGAAAGCTGAAACGGTTTTGATAACCAACGCCACCGTTTGGACCAATGAGTCCGATGGAATATTAGAAAACGCCGATGTACTTATTCGCAACGGCAAAATTGCGCAAGTCGGTAAGGGCATTAAGCTTACGACTGGTCGTAAGATAGATGGTACCGGCAAGCACGTTACTTCTGGCGTTATCGACGAGCACTCACATATTGCAATCTCACGTGGTGTAAACGAAGGCAGTCAGGCGAGTACGGCGGAAGTGCGTATTGGCGATGTAGTCAACTCCGAGGACATCAATATATATCGCCAACTAGCGGGAGGCGTTACTGCTGCTCAGTTACTGCACGGTTCGGCCAACCCAATTGGCGGTCAATCGGCATTGGTAAAACTTCGCTGGGGACACGCACCTGAGGATATGAAAATAGAAGGTGCCGATGGCTTTATAAAGTTCGCATTGGGTGAAAACGTAAAACAATCCAACTGGGGTGATTTAAATACTTACCGTTTCCCGCAATCTAGAATGGGCGTGGAGCAAGTTTTTATTGATTACTTCCAGCGTGCAAAAGAATACAATCCTGCTACCGATCGTCGCGACTTGGATTTAGAAGCGATAAAAGAAATTATTGATAAGAAGCGATTTATCACCTGTCACTCTTACGTGCAGTCGGAAATAAATATGCTGATGAAAACGGCGGAGATGTACGGCTTTAACGTGAATACTTTCACCCACATTTTGGAGGGCTACAAACTAGCGGACAAAATGAAAGAGCACGGCGTTGGCGGCTCGACTTTCTCTGATTGGTGGGCTTACAAGTTTGAAGTAAACGATGCCATTCCTTACAACGCGGCTATTATGAATGAAATGGGTGTCGTAACGGCCATAAACTCTGATGACGCAGAAATGGCTAGAAGATTAAATACTGAAACGGCAAAAACTGTTAAGTACGGAGGCGTTAGCCCTGAAGATGCTTGGAAAATGGTAACGTTAAATCCTGCAAAGCTTTTACACTTAGAAGATCAAATGGGAAGCCTCAAGGCAGGTAAAGATGCAGATGTTGTGGTTTGGTCTGGAAATCCATTAGAAGTTTACTCTGTTGCGGAACAAACTTTTGTTGATGGCGTTTGCTACTGGGACATCAACGAAGACATAGAAAAGCGTAAAGCGATTATAGCAGAAAGAAATCGTCTGATTCAAAAGATGATTCAGTTCAAAAAAGATGGAGGCAAAACCAAGAAGCGTGGACCGAAACCAGAACAGCACTACCACTGCGACCACGTAGACGATTACTGCTCTTTCTAAACCAGCAAAAAGACAAGACATGAATACGAATAAAAATATAATCGCACTTATACTACTTGTACTTTGCGGCTTTTACGCGCAAGCGCAAGACGTTCCTGCTCCGGGAGAAGCCCAAGCGGAACGAGTAATTTTGAAAGGTGCTACGATACACATTGGCAATGGTGAAGTAATAGAAGACGGTGTTATCGTTTTTGAAAATGGAAAAATTACCAAGGTGCACGACAGTATGGCTAAGGTAGCTTATCCAGAAAGTCAGTCCATCGATGTAAAGGGAAAACACATTTACCCAGGACTCATTACTCCAAATAGTATTTTGGGAATGGTAGAAATAAATGCCGTTCGTGCCACACGAGACAACCGCGAGGTTGGGTATATGAACCCAAATGTGCGTTCCATAATCGCTTACAACACGGACTCAAAAGTTATACCTACTGTGCGTTCCAACGGAGTTTTGCTCGCACAAGTAAAGCCAGAAGGCGGACGTATTTCGGGGCAATCATCCGTAGTACAACTCGATGCCTGGAACTGGGAAGACGCCATTGTAAAAGAAAACGACGGCATTTATGTAAACTGGCCAGCACTTTTTCGTCGCAGCGGATGGTGGGCAGAGCCGGGTGGAATAAAACTGAATGAAGATTACGACAAAGACGTTGCCGAGTTAAAAAGCTTCCTTGGTGAAGCAAAAGCCTACAGCACGGAAGCTAAGCTCACCAAGCAGCGCAATTTAAAGATGGCTTCTATGGTTGATCTTTTTGGTGGCGGACGTAAACTGTTTATTGTTGCCGACCAACACAAACAAATTATCGACGCTATTCATACTTGCAAAGAACTCGGCGTAGAAATGGTACTTGTCGGCGGTCGCGATGCTTGGTTGATACCAGACATCTTGGTCGAGAACGAGATACCGGTTATCCTGCGTCACGCGCACAACCTACCAGGAATGGAGGACGACGATGTAGATATCATTTTCCGTTTACCAGCATTGATGGAAGAAGCGGGCATCTTGTATTGTCAGTCCGCGCGTAACGGTTCGGGCGAGCAAAGAAACTTACCATTCGTGGCGGGCAAGTCCGTTGCTTATGGTTTGGACAAAGAGGAAGCACTGAAATCCGTTACGCTTAACACCGCAAAAATTCTGGGCATCGACGATAAAGTCGGATCATTAGAGGAAGGCAAAAGTGCTACGCTAATAGTTTCATCGGGCGACGTCTTGGACATTATGACCAACAACATTGAGCTCGCATTTGTCGACGGCCGCTTGGTGAGCATGAACAACAAGCAGAAAGATCTCTATATGAAGTTTATGGAGAAGTACAAGTTGGATTATGTGAAGCCTTAGGGTTTTAGGTATGAGGTATGAGGTTGTTAGGTATGAGGTGTGTTTGAGGTCTGGGAGGTGTGAAGTTTTGGGTTTTGAGAATTTGGGCGTGCCC
>CAZZIZ010000051.1:0-7569 GCA_964654535.1 uncultured Chitinophagales bacterium
GATCACCAACTCCGTCTACACATATGGCAGTCGAGGTAGAGCCATCGTCAAACTCAATGTCGGAAACCGTAGCCTGGGCGTACAGATTAGCACTTGATAAAAACAAAAAAATGAGCAAGGAATAAACCCAGGCTCGTGGCCATTTTTTATCTAAGCGCGTATTTTTTTTGCCCTCAGGATTTGTATAATAATTCTGCATTAATTTCCAATGTAGTAAGTCTGTACATCTCATAATTTTGAACCTGTTTCGTAAAATTTTGATTTATTTTTTCGCGCGCAAACTATTAATGCTGACTTCAAAAAACTAATTGATACTTTCAATCGCTTATTGAAAAAATTTAAGACATCGCTAAAGTGCTGCTAAATCAAAGCGATTATAACAGTATGGTTTCATAAGTATCACGAAATCATAACGACGCTTGGGATTTACACAGGAGTTTTTCAATTGTCGGAGAAGTTACAGAAGCATTCTTTTCCTTTAAAAGCGAAACTAATTCGCGATATGACTTCGTCATTTCAGTTTTGATAGCGAACTTAAAGAGTGATGACCTTTGTTCAATATTTCGCTGTAAATCCTCCAATAATCGGCGTCCAAACAAAAGCAAATGTGAGCAATTCAGTCATTGAAATCTACCAATACGCGCAAGCTATATGACTATAACCCAACTCGAGTATATCGTGGCCGTAGCCGAATGTGGCAGTTTTGCCAAGGCGGCAAAAAAGTGTTTTGTTACTCAGTCAACCCTTAGTATTCAGGTTAAAAAGTTAGAGAAGGAGTTAAATGCGTTGTGTTTTGATCGAACAAAGATTCCGGTTCGTCCCACCAATCTCGGGCTTCAGGTTATTGAACAGGCGAAAATAACTATTGGAGAATTTTCTCGAATTACAGAACTGTCGGCCAATTCTATGCAGGATTGCTCGGGTGAGTTACGACTCGGCATAATACCCACTATTAGCCCATACCTCGTTCCCGTTTTTTCAATTCCTTTTTTGAAAAAACAAAAGGAAATTCGACTATCTGTACATGAAATGCAGTCGAGTAATATTATATCGGCTTTGTCCAACAATGAGCTGGATATTGGCGTCCTGGTAACTCCAATTGAAAACAGCGACCTCTTACAGATTCCACTTTACTATGAGCCTTTCGTGGCCTATATTTCGCCAAAACATCCTCTTTCTAACAAGAAGCAAATAGGCACCGACGATTTAGACCACGACGATCTCTGGGTACTTAAAGAAGAACATTGTTTTGGAAAACAAATTTCGAATATAATGGGCATCGAAAAGAAAAGAAACGAGGATAAAGTTGCCCTTCGTTTTGAAAGTGGAAGCGTAGAATCTCTGCGTCGTTTGGTTGACCAGCAAATTGGCTATACCCTACTGCCCTCTCTAGCAACCCTTGACCTTAGACCAGAGCAGTGCAGAAAAGTCAAAGACTTTGAAATACCCCAACCAGTCAGAGAAGTTAGTATAGTCATAAGCCGGCGTTTTACAAAGAGGGCAATTGTTGAATCTTTACGTCAAAGCATCGTCGACAATATTCCAGACGAGTTTAAAACCTTCGAATCTCGACAGATTATTCCCTGCTAGCTTTTTAATAGCTAGCCAAATGATTTCGTGAGACCGAATATTCGCTCATGAATTTGCTGCCGATTGAGCTCATTTTCTCTTCGGCCAATCATAAATAATTATTTTCAAGATTGAAAATCAGTTATCTATGAAGAAATACGTCATCGCTCTTGATCAGGGAACTACCTCTTCGCGGGCTATAATCTTTTCCAAGACTGGAAAAATTATTCGAACTGCACAAAAAGAGTTCAAACAGATCTTTCCCAAACCAGGATGGGTAGAACACGACCCAGAAGATATCCGAAAGACTCAGCTCAAAGTAATGCGTGATGTTTGCAGCAAGCAAAATGTAGATGGAAAATCTATCGCTGCCATTGGCATAACCAATCAAAGAGAAACCACAGTTGTTTGGAATCGAAAAACTGGCAAGCCCATCTATAATGCCATCGTGTGGCAGGATCGCAGAACTGCTGCTTATTGCGATTCGCTTAAGGCAAAGGGGCACGCCAAAATGGTGCGCAAAAAAACTGGATTAGTCTTGGACGCCTATTTTTCTGGCACTAAAGTAAAATGGATTCTAGATAACGTAAAAGGAGCAAGGGCCAAGGCAAAAAAAGGCGAGCTGGCCTTCGGGACAATTGACTCTTGGATAACTTGGCACCTTACTAAAGGGAAGGTTCACGTTACAGATGTAAGTAACGCAAGCCGAACGATGTTGTACAACATAAAAACACTCAAGTGGGACGATGAGTTATTGAAGCTCTTAGATATTCCACGTTCTATGTTGCCAGAAGTAAAAAGTAGTAGTGAAGTATATGGCGAAACCAAACTCGCTGGTGCGATGGTTCCTATTGCAGGAATTGCCGGCGATCAGCAAGCCGCCTTATTCGGGCAAATGTGCGTGCGTAGTGGTATGGCTAAGAACACCTATGGCACTGGTTGTTTTCTCGTCTTAAACACGGGGTCAAAAATAGTGCGCTCGAAAAACAATTTGCTTTCAACCATAGCTTGGCAAATAAATGGTAAAACTACTTACGCCCTTGAAGGTTCGGTTTTCGTAGCAGGTGCAGCCATTCAGTGGTTACGTGACGGTTTGGGTATTATTGAAAACGCTGCAGATAGTGAACGTCTCGCTAAATCGGTGAAGGATAACGGAGGCGTATACTTCGTCCCTGCGCTGACTGGACTTGCAGCACCGCATTGGGATCAGTATGCCAGAGGAACCATTGTAGGAATTACTAGAGGAACAACGAAAGCGCATATCGTACGCGCGGCTATAGAAGGAATTGGCTATCAAGTTGCTGAAGTGGTGGAAGCTATGAAATCTGATATGGGCGGTAAGTTGAAAGAGCTACGCGTAGATGGCGGAGCGGTGGCCAACAATTTCTTGCTCCAAAATCAGGCTGATGTTTTGGGAAGCAAAGTTATTCGCCCCAAGGTGCTCGAGACCACAGCGCTTGGTGTTGCTTACCTCGCTGGATTGGCAACGAACTTTTGGTCGAGCACCAAAGAGATTCAACAACAATGGAAGGAAGACAAAACCTTTTCGCCTAGGTTGAAAACTGCTAGCCGAAAAGAGCGGATTAAAAACTGGAATCGAGCGGTAGATCGATCTAAGGGATGGGAAAAGACTTAGTCAATTTGGGGCAATGCGTGAAGGTAAGCCAATTGCTTTCCGCTTGCGGAAGAAGCAATTTGCGAAACCGGGTCAGCAGAACAGAGCGACTGGCGAAAGCCCGACCCTGTTTCTTTTGCGCAGCAAAGACGAAACAGGGGCACGCCCAAATAAAACATTATCGCTGAATTAAGAACTTCTGCGTGCTAATGAAGCCCACATCTTTTATAGACAGAAAGTAAAAACCGTTTTTCAATGTTGTTGTTGGCAAGGATTCTCCAAGCCAGGATTCGTTTCTAAAAACCACTTGCCCACTTTGATTGAAAAGTTCAAGTAGTAATGGCTTTTCTATGTTGTTATCAAATTTCACATTTAATGTGCCTTCTACTGGATTTGGGTAAATCAAGAAATCCATTTGCGTTTGCAAAGACTCAGGTACCGAAGAAACAATTTCGTTCTCCGCATTAAAGGTTGGGTTCATAGATTGAAAAGGGCCGGTACCGTTGGGGAATCGCGCAAAAGACAGGTCACTTTCTTGGTTTTCGTAAGTAACTAAGTCGATGACCTCACCGCTTGGATTTGATAGAAATACTCCCTCTGCTGAAGCGGACAACTTAAAGTTGGTGTGCAGCCCTGACTGATCTTCATCTTTATCTGCCCAAACAATGAGATATTCATTGCTCCCGATACTGGTTCCCGGTGGAAAGGACCATCTCGTTAACTGACCTGCATCATCAGAAAGCGAATAGCCGTTTAGATCAATACTACTGCTTCCGTTATTGAACAATTCTATCCAGTCGTCGAACTCGCCTTCGCTATCGGATACTGATTCGAAATTGGAAGCCATAAACTCGTTGATAACCAGATCAGTAATTTCTGGAATTGGAATAGTTGCTTGAAGTGATAAGAACTCGTGTTCTGCTCGCTGCGGTTCAAATTTCCCGATGTCGCTGTTTTCAGCATAATAGTAATACTCGTAAAAGGTGTGTTCCAGCGGAAAAAGAATGCTGTAAATCCCATCGCCAGCTACATCGTCGCCATTGCTACCGTCGTCGCGCATTTCCAATTTAGAAAACGGCTCGTCTTCTTCATTGCGATAAGCAAGGCTTACGAAATCTGCATTTTCTACTTGAGCGCTTATAAGTAAGTTTTCTCCGAGTTCGGGATTATCGTTGGACAAGGTGATCTCTGCAAAATTAGGTTCGGCTGCAGTAAACTCATCGCTGGCGAGTAGAAAGCTGCTGCGACCATCCATAAGGTTCATGATGCCCGGCGAGATGCCACTTGGCCCACCACCAGTATTCACATCGTTTTCTAAGTTGTCTGAAAAATCGTCGTAACTAAAGAATCGGTTCGTATCATTCTGAAAACTCTGGTCAATCAAAGCGCGTAGTGTTTCTGCCGTATTGATGTAAGAGCCGTTGTCAAAGTTTTCCAAGAGCATTGTTTTATAATGCGCCAGATATCGCTTGCGGTAAGTTGGGATGCTGAGCAATTGTTGTATCAAGGGATACTCGCTATCATTTTCGTGAAGAAAAACATCCAATTGCTGCTTTGCGGTTGTGCTGTTTAAGTTCATCGATCCAGTTTCATTAGCTCGACCAAATGACTCATTTAAATCCCAGACGATTGGTACAAAGCGACCGTTATCCTGTCTATATAAATAGTAGTTCTGCACGATGGCTCCGATATAACTATCCAGATTAACCAGGGCATTGTCGAAGGCCAGCATCCATAAGGTACGGTCGACATCTAGAATTGCCTCAATTGCTTCGATGTTGTTGTTTAGTGTATCGCATAGGTTTAACAAGTCGTCCCAGCCTTCGTCAGACTTCAACTCGTAGGCGCCGAGATAACTGATGACGTTGTTTCCGAGATATTGCAAATCTGGAAAAACGTCTGAACTTGTCCCCGTAACGTCTACGGGATTACAATTTATGAACGCATTTCTACGTGAATCAAAATGTTTGTCGACAAACTTCTTCGATATGGATTCTGCATTGCTGTATAGACCTATTAACGTTCCGTTAATGGTAACGTTGGCAAAATTGGACAATGGCGCATCTGCGTATTGCCCTAAGATTTGATAGGATAAAACTTCTCGCAAAAATGAAGGATCCCTGGCGCCGTTACTCAATTTTATATCGGTAAAGCCCTGGTAATCGTGATTTTTAAATGTATCGAGCTCTATGTGCAGTGGGTTTTTGGTTTGGTCAGCATCGTAAGTGCTGTTACCTTTATACTTCACTCCAACGCTGTCAAAGACTTCTCCGTTTATTGAAACGCTCTGAGCCATAATATAATCTCCTGCCCCGGCCTTTTGGTCATCCATCAACTGATCCCAATTACTTTGATTGAAGTTGATTTCTATCTCTTGAATGGTTTCGAGATCGTATAAATCCTGAGCTGAGATAGCGGGTGCTAAAAAGGAAAGGAAGCATAGAAAAAAGCCCAGCGCAAACAATTTACTCGCTACGTGGTCTAATCTAATTTCATCTGAGTTATGCGTAAAAATCATAGACACAATATAGTTGGTTTTAAGGGTCTAAAGGGACGCTTACTATACGCGGACTAACTTTCTTGATACATATCTCGCTAATTTCTTACACGCCCAAAATGCCTGAGGCATGTACTCAAAGTGTCAGGAAAATAGATAAGCTGGAAATAACGGTTAACTTAAAGGAGTGCCATCTCCCACTCCAACATCATTTAGCAAAGCCATCTGGCCAATACTCTTTTTCATTGGCGTATTAGTCTTCGGGCTTTTTATACAACCCGTTATTCTCGGAGGCGAAATGCTACCACTTGAAGTGCTCATTTTAATGGCCTTTACTTTCAGTTGTATTTACCTAATGATTCTAGGCTATTCCTGGGAAACCATACAAGAGCACATCGTTAAAAAAGTTGGCGAATCAATTGGCGTAATACTCATTCTCTTTTCCATTGGCGTACTCATAGGAAGTTGGATAGTCTCGGGGACTATCCCTATGCTCATTTATTACGGCATCGGATTAATCGATCCCAACTGGATGTACATTTTTGCTTTCTTGGTTTGCATATTGTTTTCGCTCCTTACAGGAACCTCTTGGGGTTCAGCTGGTACGATTGGGATTGTAATGATGGGCATTGCCGAAGTTTACGGCGCAGATCTCGCTATTACTGCTGCCGCTGTTGTTGGCGGCTCCTTTTTTGGCGACAAGATGTCGCCGCTTTCGGACACGACCAACATCGCTGCGCTGGCCACCGATGTGAAATTATTTGACCACATAAAATCGATGGTGTACACCACCGGGCCATCGGCCATCCTTGCAGGAATCATTTACGTAGCCCTTTCACCCGCGCTATATGGATCAGGAACAGAAAACACTGCCCAACCCGCATTGATAACTCAAACGCTCGATGCCTTAAAGCAAACCTTCAACTTCAATGCCTTCCTATTACTGCCACTCGTCCTAGTCGTTTGGGGTTCGCTGACCAAAAAACCAATCATCCTTACTTTGTTATGTAGCGCTTGGTTGGCTATGATACTGACTTTTATATTTCAACCCTTTAGTCTGAGCGATGTTTTGCTCAGTTTCAATAAGGGCTTCAACACTTCAATGTCGCCCACCGAAATCGCCAATGCCGATGCCTTAAAAATTTTAAATCGCGGAGGCTTGTACAATCTCATTTCGGGGATCACTTCTTGCTTTCTCATTTTCGCTTTTATTGGAACTTTAGATGTGCTCAAGGCTATCGACACCGTCTTGGCGGGAATTATGAAAATGGTAAGTACGCCAAAGCGCGCGGTAGTCGCGGCTTTGACCAGTACCGCTTTATGCAACTTGACCACCTCCAATCAGTACGCTACGAGTTTCATTATTGGTGAGTCTTTTCGCCGCAAGTTCGACCAGCTAAAAATTCCGCGCAAAGTTCTTTCGCGTTCCATCGAGGATGCGGGTACTATGCTGGAAAACCTTGCGCCCTGGACTCCCTCGGGTATTTTTATGTCGGCGACTTTGGGCGTATCCGCTTTGCAATATGCGCCTTATCAGTTCTTGTCCCTCATTAATATTGTGGTGGCGTTTTTCTTTGCGGCCACTGGGATTGCTTGCTTTTTTCATTCTGGTAGTGAGGAAGAGTTATGATGTTTTGGGCGCGCCCCATAAAAAGCTTCTTGCTGCGCAAAGCTTTTTATGGGTCAGGCTGTCCGGTACTCCGCGTTCGCTTCGGTCTCTTTCTTGCTGGGGCAAAGCAAATCCTTCTACCGCTGCGCGGTAAGTCTTAGCTACCCCAGCAAAAGAGACTGCTCCCTCTGGTCGCATACCTACCATCCTTCGCGCGAGAGATTTAGCAAATGGAATTAAAAATATATTGGACTTTCCTTCGTTTTTATAATAGATTGA
>CAZZIZ010000051.1:7669-16868 GCA_964654535.1 uncultured Chitinophagales bacterium
TAGCAAATGGAATTAAAAATATATTGGACTTTCCTTCGTTTTTATAATAGATTGAACACAATGCCGCTTATAGAATTAGAAACACGAATTAATGCCCCCATCAATTTAGTATTCGACTTAGCCCGAAGCATAGACCTGCACAAAATCTCAACAGTAAAAAGCAAGGAAAAAGCGATTGCAGGAACTACCACTGGCTTAATAAATATCAATGAAACCGTGACTTGGCGCGCCAAGCATTTCGGCATCTGGCAAGAACTCACTTCCAAAATCACCCAGTTCGATCGACCCAATTTGTTTGTGGACGAGATGCAAAAAGGAATTTTCAAGTCACTAAGACACCAACATCTTTTCAAAAAAGAAGGCAAGATTACTTTAATGATTGACCGATTCGACTACATATCCCCGCTTGGAATTTTGGGCTTAATCGCGGATCGACTTTTTCTAGAGACTTATATGACCAAGTTTCTTCTTACAAGAAACAAGATGATAAAGGACTTTGCAGAATCAGATAAATGGCGCAAGGTTCCTGGCTTAAGTAAAAATTAAATCCCCAATGAATAAATCTCTACTTTTCCTTTTCCTAATCTCTGTAGCTAGTTGTGGGTCGTCGCAAGAACAAATTGACTCATATGCAAACGCTTATCGCATTGATCAAAACGAGTACATAGATAAAAGTGCGAAGGTCATTCACATTTTGGTTGCGCTTTGTGATAATGAGCATCAAGGAATTGTTCCAGTGCCCAATAAGATTGGAAATGGGCAAGATCCTCATAACAATCTTTATTGGGGTGCCGCTTATGGAGTTAAGACCTTTTTCAAGCGCAGTGCAGATTGGGAACTTCTAAAATCCGGGAAGCACAACGATATTGTCTTGGAAAGAGTTGTCTTTAAGCATAAGCAAAAAGATTATTACATGGTAGCAGACGCTTATGATGGAAGGTACATCAAGGAAACCACCATCGATTTTCTTGAAAGCACCAGCGGGCAACAAAAAGAAGTCTTAGAAATTGATGGCCGCTCAATCGGCTTACGAGGAAACGCGCAACTCATTGCTTACATCGGTCACGATGGTCTTATGGATTTCACCTTAAATAGAAACTTCAACAACTCAGATGGCCAAGAGAGGGACGCGATAATATTGGCTTGTCATAGTAAAAGCTATTTCACCGAGTACCTAGAGCAAGCCAAGGCCAATCCTGTTTTATGGACGACTGGACTAATGGCACCAGAGGCATACACCATTCACGATGCATTAAGCGAATACATTGACGGTGGAACAGATGAAGAAATAAGCAAAGCTGGAGCTCGCGCTTATGCTAAATATCAGAAATGTGGAGTCAGTGCGGCTAGTAGATTGCTGGTAAACAATTAAGCTATGCTAGAAAAGACTTTTACTCAATTGCTCGGAAAATATACTGACGACGATGACTATATAAAGGAATGCTGGGTTGAGTTACATTCAAACTACAGCTCATCTTCGAGACACTATCATAACCTAAGCCATATTTCATCTATGCTAAATGAATTGGAAACTGTTCGCCATCTGATTAACGATATTGACTGCTTACAATTCGCCATATTCTATCACGACATTATATACAAATCAACCAAGAGCGATAATGAACTTCAAAGTGCAAGACTTTTCAAAAGAAGGATTTCGAATACAAGCTTTAAAGAAATAGAGAAGTGCATTAAACAAATTGAAGCCACAAAAAATCATTCGAGATCCGAAGATGAGGATACGAATTTACTATTAGATTTAGACCTCGCGATTCTAGGGTCAGATCCCGATGATTATTTGGTTTATGCCTCGAATATTCGAAAGGAATACAGCGTCTTTCCTGACTTTATTTATCGAAGAGGTCGCAAAAAGATAATGAAGGAAATGATAGAGAATGTAGACCTCTTTAAAACTCCACATTTCAAAAACCTCTACCAAGACAAGGCCATCCAGAACATGAAAAATGAAATAGAACGTTTGTAATTCTTAAAACATCTCTTTCCATTGTGCAAAACACTATTTCCCGCACCTATGAGAAACTTTAAGTCAGACCCCCTTTACTTGTTGAATGTCAGCAACTTAGATCCGAACTAATATCTCGGACATAAAGCGCCAGTGTAGTTCTCGAATTTCCAAATCATACAGTACTTGTTGTCAACCAAAGTTTGATAAGCTTTGATTGAAAAAACTCAAATAATTCGTTCTTTTAGTGAGTAAACGTATAATGCTAGGATAATTTTTCAATCATTTCTATGACTAAGTCTCGAGAACTCCCCCTACTCTTTTTAGGCCTTTTTGCCTGGTTACTAATCGGCGCGGGCTTCTGCAGCTTTACTCTTAATTCTTCTACTGAGCCAAATCAAGAAGATGCTATTTCGGAGAATACTGTAAATGAAAGCAGTACTCTGGTTTCTGTAGATGAAAGCCGCATTAATTACGTTAGGGATACTTACCAAAATGAGCCAGCTATTTTGCGCTTTGAAGAAGGTGAGATGATTGTTACTGATAAGGAAGAGCAAATGATGCAGGACATCGCATACTATGCGAAGCATAATCCGAATAGTAGCGTTGAGGTATCCGGTCATACCGATAGCTATGGGCGCTACGAGTACAATATGAAACTATCTCAAGAAAGAGCTGCAAGAGCTGCTGACTTATTGATTAAAGCTGGTGCTCCTGGAACTCAAGTTCATTCCATTGGTTACGGTAAAGATCGTCCTATGTATAAAAACGACACGAAGGCCAATCGCATGAAGAACCGTAGAGTGGAAATAGTCCTTAGATAATTTAACACGCGTTTAAAAGAATAATATGAGCTTTTGGTTACCATTTATATATGCCTTAGTTGCCTCAGTTGTAGGGGGACTAATTGGCTGGAGACTCAACCAGTCTCAAATGCAAGGCGACAACGCAGCATCGGCTAGAGCCTACAATAGCAATAGTGCTATGAGTTTTAGCGGAGCTAAGCCCAAAACAATTGAGAAAATTGTTGAAGTCGTTAAAGAAGTAGAGGTCGTAAAAGAGGTCTTCGTCGATAAACCTTTTGAAGTAATAAAAGAGGTCGAAGTTGTCGTTGAAAAGCCGGTAGAAGTTGAGGTGATAAAAGAAGTTGAAGTCATAGTTGAAAGACCCTTTGAAGTTATACGAGAAGTACCGGTCGAAAAAATAGTACACGTCGCTCCGGGAGATAACGAGGTAATAGAGAAGATCGTAGAGGTAGAGAAGATTGTTGAGGTTGAAAAAATCGTTGAGGTAGAAAAGATTGTCGAGGTAGAAAAAATCGTAGAAGTAGAAAAAGTAGTAGAGGTAGAAGTTCCAGTTGATGTTATCAAGGAGCGTATTGTTGAAGTAGACAAAATTGTCGAAGTAGAGAAAATTGTAGAGCGTCCTATTGAAGTGATTAAAGAGGTTATCGTAGAAGTAATCAAAGAGGTACCTATTGAAATTGTCAAAGAGGTTCCTATGAATACGGCGCGTATAGCCCCAACGCCTCCTCCTGCTGAAAAGAAAGACAAGCCTAACAAAGCTGATATAGCAGCTAGACAACAATCTCTTTTTGATTCATCGAAATCGACGAGTAAAAAGGATAAGCTGACGGTTATTGAGGGAATAGGTCCAAAAATCGAGAAGATTCTGACGCAAGGAGGTATTTCAACTTTGAAGAAGCTCTCGAGAACCAAAGTGAAAAAACTACGCACTCTTCTTGCACTGGCAGGCTCAAATTACAAGGCTCATGACCCAGGTACCTGGCCACGACAAGCTCGTATGGCCAATGATGGTAATTGGGATGAGTTATTGAAATGGCAAGAAGAACTCCAAGGAGGAGTTGAAACCTCAAAGACTGCACAAACCGATGCCAATACCGATGAGTCGATTTACTCTGGCGCTAAAACAGAAGTTATTCGCACCGGATCAAATGGCAAGCCAAGAGTGACTCGTAAGGATCAAACAGCTAAAGGCAAAACCACTCTTGATACGGCTGCTAGTGCAAAAATGAAATCAGGAGTCTCGGTTAGCGCCTTAGATGAACTGAAAAAGAAAATCTACCGATTAAAGCAATCTCAAAAAAAGAAATCTTAGTCCCGAATTATGAATAGTTTTCGTACCATTTTAAGCCTCGCTTTTTGTGCTTTCTTCTTAGCAGCTTGTGCTGCTGGAGGAACGAAAGAAGCTCCAGTTAATTACTTGCTTTCTCCAGCTGATTTTCAAAAGAAAATGGCAGAGACCCAAAATGAGATTGTTATCGACTTACGCTCGCATCACGAGTTACATGCGATAGGGCCCATTGCTGGTGCTCGTCAGTTAGATTTTAATGGTGGTGTATTTGAAAAAGTACAAGCGAATTTTCCTAAAGAAGGAAACACATACATGCTTTACTGCAATTCCGGAAACCGAAGCGCTAAGGCGATGGAAATGATGAAAGCTTCTGGCGTAGAAAATGTTTACGATTTGGATGGCGGAATTCAAGCGTGGAGAGCAGCTGGTTTGCCGGTTCAAGCGCATAGTCATTAGGACTATGTAGAATTTTTTACCAATAAAGAAAAAACACGGACACCATAAGAGTAGTATGTAGCATCTATATTTTATAGATGTCGCTTTAAACAACTTTTATGAGAGCCTTTGTCCTATTCCTAGTCTTGGTTTTAGCTAGCAAATGCTCCGTTTCAAACCGAGACGGCTCAAATCAAAATGAAATGAGCACCGAATTAATGGTAGATGAATCAAATCTAGACTACATACAACTAATCGGTGATCAAGAGACCAAACTTTCCGAGACTTCTTGGACAAAAGGTTTCGTTATCGATGCATATCGAATATTACGATTTTTTGAAGAGCAAATCTGCAATATGGAAAGAACCAATTCAGGTAATTCGGAAAATTGCTATTTAAATTTTTATACTAATGGGGCTAAAACCGAAATCATAGACTATAGCGCTCAAATCAAATTGTATGAGTCGATAGATAGTAAAACTCTGGAAATCATATGGGGAACAAATTCTTCAATTAGATCAAAACCTCAAGCCTTGTCGGGCGTAAACTTGTTTGGTCCCTATTCCAACTATCTGAAAACTGTTGGAAACGAAAATAGCTTAGTGGTTGATTATTACTCTAGCATTTTTCGGAGTAGTACACGTAGCTCATACATATTGGATAGCAAAGCAAACTATAACGACTTCGATTTTTCAAATGTATATGTTCGCTTGGTTATAGCCATTCACTTCATTACTGAAAACGAAAAAGTCAATCGAAACTTCTAAACCAGGCTCAGAATTACAATTGCTGATTATCTCCCCTACTGCCTCCGATGCGCCAGCAGCGGCGGTGGCTCACCATTAAACGGATTAGACCGACCTATAGACCGCGCGTTCATACCGGAGGCGCGTATCACCGAACGCGAACCGTGTTTGCCCCGCAGCAGGTCCATTGCCTTGTACAAGCGAATATGCTCTTCGCTATCTTCAAACAGATTGATTTGATAACCACCACTAACTAAGTGGCTAAAACGCACGCCCACTAGTCGAATGAGCAATCGCTTTTGATACAGTTTCTCGAAAAGCGACAAGACCACTGGCAATATCTGATGATCTGCGCAGGAGTAAGGAATGCGTTTTTGAACGGTATGGGTATTGAAATCTGAATAGCGCACTTTTACGGCAATGCAAGCAGTAAGCTTATCGCCACTGCGCAAACCAAAGGCCAGGTTTTCGGCCATCGCAATCAAAATGCCCTTGAGTTTTTTTACGTCGGTGGTATCGCGCTCAAAGGTTCGCTCCGTAGAAATAGACTTGCGCTCGGTGTAAGGAACAACCGGCGACTTGTCGATACCATTGGCCTTGTTCCAAATACTAATGCCGTGCTTACCAAAAACGCGCTCCATTAGTTCGGAAGACATTTCCTGAACGGTCTTTATTTTTTTCACGCCCAGGCCACGTAGCGTTTTGTAAGTCTTGTTACCCACCATCGGAATCTTCTTTACCGACAAAGGAGCAAGGAAAGGTTTTTCATTTCCCTGGTCTATTCTTATTTGGTTGTCGGGTTTGGCTTCGCCAGTAGCGATTTTGGAAACCGTTTTACTGCTCGACATTCCAAAACTAATAGGCAGGCCACTTTCTTTAACTATGGTTTGCCGCAGTTCACTGGCCAACTTGTAAGAGCCGAAGAAGCGATCTGTGCCGCTCAAGTCTATGTAGAACTCGTCGATAGAACTCTTCTCAAACAAGGGCACCTTCTCCCGTATAATTTCGGTAACTATTTTGGAGTACTTGGTGTATGTACCGCTATTGCCACGAATAACCACCGCTTCCGGGCAAAGCTGCCGCGCCATACGCATAGGCATAGCCGAGTGTATACCGAAGGCTCGTGCTTCGTAGCTACAGGAGGCCACCACACCTCGATCGCTGGTTCCGCCAATAAGAATGGGCTTACCCTCCAGACGACTATCCAGCAGGCGCTCGCAAGACACAAAAAATGTGTCGAGGTCCATATGTACAATGCTACGATCCATTGAGATTGATACCTAGATTAGATATGACTCTTGATCTAGAAACAAGAAACTACAGCAAGTCTTGCAACTGATCCTGTGTCTGCTCGCCCAATTGCTCATTGATAAAAGCATTTACGTCTTCGGCGTAACACCACCAGAGTGCTGCGGCAAAAGACAACCAAAAAATAATTTTTATCACAAGTCCTAATAACATAATTCAGGGTTTAAAATTTTAAAAAATATGGCTCTGGCCAGTCATCAGCGTCCCAAGAGACGCTGATGAGGCAAAAGCTTCCCATCTTATTGGTCCCCCAACCAATAAGCCAATAAAAAAGTATAAATCAATAATTCGTTAACAAGCTATGGCCATCGCGGGCCTGGGAGCAGAAAGACTGCTCAAGCGATTGAGCTTTTCGTAACGACTAATAAACCAAGCAATGGTATGTAAAACAGTATCTGTTTTAGTAGATACCTGATCTGTTTCAAAACGTAAGAAAGACATACCACGTTCTTTCAAAAATTGCTCGCGGTTAAGGTTGACAATATCCGATGGCGGATCGACCGCAATAACCAAGTTGAGTGCCTCGCAGTAAAAGTCGAGTACAAAGCCCTCCAAGTGCTTTTGACTAATAAATGAGTAAGCGGCCAAGGACGGTGCCTTGTTAAGCGCTTGCTCCAAAACTAGTTTGGCGCCTAGTCGGTTCATTTCGCCTCCCATTTCTAATGTCATTTGTGTTCCTAGTCCAGTGTTTTGTTCGTGCGTTTGTAAATACATAATGTGCGTTTTTTGTGCTTACACAATAGTACTAACTATTTTAGTAAAATGCCAACTATTTTTTATCATTTTGCTAAATAATTCTTACATTTACAGCGCGACACATTATAAACCGTTGAATATCAGAGATATGAGCACTTAGCAATTTTAGTAAAATTTATCCACCGAGGCTTATTTGAGCTCGAGTGAGGGATAGGAAGCAGCCGACCAAAGGGAGGAGTCGCCTTTGTCTTGCTAGAAAAGACTTACCGCCTTAGCGGTAGAAGGATTTTCTTTAGCAAGACAAGAAGGGGACCGAAGCGAACGCGGAGTGCTGGATAAGCCCGACCCTTTGCCCGTGGAGCAAATCGCTTTCCGCAGGAAGAAGCGATTTGCTCCACGCGCAAGAAGGGGCACTCCCAGAATGATTAAACAAATACATTCATTTCAATTTACAGAGCGAAAACTCTCCCCACCTCTCCTTTAAAAGGGAAGGAGTTTAGTAGCTCCTTCATACCTTATAAGTATCTTTCAAGACAGTTTATACTATGAAAAAGATTCTCTTTTGCTTTATGTGCTTCGCGATGCTGGGCACTTCGTGTGACGATAACGAAGACCCTGGCACTGCTGGTGAAACCGAAATGGAGGAAGAGATGGAGGTCGAAATGGAAGAAGAAACGGAGCCCGAAGTCGAGGCATTTACAGAAACGCTGCGCTTCGCATCGTTCAATGTATCCCTGTTTCGAGACACGGAAGGTGGACTCGTTTCCGACTTGAGCAACGGCGAAAACGAGGACATAAAAAAAGTGGCTGAGGTTATTCAAACGGTGCGTCCAGATTTCTTGGCGCTTATGGAGTTTGATTATGATGCAGCCGGAAATGCGCTCGAACTTTTTCGCAGCAACTATTTGGAACAGCCTCAAAATGGTCAAGAAATCATGGAGTATCCTCATGCCTATGCCGCGCCATCCAATACTGGCTTGCTGGCCGAAGTTGATATAGATAGCAATGGAAGCATTTCGCTTCCCAACGATGCTTATGGCTTCGGCAATTTTGAAGGGCAGTTTGCTTTTGCTTTGTTGTCGAAGTATCCGATTAAAACCGAGGAGCTCCGCAGCTTTCAAAACTTTAAATGGACTGATTTAGAAAACGCCACCCTGCCTAAAAACGCAGATGGCTCCAACTTTTACAGTGATGAAGCGCTTGAGGTTTTCCGCTTGTCTTCGAAGAATCACATTGATATGCCGGTTGAGTTGCCGGACGGGCGTATTGTTCATGCCTTGCTTTCGCACCCCACTCCACCGGTTTTCGATGGTGCCGAAGATCGCAACGGATTGCGCAACCACGATGAGATAAAACTCTTTGCCGACTACATAAGCGGTGCTGAATATTTGACCGACGACCAGGGCAACAGTGGTGGCCTGAGCAGCGATGATTTTTTCGTAATAATGGGCGACCAAAATGCCGACCCCCTTGATGGCGATTCTGCGATGGATGCCATCCGTCAATTGCTGGATCATCCGCGGGTAAATCAGGCGGTCACTTTTGGTGAACACATACCTGCTAGTGTAGGTGGCCAGATTCATAACCAACAAAGCGGCGATACTGGCGAGCCCCAATTTGATACTTCCTTTTTTGGATTGCGCGTCGATTACGTTTTACCATCGGCCAATTTGCAGGTCAGCGATTCTGCGGTATTCTGGCCGGACCCAACAGATATTCAAACTGCTCTGACCTCGGCCAGCGATCATTTGTTGGTTTGGGTTGATTTTAGATTGCCATAGTTTTTGGTTTGGGTGTGCCGAATAGGTTTTTGGATATGCCCAAAAGTTTGGGGATGCCCAAAAGTTGGGGCTTAACCCTCGTTTCTTCTGCTGCGCAGAAAACTCGGGTCGGGCTAAGAATCTGTTTCGACCGCAGTGGAGAAAGTACTCCGCGTTCGCTCCGGTCGCTCTCTTGT
>CAZZIZ010000051.1:16968-18710 GCA_964654535.1 uncultured Chitinophagales bacterium
CTGTTTCGACCGCAGTGGAGAAAGTACTCCGCGTTCGCTCCGGTCGCTCTCTTGTATCACCAAAGCAAATCCTTCTACCGCTAAGGCGGTAAGGATTTACTGGTTCAACAAAAGCGACTGCTCCCTTTGGTCGCATACCTCCTATCCCTTACGTAAGAACTAATTCCAGCCCGATATTGTTTAAAAAAAGGCGGCTCTAAAAGAGTTCATTTTTTTAAGTTTAGGGACAAGGAAAATTTATGTTATTACAAGCTGCAGATACCGGAGGAGGTTCAATAGTTTCGATGATTGTGAGTCAAATTGCCGAGTTTAGACACGCCTTTGCCGTTCTCGTAATTTTTGCACTCATTTATTATGGCGTCCGTTTTCTGCTCAATCAAAGGAGAGCTAAAACGAACCAAGAATGGTCTATCATACAGACCATTATTATGTTCAGCATAGTAATTACAGGGGTTATTGCTTTTATCATTGCGCTGCCTTTTCCGGAAGAAATAAGAAACGGAGTTGTTTCCATTTTAGGTATTGTTGTCTCCGGTGCATTAGCTTTTAGCTCGGCATCCTTTTTGGCAAACGGACTATCTGGAATTTTGCTCAAGGTTATAAATAACTTTAAAAGCGGAGACTTTATTCATGTAGGCGAACACTTCGGGCGGGTATCTGAAAAAGGGCTTTTTCATACCGAGATCCAAAATGAAACGAGAGACCTTACTACTCTACCCAATAAAATGCTTACTGAAAACCCAGTAAAAGTTATTCGTACTTCGGGAACATTTATCAGCGCCGAAGTTTCACTTGGTTACGATGTGCATCGACTGGACATAGAAAAGGTCTTATTGGAGGCGGCAAAAGAAGCTGGATTAAAAGAAGGTTTTGTACATGTTGTTTCACTAGGTGATTTTTCCATAGTGTACCGCGTGCACGGTTTGTTAGAAAATGTAAAAACCATTATCACGGCGCGATCTCGTTTACACGGAAGAGTACTTGACGCGTTACACAATGCGAACATCGAAATTGTTTCACCAACATTTATGAATCAACGCCAGGTAAACGAAACAATCTTTATTCCAAAACCGAAAAGAGGAAAACAGAAAGAAGAAGCCGAAGTGCAATCTGAAGCGGTAATTTTCGATAAAGCTGACCAGGCGGAAGATTTAGAGAAAAAGAAGGAAACCCTTTCTGAAGTCGAAGAAAAGATTACTGGCATTCAAGCAGAAATGAAAGCCTTGAAGAAAGACGACCCAGCGAGGGAGGACGTGCAAAAGAGACTAGATCGCTATACTTCTATTCGAGAGAAAATGCTCAATCGTATTGAAGATAAGGTTGAGGAGATAAAGGAGAAGTAGGATTTAACATTTCTTCTTCTGGATCTTTTCGAACTAATTTTTTAGGTGTCCTTCCTTCGGATTTATTAACATTCATATGACATAAATTTTTCATTTGGGCTGTAACATTTATGGCTTAGATTGCGTTTTAGTAATAGCGCACAGCAATGTTCGCCGAACGAATTAACGCTAATCTAAATCCTCCCAGATGAGAAAACACATCTGCTCTCTAGCCTTGGGCTTATTCTTGCTCTTTACAGCCAACGCCCAAGAACAATTTGAAAACGTATTGTTTAGCTCCGGCAAATACATGCTGAGCGCCCAGAGTAAAGCCCAGCTCAATGACTTGACCGAGGCCGCGCTCCAAAAGTTCGACTATCAAATAGTGCTCAGCGGTCACACCGATAGCGATGGAGATCT
>CAZZIZ010000052.1:0-4546 GCA_964654535.1 uncultured Chitinophagales bacterium
ATCTTCAACTCCTCCAATATATCACCCACCTTCTTCTCCGTAGAACGCAACTTCTCCCTGCAGTACTTAATCAACTTGGAAGCACGCTCAAGCTTTTCCGCTAAAACGTCAATAGAAATTTCATCGTTCTCGAGTTGTTGAACCAGCTCTTCTAGTTCCTCGGCAGCTTTTTCGTAAGACTTAATTTTCATTCGTCTCCAATTTAGTGATTTCGCAGCTTATCTTCTGCTCGTATACATCCAATACGATACTATCACCTACTTCTAGTTTAGTGCTCTTTTTCAATATTCCATTAGAATCGTAAACAATAGCAAAACCTTGTTTGACAAGCTTTTCTGGGTTCATTAGATTCACGCTGTTACTAAAAGCATCAAGTATTTGCACCTTACCTTTAAGCAGTTTGGGAATATGAATCTCCAATTCTTTTAGAATTTGATTTATCCGAGCCCATTCAACAGTATTTATACGATTGATTGAGGCAGTTGCAATAGACTGTGAACTAAGCTCCAAAGCCTTTTCAAACTGATTCTTAACTCGCTGTTGAATAATCTGAATATTCTTGATACCAGAATCAACAAGATTCTTTTGCTCCGCAAACATACGCTCCGCACCAGTATTCAACTTAGTCAAGTTCATAGTGAGATAGTGTCGTAGCGATCCGGTCAGATTGATAGACCGATCCTTAAGCTTTTGCGCATTCATATTCAGTTGCTCATTTTTCCGCTGATGAGTACGCTGACTCAAGCGGGCTATGGCTTCGTAAACATTGAATAAGCCATTTTCAAAGTATAGGCTTCGTTGAAGAATATGCTCGGCGACAGCTGTTGGTGTTTTGAAAAATAAGTGAGCTGTTAAATCGGCCAGACTGATGTCTTCATCGTGCCCTATGCCAGCGATAAGTGGAATCTTTAGTTCGCTTATACGCTTACACAATTCATAAGAGTTAAAAGGTTCCAAGTCGAGCTTCGAGCCACCGCCTCGAACTAAAACGATAAGGTCGATTTTCCCAGCACATTTGTCAGCAGTATCCAGACGGTCAATCATCTGCTTGACCGCAGAATTTCCCTGTACCTGTGTATTTAGTATTTCAAAATCGAAGGTAAATCGCTTCGAGTTTTTTTCAAGTGTTTGTTTGAAGTCTTTATAGCCGTCCGAGTTTTTTGCCCCAACCACCAATATTCGTTCAATAATAATGGGCAGCTTCAAACGTTTATTCGGAGTAAGTCTTTTTTCTGCCCTTAACCTTCTAAGCGTTTCGCGTTTTCTTTTTTCAATCTCGCCAATTGAAAAATTCAGATCAACGTCTAGAAGGTCGAAGCTAAAGCCGTACACTGCAGAATAACTTACTTTTACTTTCAGGAGCACCTTGTTTCCGTCTTTGAAAACATTTACAAAATCGCTTGCAAGTTTTGTTTCCACCTGTACGCGAGTTTGGGGCCACATCATCCCTTTGACATCTGCGACTACTTTATTGTTCTCCAGTTCAACTAAGTTCAGATAAATGAACCCGTTGTTTTGAAGCTTAATCTTAGACAACTCTGCAACCACCCAAAAATATTGGTGCCCCAGCCTATCGCTAATGAGCTGCTCAATTCCTTTGCAAAGCTTTGAAAGGCTATATGGATTTTCTTTGGTGCTGATGTTTGGCATAAGCAGAAATCAATATAACAAAATGGACTCGCGATTTGTAATCCCATTCCACTTGAGCGAATAACTCTTTTGCCTAGTAGCGGATTAATACCATTAGCACAACACGATTCTCTCGCTCCATAGAAGTGAAATCTTATCTGTTTCCACAACTAATTTGTCTTTCCGACGAGGCGAATTCATATTAAACGGCCGCGTCCGTCGATATTGTGATTCCCGTCCCAAGAGTCAAAAACCCACGATCTACATTCAACATCTCTCATTCGGTCAAACTGCTCACAGCGCTCAAGCGAGTTATTGTACAAATTGCCTAATCAACAAATAACCCACAATACACATAAGGACTCAAACTGCGTAAAATATAAGCGCGCAAATTTTTACATTGTATGGTTATCTAAACTATCACTATGAGAAAATTTATCTACCCCCTAATTATTCTAACATTACTTTTCGTGTTGCCGCTATCAGCGCAGAAAAAAGAAGAGAAAAAAGAATCCGACCCGCTGTCTGGTTTAAAATTTCGAAGTATTGGTCCGGCATTTATGTCGGGACGTATTGCCGATATTGCTATTGACCCCAATGACGATAGCAAGTGGTATGTCGCTGTCGGATCTGGCAATGTTTGGATAACCAAAAATGCAGGCGTCACCTGGAAGCCTACTTTCGAAAATGAGTCGGTCTACTCTACAGGTTGCATTACCATAGACCCGAACAATTCAAGTACAATTTGGTTAGGGACTGGTGAAAACGTAGGAGGACGTCACGTTAGTTTTGGCGATGGTGTTTACCGAAGTACCGACGGCGGAGATACGTGGAAAAATATGGGCTTAAAAAACTCGCAACACATTGCTGAGATTTTGATTCACCCAGAAAACTCGGATGTTATGTGGGTAGCTGCACAAGGACCACTATGGTCTAAAGGTGGTGAGCGCGGTATTTTCAAATCGACTGATGGTGGAAAAACTTGGCGTCAAACTTTAGGGAACAACGTCTGGACTGGTGCTACAGAAATAATTATGGATCCGCGGGATCCTGATGTTTTGTATTGTGCTACTTGGGATAGACATCGAACCGTCGCCGCTTATATGGGTGGTGGACCTGGTTCGGGTATTCACAAAAGCACCGATGGTGGTAACACTTGGACGAAATTGGAAAAGGGTTTACCCAAATCAAATCTAGGTAAAACTGGCTTGTGCATTAGCCCGCAAAATCCAGATGTACTTTATGCCGCAGTAGAGGTTGACTTGAGAAAAGGTGGTGTTTATAAAAGTATGGACGGTGGTATGACTTGGAGCAAACAATCAGACACCGTTTCTGGTGGCACAGGCCCTCATTACTATCAAGAGTTGTACGCCTGCCCTCATAATTACGATCGCTTATACTTAATGGATAACACCGCACAGATTTCTGACAATGGTGGGAAGACCTTCCGCCGCATGAAACGTGAAAACAAACACGGCGATGATCACTCGATAAACTTTAAAGCAGACGACCCAGATTACATATTGATGGGAACGGACGGCGGCATTTACGAAACCTACGATTTATGCGAAAACTGGCGTTATATGGAGAACTTACCAATAACGCAGTTTTACGATATCGCTATAGACGACACGGAACCATTTTACAATGTTTATGGAGGAACGCAAGATAACAGTACGGAGTGCGGTCCTTCTCGGACGGACAATTACCACGGTATACAAAACTCGGACTGGCGAGTTGTATTGAACTGGGACGGTCATCAACCAGCAACCGAACCAGGCAATCCCAATATAGCTTATGCGCAAAGACAACAAGGAACTTTGTCGCGTTTGGATATGGCTACAGGAGAAGTAATTGATATAACGCCACAACCAGGGCAAGATGAAGTTTACGAGCGTTTCAACTGGGATGCACCAATTGTGGTTAGTCCACACGACCCTGCGCAGATTTTCTTTGCCTCGCAAAGACTCTGGCGCTCAGATAATCGCGGTGACAGCTGGACGGCTATTTCCGAAGACTTGACTAGAAACGAAAACCGATTTACGCTGCCGATTATGGGCAGACAACAAAGCTTTAACAACCCTTGGGATGTTTATGCGATGTCGAATTACAACACCATTAGTATGGTTGATGTATCTCCAGTAAAAGAAGGACTCATCTATGTCGGAACCGATGACGGTCACATACAAGTGACTGAAAATGGCGGAGACACCTGGCGCAAGACTGCAGTATCGCGAATTAAAGGTGTACCAGAACGTGCTTATGTTAACGATATACGCGCGGATCTACACGATGCAAATGTTGTATATCTAGCGATGGACAATCACAAGGAAGGAGATTTTAAGCCTTACTTGTTTAAGAGTACCGACAAAGGACGAACTTGGAAATCGATGAGCAATGGCTTCGACTCAAAAAGCTTCGTCTGGCGATTGGTACAAGATCACGTAAACAAGGACTTACTTTTTGCGGGTACTGAGTTTGGAGTTTATGTTACTACTAACGGAGGCTCAAGCTGGTCGCGCATGAAAGGTGGTTTGCCGACGATATCATTCCGTGATTTGAAAATACATAAACGCGAAAATGATCTGGTTGCTGCTTCTTTTGGTAGAAGTATTTACATCCTCGACGACATAAGTCCGCTTAGAGATATGAACCCAAATGTATTGGCGGCTGAAGCAGCTTTGTTTCCAGTGCGTGATACGTGGTGGTACATCCAAAGATCGCATCTTGGTTTTGGTAAGGGTGCGGGCTCGCAAGGTTCGCAGCATTACATTGCTGAAAACCCGCCTTATGGGGCCATTTTTACTTACCACTTAAAGGATGACTACAAGTCCAAAAAGGAGATTAGAACCGAAGCAGAAAAGAAAGCAACAACTGGTGTTCCTTTTCCAGGTTGGGAAATGCTGGATGAAGAAGC
>CAZZIZ010000052.1:4646-18393 GCA_964654535.1 uncultured Chitinophagales bacterium
ACTCAAGCAAAACTTAATGAACGAGCGAGAGGCTTTATGGCTGCCCCAGGCACATACACAGTTACATTAGTTAAAGAGACGAACGGCGAGCAAACAGTTTTGGCAGCAGAGCAAGAGTTCGAATTGAAAAGAATGCATGAAGGATCGCTCGATGGCGCCTCAATGGCAGAAGTCTCTGATTTTTGGAATAAATACAATGATTTGGGTCGTGAGAGTTCTGCGATGTATAGCAGCTTATACGAGTGCAATGAAAAAGTAAAGCTTCTGAAAACTGCTTTGCAACAAACACCGTCTGAGAACAGTGGAATCCGAATGGCCTTGAACAAGCTAACCACGGATATGAGCGAATTGACTACCTATTTGGAGGGAAGTCCGAGTAAAAGTCTACCGGGGGAAAAAGCGACACGCAAATTAATCGGTGAGCGCATGTTTTCTCTTGCACTTTCACTCAACAATTCGACCTACGGTCCAACTGAAACAAATAAGCAAACGGTTAAAATCATAGAATCGGAAATGGAAACGAGCAGTAAAAAGCTCAGAGCGATGCAAAGAGAGATTTCACGCATTGCGCAGAACATTGTTGATGCTGGTGGTCCGTTTATTAAAGGGGAGTATTAACACCAAAGCGCTGTAGATGATGAATTGTGCCATGCACTAGTCATTGTTCTCTTACAAATTCTTTGCGTTAATCAGCGTGAGCGCTGTGAGTAGTGCGACCAAAGGGGAGCAGTCGCTGTTTGTGGCTGTAGTGATTGTTTACCGCTTGCGGTAGAAGCAAGAACTGAACAGCAACAAGAGCAGGGACCGAGCGTCTAGCGAGCTACGAAACATAGCGACCCGAATGCAGCCTGGCTTTTTGCATAGCCGATGAGGGGCACGTCCATAACATTCAACCGATATTGAACAAAAAATAAACGCTACGTCTACATATGTCCGTATTGTTCATTAAATGTGCATCATCAGTTAAAGCTAAGATTGAGTTAATATGCAAGTGCTTTTAGATTGTATCTTTGCAGCCTAAAATGCAATCGACGTGAGAGTGATTTAAGCGATTGCCATTAGAAGCTAAAGCCGAATTGAAACAAGACAGAATGAATGCTAATCTAAGAAAGAACCTAATTTCTCTCCTGCTGACTGTGCTTATTCTTGGTGGCGCCTTTTTCTTGTCTGGAAAACTCTCCAATCAAAAAAAGTCCACGGTTTCCAAGGCTACGCCAAAAAAGGAAAGGCGAAAAGTTAGCGTACAGCGTTTTCAGGCTACTTCTGAGCCAAACACCATAAGCATAGATGGCAGATTGCAGGCCCACGACCGTGTGGCCATAACTGCTAAGGTTCAAGGAATACTGCAAGAAAATGGTTCTTCACTCCGAGCTGGAAAATACTACCAGCAAGACGATTTGCTATTTGTTGTAGACAACAAGGAAGCTTCATTTAATCTGAAAGCAGAACGAAGCAGTTTTCTGAGCGACATTACCCAAATGATGCCCGACTTGAAGTTCGACTATCCGCAATCATTTGATGCTTGGGACAGCTATTTGAAAAACTTGGATGTGGAACGTGCCGTTGCTCCGCTTCCTCAACCTATAAATGATCAAGAGAAGTTCTTTGTTGCTAGTCGTAATCTTTATAACAGGTACTACTCGATTAAGCGGCTGGAAACTCAGCTCGCTGACTTCACTATAACCAGCCCTTTTTCGGGCGTGATTACAGAAGTCAATGTATTTCCTGGGGCTTTGGTTAGCCCGGGACAGCCGCTGGCAACTATGATTAACACATCAACTTATGAAATGCTTGCTCCAGTCGAACTGGGCAATCTTAAATATGTAAAACCTGGTCAAACAGTTTCGCTCTACTCCGAGGAGTTGGATAAGTCTTGGAATGGTAAAGTCAATAGAATCGGAACCATCATTGATCAAACAACGCAAAACTTACCTGTTTATGTTTCGGTTTCTGGTCGCGGACTAAAAGATGGTCTTTACTTAAACGGAAGTATAAAGGGCTCTACCCTTGCCGACGTTGTTAAGGTTCCTAAAGATGCTTTCATATCTCCTACCGAAGTTTACGTAGTCGAAGACTCAACCTTGGTGACTAAGAAACTGATTTCGGTTAAACGATTAGATAACGAAATCCTAGTGACCGGACTCTCACCAGAAGATATTGTCGTGGTAAGTTCTTTGAGCGGTCTTTTTGAAGGTCAGAAAATCGACTATTGATGCGGAGAATCGTTGACTACTTCATCCGCAATGAGATAGCAGGAAATATCCTGATGATCTTATTGTTCATTCTTGGTTTGTTTGGTTTAAGCCAAATGAAGACTACCTTTTTTCCAGAAGTAGAAAGCAG
This sequence comes from uncultured Chitinophagales bacterium, assembly GCA_964654535.1. Lineage (GTDB taxonomy): Bacteria > Bacteroidota > Bacteroidia > Chitinophagales > UBA2359 > CAZZIZ01. The sequence continues at coordinate 6,990 of CAZZIZ010000052.1, forward strand.
AACCATCTTCATTAACGCCGTTTACCCTGGTTCCTCACCTCAAGAAATTGAGGAGGGAATTGTCGCCAAAATAGAAGACAACCTAGATGGCCTTACGGGAGTTGAACGCATAACCTCCGTTTGCTCTGAAAACACTGGTAGTATTACCGTAGAAATACTAAAAGGCTACGATGCCGATCTCATATTGCAGGACGTAAAAAATGCGGTTGATGGGATAAGTTCTTTTCCTGTTTCTATGGAACCGCTAACCATTTTTAAACGAGAGAGCTTGGGGAATGTACTCTCCTTTGGCATTTACGGTGATGTAGGTCTTAAGACGCTTAAAAAAATTGCGCGAAGGGTTGAAGATGACCTGCTCGCTATGGAGGGCATCTCAAAAATTGCACTTTCTGGATTTCCAGAAGAAGAAATAGAAGTTGCCTTCAAAGAAGAAGCGCTAAGACAATACAATCTTACTTTTTCGGAAGCGGTGGCCCGTATCCGTGGTACTAACTTAGAAGTAACAGGTGGCACCATAAAAACCGATGCTGAAGAGCTTCTTATACGTGCGGACAATAAATTCTACACTGCTAAAGAACTACAGAACATCGTTGTAAAATCAAACCCCGGAGGAGGTGCCATTCGCTTATACGATGTTGCGGAAGTAGTTGACCAATGGGAAGACCGCCCTCAAAGGACATATATAGGTGGAGAACCAACAGCCATAGTTACGGTGAGCAATACTTTGGAAGAAGACATGCTCTCCATTGCAAGCCAGGTTAAGGAATACATTGAAAAATTTAACAACGAAAATGAAGAAGCACAAGCCTTAGTGCTAACCGATTTCTCTATAACGTTAAACCAAAGAGTCGAACTGCTTCAGAACAATGGCCTAATTGGCTTTGTCATCGTCTTGATTTTGCTTTCTATGTTCCTGCACTGGCGCATGGCATTTTGGGTAGCGCTGGCCATACCCATTTCTTTCGCAGGTATGTTTTTGTTCGCGGCTTGGCTAGGCGTAACCTTAAATGTTATTTCGCTTTTCGGGATGATCGTGGTTATCGGTATTCTAGTCGATGATGGAATCGTTATTGCCGAAAACATCTATCAGCATTACGAACGTGGCGCAACTGCCTTTCGGGCTGCTGTGGATGGAACTATGGAAGTGCTACCTGCGGTTTTTTCTGCGATTATTACAACGGTCATCGCTTTTAGCACCTTCTTTTTTATAGATGGAAGACTGGGTGACTTTTTCAGAGAAATGGCCGTCGTGGTAATTTTTTCATTGATCTTCTCTCTTGTAGAGGGAGCATTGATTTTACCCGCGCATATTGCACATTCGCGCGCCTTGCAAAGAGATAGTAAACCAAACGTACTACAACGTGGCTTAGATGGCATGATGTCTTTTCTCAGAGACAAACTTTATACGCCCGTTTTGAAATGGGCAGTTCGCTTTAACTATCCCACTCTAGCCATTTGCGTTGGAAGCTTGATGCTTACTTATGGAGCAATGCAAGGCGGTTATATCAAGGCTACTTTCTTCCCCGTTATTCCACGAGATGCTTTTAATGTTGATATAAAACTGCCCGCAGGTACCAGAGAACACAAAACAGAAGCCATACTTACGCGCATTGAACAAATCACAAATGAGGTCAACAAAGAGATCTCCGAAAACACGTTCGGTGGCGAACTTGAACCCATTACTAAGATTCAAAGAAACGTAGGGCCAACCACCTACCAAGGAAATCTGACGGTTAGCCTTTTAGATGGAGAACGTCGCGGTGATATCTCCGCTAGAACCATTATTGCCAAAGTGAGGAAAATATTGGGAGAGGTTCCAGAAGCCGAATCCGTGAGTTTTAGTTCTGCATCTCCTTTTGGAAGACCAGTTTCCATTTCACTATTAGGTACCGATGAGAAAGAAATGGCCGCTGCTATCCGTGAAGTAAAATTAAACCTAGGGAAAATCACTGACCTAAAAGACATAGTCGACAATAATCAAGAAGGGCTAAAGGAAATTTCTCTAGAACTAACGCCAAAAGCGTATAACCTAGGCTTCACCCTTAGTGATATACTATCTCAAGTGCGACAAGGTTTCTTTGGAGCAGAAGCGCAACGTATTCAGCGCGGAGAAGATGAAGTGAGGGTTTGGGTGCGCTACGATACCGAAAGTCGATCGGACATTAACGACTTAAACAATATGCGTATTCGTTCCACCAGTGGGCAGTCCATTCCACTTGGGGAGTTGGCAAAAATGAAAACAGAAAGGGGCATTGTAAATATTAATCGCATCGAAGGGGAAAGAGAAGTGCGCATCGAAGCAGACATTGCCAACGATAAAGTAAGTATAAGCGATATTACTTCGGATATCAAAAACGTAATCCTTCCAGAAGTTTTAAAAGAATTCCCAAGCGTGCGCGCTTCTTTTGAAGGTCAAGAAAGGCAACAGAAAAAAACAACCGATTCATTGCAGACGGTTATGCCTATTATTTTCTTGCTCATGTTTTTCGTAATTGTGCTCACCTTTAAGTCAGTCAGCCAAGCTTTAATAGTGTTTTTACTACTGCCCTTCGGCTTCATCGGCGTCGGCTTAGGCCATTTCATTCAAAGTGTTCCCATAAGCCTCTTTTCTATCCTTGGAGTCATTGCGCTAGTAGGAATATTCGTTAACGATGCATTGGTGTTTATAACCACCTACAATGACAAGATTAAAAATGGTATGGATGTTAAAGCAGCAGTTATAGAAACCGGAAGAGCCCGCTTCCGTCCCATACTCTTAACCTCCATTACAACCATCGCGGGACTAGGGCCATTACTATTAGAAAAGAGTTTTCAAGCACAGTTTTTAATTCCTATGGCCATATCGGTTGCATATGGATTACTTGTGGGAACATTTATACTACTTGTTTTAATTCCTGCCTTACTTATGATTACCAGTGGTTTCAAGACCAGAGTGGTTCAATTATATACTGGTGTAAAGCCAATTCCAGAAAGCTTGGAACCTGCTAATCCAGATAAACAAGGCTACTTCTTGCTTTATCTAGCGATATTAGTATTGATCATCATTCTTGTGCAAATAGCGAGCTAGTGAAAAAGGCAATTCATATATCTTTTGTCGGGCTCGCAATTCTTTGCTTGCATTCGCTTGTACTTAACAGTCAAGAATCCTTAACGCTTCCCAAGGCTATCTCAATTGCGCTAGAAAACAACCTCAATGTTCGCATTGCAGAAAAGAATATCGCTATCGCTGAAAACAACAATACTTGGGCTGCTGCAGGTCGTGCCCCAACTGTCAGTTTAAATATTGGCTTCAACAACTCACTGACCAATGACCAAAACCCAGCAAGTTTTTTACAAGGAACCTATTACATTGGTTCACTCGGTGGCTCACTAGATGCAAATTGGATTCTGTATAGTGGTGGTCGTATTGCTGTAGCCAAGGATCAACTGGACATTCTACTCCAACAAGAAAGATTAAATAAGGATGTCGACGTGCATAGCTTAATAAGACAAGTTGTTCAGGAATATTACGCAGTCTTATTCCAGCTAGAAGGATTGCAAGTCTTACAGGCTTCACACGAACTCTCCGCCGCAAAACTCGATTACGAAAATGTCAAGAAAGAATTTGGGAGATCAAACAGCCTTGACATTCTACAGTTTCAAAATGCACTGGTCAATGACAGCATAAATATTGTCAGCCAAAGAATACAAGTCGAAACCGCGGAGCGCAACCTTTTACTTACCCTTCGCCTACCACTAGACACGCAGTACACTTTCGACGAAAAACTATCGGTAAGCGATGAAGCAATAGATGGAGAAAAGTTAATGCAGGCGCTAGAAGATGAAAGCTATACCCTGCGCAGTCTTTATCTCTTGTCAGATATTTCCGCATTAAATGCTCGTCTTGCCGAAGCACAACGCAAACCAACCATTAGTTTAAATGGCAGCATTGGAGCCTCGCGCAATGGTTTTCAGTTTTTTGAAGACAATCCCAACACAGGTGAGCCCTTCGAATTTCAAGGAAGCAGTCGACAAAACGGAGCACTAGGACTAAACCTCAATTGGGATCTCTATGCTGGTGGTACAAAAAGAGCAGCAGTCAAAAATGCGAAGCTGGAAGCAGAAATCGCCCTACTCAGTATTGAGGAAGCAAAAGTTCGGTTAACAAATCAACTCGACATTCTTGTCCAGAATTATAACACTCAACGCAGCCTTTTAAAACTAAGCGACGACCAAATCAGTCTAGCAGAAGAAAACTTGGCAATGCTAGACGAACGCTTCAAAAGCGGATTAGTTACTTCCTTGGACTACAGAAATATTCAATTGCAGTACCTAAATGCCGCCTTTGCCAAGGTTAACGCGATTTATAACCTCATCCTTACAAAGAGTGAAATCGACTTTTTAGTAGGCAAATTTGAATCTACTCCGTAGAAATCCGTCCAAAATCGATACTTGTCTTGAGTTTTGGACATTAGGTATGTTTGTAACTAGCTTTTAGGCTTAATCCTTGCACCAGTTCACTATATTAACTGCTTATCTTAACCGTGATGAGCAATCAAAATTCTCCCCCAGTTTAAATCAAAATGAAGCGTTTCCATTCAGCTTTTTTGGTTCTACTACTTATCTCGATACCTATGCTCGTCCAGGCACAGTTGATGGATAATGTCATCGATTTTTTAACGGTCTACCCAAACAAAAAAGCAGTTGAGAAAGATCCAAGCATTTTTCCAACAAAAGCGATTCTAACACCAATAGTAACCTTCGCTCCAGAAACGAATTGGGGATTTGGTCTCGGTGTAAAGAACTTATTCAAACTGAAAGGCTCGGGAGACGAAACCAGAACGTCAAACATTCCGCTGTCCTTTCTCTATACCGTTGACCACAAATACCAATTCTTCTCAGGCTTAGATATTTTCTTTCCGCAAGAACGATATAAGCTAACGGGAAACATAAACGTGCAGTCCTTCCCGAGTTTTTATTATGGCGTAGGACAAGACACTCCAAGGTCCAATGAAGAAGAATACACCTATACACAAGTACTCATTGAACCACTTTTTCTCAAAAACGTTTTGCACCCATTCCTATACTTAGGTGGTGGCCCCAGATTCAATAGTGTCAGAAGTATAGAGGCAGAACCCGAAGGTTTACTCGACCTATCCGAAAGGTCAGGAGCCAATGGATCTACTTCTGTCGGTTTTCAAGTGGCGCTTATTTTTGACAGCAGAGATAATATTCTGAATGCCGCGGAAGGAGCTTATTTTGAATTGACCCGCGGACTCTACTCAAAAGACCTGGGTGGTTCGCAAAACTTCGAACTGACCAAGTTCGATTTCCGCTATTACCTCCAGCCGTTTAACAAACCCTCGAGCGTTTTAGCCTTCCAATTTACGGGACAACTAAGCCACGGCGACACGCCACTTTTTGAGCTCGGTCGTATGGGTGGTAAAGAAACTTTGCGCGGCTATTTTGAAGGCAGATATACCGATCGACATTTAATCACTACCCAGGCCGAATGGAGGCAAAAAGTAAGTCCCCGCTGGGGAGTAGTTGCTTTTGCAGGAATTGGTGGTGTATCCTCATCCCTACAAGCATTTGAATTTGAAAACATTCGCCCAGCTGGTGGCTTAGGGCTCCGCTTTTTAGTAGACGAAAAAGAAAACCTCAACGTCCGTCTCGACTTCGGCCTCGGCCAAGAAAAGCTCAACTATTACTTTACCATAGCTGAAGCCTTCTAAGAATCGCCGCTTCCCAAATTGTTATAAACCTAAATCCGAGCTAAAAACCTAGTCTAGGTCTCATTTCGGGACAAATAGACATGAATTGGTGTAAAGTTGACCTAAGTAAATACCCACTTAGGTTTGAACTTTGTACTGTTAGATTAATCAAAAGACTATCAAATTGATTAGCGCAAACAGAAGCTCAAATAATAGCATAAATATTGCTTGAAACCCGACAATTAATCGGGCTCTGTTAAAGCTTTAACAATTAAGTCTTTTACTTTAAGTTTAAATTATAGGAACAATAACCGAAAATTATGAGTATCAAGAAAAACATCGCGATTCTAGTTTCAGTCATTTTGTTTGGACAAATCGCCATTGCACAAAAAGCAAAATCGCATCTTGAGCACGAAGAACTAGGCAACGTAAGTTGGCATCGTGACTACGATCAGGCCTTAGAACTAGCAAAGAAAAGTAACAAAGCAGTGCTGCTGCTTTTTCAAGAAATACCAGGTTGCGCTACCTGTAGAAATTATGGTAAAAATGTCCTTACTCATCCGCTTATGGTGGAAGCTATTGAGGAGCTGTTTGTACCACTGACCATCTTTAATAACAAAGGCGGAAAAGATAAAGAAATTTTGCAGCGCTACGGCGAACCAAGTTGGAACAATCCTGTGGTGCGCTTCGTAGATGCAAATGGCGAAGACCTAACGCCGCGAATAGCAGGAAACTATACGCCGCTCAATCTTCTACGCAACATGAAACAAGTATTGTTCAATTCAGGTACCGTTGTACCAGAATACATGAACCTACTAGAGCAAGAGCTGGCTATAAGCAATCCAAACAAAGTTGGCGAAGCCTACTATCAGATGTACTGCTTCTGGACTGGTGAGAAACAACTGGGAAAAGTAGACGGTGTTATCAATACCGAGTCAGGTTTTATGGGTGGACACGAAGTGGTTAAGGTTACTTACAATCCAGACGACGTTTCTGTAAAGCAATTAGATAAAGTCGGCAATAGCAACAAGTTCGAGAGAGTTCCGGAAAAAAGCAATTACCGAGTGGCATCCAACGATGTACACTATTATCTCAAAAATAGCCAGTACCAATATCTGCCACTTTCTGAAATACAGAAAACTAAGATCAACAGTGCTTTAGGCAGCAATGCCTCGCCAAATATGTATTTGTCTCCAAAGCAATTGCAGTGGCTAGCTTCAATGGATAGCAAGTCCGGCAGAAGTGCATCTTTAATCAGCACACCAATTCAAGAGGCCTGGGCCAAATTTGAGAAGAGAAGAAGGTAATTTTCAAAACAGCAATAACCTAAATCAAAAAGGTCTCCTGAGTATTACTCAGGAGACCTTTTATTTATCAAACAATCGAAACCTTACTTAACAAATTTCAGTTTCGCTTCTTTTGTCTTCTTATAGTAGGTCAACAAAGCTGTCCGTCCATCACGTGCTGGTGAAATCCACATATTGCTTGGCTTATCCTTTATGTTGTATTTATTCACCTTCATTTCACCATCATCCGCGGCAGTCACAGTTCCAATAACCAATTTTTGATTCCCAATCCCTTCGGCTTTTCTATCATAGTTAAGATAAGTAACCGTCCAATTTTCCATGTTGTTATCCAATTGCGTATACTCATAGTCAAAGACACCATACAGTTTAAGCAAGTAGGCTAGCTTATCCTCACTAACCAAGCCCATGCCTTCTGCTAGGGCGCCGTTAACTTTTTGCTTAGCAACAACATCTATATTCTTCAATTTCATCTCTGCGTCAAAGTCCATAACCACCATGTCGTAAATCGCAATCTTCATAACAGATACATTAGAGCTTTGTCCAAATACCGCCTTCATAGCAACTCCGCTGCCACTCACAACTTTGTTGTATTGTTCACCTATAACGTAGAAGCCACCGTCCTTTTTCGAAATAACGTCGTGAATCATAATAGATCGTTTCTCTCCTTTTTTCACTGAAGCGTTCTTTGCCATTTTTGGCGTTATGCTTTTTTCAAAACTCGCAAACTTCTCACCAGTTACCGTGCCATCCATTTTCATCTTACGGAAAAACACACCTTTCTTATCCTTTATGTTCGGCCCTCCATTTTTCTTAACTCCAAAATACTCACCATACAAAATAACTTCTTCCGTCCATGGATCGTAATGCGCACCAAGGGGAGACAAAAAGTTTAGATTGTTGGCCAACTTCTTCTCGGCAATTACTTCACCGGTCTTCGCATCAAGAATTTGGACAAAAGCAGCAACCGCCGTCGAAAGCATTTTTGATCGCGTACCATGAATAGACACAATTATCTGCTCATTTGCAAATAGCAAATCGTGACTTGAATATGCCTTCTTTTTTTGCTTTTTCGTTTCCCAAACTGTTTCACCAGTATTATCAACGCAAGCAATTGTCGTTTGATAACCCAAGGACCTATCCCACTTCAACATTGCAAATCCAACATTAGGAATAGCACATAGGCCGTTAGCCGCTACACCTGCAGCTGGGTTAGTCATAAACAAACCTTTCGTCTTCGCGTCATATTTCTTCCCGCCTACTTCTTCACCATGCTTATTAAAATAGACAGTTTCGTAATTAACGCGACCACCATCCGCTTGAGCAAAAAGGAATACAAAATGGTCCCCATTATATACCGCCTTCGATAACACAGATGTTTTTTGACGCAACACATCTACTCTTTTTACTTCCTGTAGTTCAGAATCAAAGAGCACCAGTTCAAAGTGTTTCTTATCATAGCTTTTAGACTTCTTCGATTTATCAACCATATAAAAAGTGAAGTAACCCTCAATCTCTTCGCCATTTTTCATTGCTTGACAATCCATAAATCGAGCCGCACGCACATTGGAGAATTCAACTTCCTGAGCAGGAAGAAACCCCATACCCATTCCAAAAAACAGCACAAACAATATTATTCTTTTCATTTTAGTTTCACTTTTGTTATACGATACCACAAAATATAAAGTAATCCGAATTAATTGTTCTTTTCATAACCTTCAGAGAAAAATAACCACGCTCAAAGAAGGGATTAATGTGTACAATGCGATTATTTGGGCGTGCCCCTTCGCAAATTTCTTCTGCTGCTAAAGCAGCAAGAAATTTGCTTGGGTCGGGCTTTCGGCCCTCGCTCTGTTCTGCTTCAGGCAAAGACTGCCTCTAGCTCTTAAGGAGCTAAGCAATCTTCTTGCCTGAAGCAACAGGAGCTCAAACATAGGCCTCTATCCCTCACGCGAAGCTTATATTCCAAGACTGCCAACTAGCTTGTCGAACTGTGCGTTTTCATAACAAGCCAAATAGCTTATTTTGTAGGCGACTTTTATGAAAGACTACTATGCCCTGCTGGGAATCAAATCGAGTGCAACGAAAGCAGAAGTAAAGAAAAATTTTCGCTTGCTAGCCACCAAGTTTCACCCCGATAAAAACAGTGCTCCAGACGCAGCCGAAAAGTTCATCGCCATCACCGAGGCTTATGAAGTGCTCAGTGATCGCAAACGCAGAACGCATTACGATTTAATGCGCTGGGAATCCGCAAAGAAAGACCGCGAGTTTAAAGAGTCCTTTACCGTAGTGCAGCCGCCAGCAGAAAGCGCAGCTACCCGTAGAAGAAAGGCTCAACAAAAAAGAGCAGCAGTTTACAAAAGAGCCGATCAAAGTGATAAAAGAATGAGCCTCATCAAAGAAGGCTTTAGGGTGGCTGCACCTTACAGTCTACATGCCCTTGGGATGCTCTTAACTGCCTTTCTATTAAGATCCGCTATCATTCAAGCAAAATTTGCCTTTGAACAAGGCCCCTTAATTGGTCTTGGAACTTGCGCTTTTGCGCTTGCCCTTTTATATGGTATCTATAAACTAGGACTAATGGTTTATGAAGGACTCAAGCAAGACAACAAGTCCTTTTCTGTTTTCTACGGTATTACGAATAAAACAGCGTCTATGCATAGCTATGCCGCCTATGGTACCATAGTTTTACTCTTGCTCTCACTCGTAATAATCCTATCCGTTTAGTCGAGCTTTTCTTTGTCGAGCTTTTCGCCCCCCTTAAACTCGAACCACAATCGTTCGTTTCTTAACGAAATGTATATCTTGCTCGCATTAAGTAAACTATGAAATTCACCTGTCAAGTCGATATAAATCTCCCAAGAGAAAAGGTAGTTAAGCTTTGGGACGATCCGGAAAATTTAGTCCACTGGCAGGACGATTTTATAAGCTTTGAACATGTATCCGGTCAAGTAGGACAAACGGGAGCTTTAAGCAAAATGACCTATAAGCAAGGCAAAGGAAAAATGATTCTTCACGAAACCATTTTAGAAAACACCCTACCCGATTCGTTTCGCGGAAGATACGTCCACGAAAAAATGACCAATACTATGAGCAATCGTTTTGAAAAACTGGGCGAGAACAAAACTCGTTGGACCGCTGATCTAGAATACGAGCAGTTCAATGGCCTAATGATGAAAATAATGGCCAAGCTTTTTGCAGGAAAATTCAAATCACAAACCCAGAAGTGGTTAGATCAGTTTAAGGTTTTCGCAGAAGGAGCAGCTTAAATTTTTAACTACCGCCTATGCCTAAACTTAACGTGCAAGTTGACCCCAGAATGAAAGACAAGTTTGATAGCTATCCCAAAGCAATCAAACCGAAATTGAATGCTCTGCGCAAACTTATCGTCCAGTCGGCAAAGGAACTCGATACAGTCGAAGACCTTGAAGAAACCCTCAAGTGGGGCGAACCAAGTTACCTAGCTAAAAAAGGCAGTACCATAAGAATGGACTGGAAAGCCAAAACGCCAGACCAGTACCAACTCTATTTCAAGTGCACCAGCAAACTTGTCGAAACTTTCCGTAACGTCTACGGCAATAAGTTCAAGTATGAAAAGAATAGAGCGCTCATCTTTGACCTTAAGGAGAAACTCCCTAAAGAGGAAATCAAGCAATGCATTAAAGCAGCACTTCAATACCACGAAGTGAAAAACGAAAAGAATCTAGGTATTAAGAAATAGTAATAGAGATGAGTAAACAAGAAGACGCTTACCATTTAGCTGCCTCGAAAATAAAAAGCGCAGAAGAGAGCCAGCTCTTCGGCAAGCCCTGTTACAAGATTAACAAGAAAGCCTTTTGCTGCTACTTCGAAAAAGACATGGTCTTCAAACTCACTGGAAAGAGCCACGAAAAAGCGCTGGATCTAAAAGGCGCAAAACTCTTCGATCCTTCAGGAAAGAATCGCCCCATGAAAGAATGGGTTCAAGTTCCGCACAAGCACGTCGACGAATGGAAAAAGTTAGCAGCTGCGGCGTCGAAGTACGTAGATGGCAAGTAGGTGTTTTTTTGTGCACTAAAACCGCAAAACCTTATGCTTCCCGCGGTTCAAAAAGCCACGAATAATCCGTTGCGTTTCCTTAGTGTCTTTTTTTACCTGAATAAAGGGCTGCACATCCTCCACGTGGCTAACTGAAACATCTCTTGGGACATAACCATATCCTAAATAGCTACCCTCTTCCATCAATACCATCGCACTTTCGTTTGGATTGCGGCCTTTGTCCAAAATGACCACCGTTCCAATTTCTCCCTTGACCTCAGCCAGCGCGCGGTCTACTTTTTCATTATAAGCTTCCACATTTTCCGATTCACAATTGCCTTCGCAATCGCCAAACATATGATCGAAGCATTTTACTACTTGAGATTGCAA
>CAZZIZ010000053.1:0-15768 GCA_964654535.1 uncultured Chitinophagales bacterium
AAGAACTTATAGTGTTTAAGCCTGAAGATTACATTTTTAGTTCTGCAAATTTTTATGCTGGTGGAGATAGTTATGTTGAGACTACACTTCTTGGATAAGAAGATTTATACTAGGTGTGCATACGTGACCCGCAGACGTGGCGACTACAAGTCGCCCACTCGTTACGACCTGATTAAAATCAGGTCGATTTACCTTCCTACGGCACCATTTCCAAAACCGGAAACGTAAACTGAAAAGCTCCATTCAACGGATTCGAAAAAACCGACTGCGTAATCGGCAAGATATCCGAATTCGCTCCTTGATAAATAACCAGTCCGTCCATATTCAAATCGGCGTTGTGGTAACCAAATACTGGAAAGGTAAGTTGAAAGCTAGCGTTGTTCGGATTGCTGAAAACAGCCGTTGTAATCGGAAGAATATCGCTACCAGAGCCTTGGTAAATTACAGTACCATCGCTGTTACCATCGCCAGACCAAAGCGCTTGTATGCTACCCATTGATATCATACTATTCGCAGGCACATTTGCCGAAGGGAGCGTAAAGTCTACGGCAGTAATAGCGCTCGTACTAAATGCAATGGGAGTAGCCAGTATCGTACCTAAATGATTTCTATGTCGTACCACGAGATAGTAACTTCCTGCTGGCGAACTAAAGCTCACAGCGGAGCAACCATCTGCATCTACAATACTTCCGTCTCTTATAAGCAAAGCGGACTTCGTTTCTACAACCACATTGCTCGCATCTCTTAACTCAAGAAAAATCCAATCAACCACAGCATCGCTACCTGTAGTAAGTAATACAGATGGGTCGACTACTTCATTGCCACCACCGACGTGTACAAAATTAGGCATAGCAGAGTAAGGTTCGTTTAACGGAATTAAATTTGCTTGCCTTAGAAAATCGTTCATTAATCCGCTCGTGGCATCGTAGCATCCAGATAAAATTACATTAGCAGCAACATTGATTTTTTGCGAGTCCAATGCATCGGACCAGGCACCATTTGCGCCTCTTTGCCTCAAGCTCACCGTACCGATACCACTGGCAGGCCAAGTAACGCTAACGCTACTACTAGTACTGGACACAATAGTTCCACCACTTACATCCCAGCAATTTTGCAAGTTCGTGTTGGGATATGCGTGATAAGTGTAAACACCGCTATTAATGCAGGGTCCATAGAAATCATTGTTGCTTGGGCGGAGATAATTGTCATTTAGAAAAATCGCGCTTGCATCCACTATAGCGTCGGCAGCCGTTTGATTGGTCCATAATTCGTGCCCACCGTTTGGATCAAAACTGTAGAAATCTGGAACAGTACTTCCATTAAGCATATTGTGAATATTGGTCGAACCAAACAACGCAGGAAAAATGGCTACACCAAATGGACTACCAACGTCGTGCACAACGATATTGTCGCTACCACCGTGAAAGCTTGCGATTCCAGGAGTATTCGCTCCATTAAGAATCCAAGATTCATCGGCTATAGCTCCCCAAAGATTTATTACTCCTGCAGGTGGCCCTACATCAGGAAGTGTATTCCCACTGCAATCTAAGCAGCCCAAATCTGGCCAGTTAAAAAACAAACCGCCGCCGTAGGTTGGTGCCAAAAGCGAAGAAGCTGCTCGCTCATTATCATCTAAGTAAGCTGCGTGAATGGCAGCAATACTACCCGCACTATTTCCCCCAGCAAAAACCAAAGCGGGATCAATACCGTAAGTCGCAGCATTGTTGCGCATAAAACGAATGGCCGCATTCATATCTTGCACTCCTCGATAAACCGCTCTAATAGCCGCATTCGTGCTAGCTGTGTTAAAGCCAATGCGATAATCTATTGAAGCAACGACGAAACCCTTACTAGCCATTTGCTGGCAAAAATCTACCAACTCCGATTGGGTTTTGGAACCACCCAAAAACGCACCGCCGAAAGCCATTACAATGCAAGGGCGATTGATTTGTGTATCTCCGACTGGACTATAAACATCTAGTACAAGATTTTTGTTGAAGGTGAATGATTGGTTGGTGTAAGGAAAAATCACCGCTGGTGCAGTTCCGTATTGAATGTTTGAACTAACCGAAACAGAAAACAAATCGTCGACATAACGTTGTGGAACGCATTGAGCAAAAATGAACTGACTACCTAGAAAAATCCCCAGCACGCTTAGTACTACTTGGCTCAAACTAAAAAAGCTATGATTCAATTGCCTCATCGAAGTTCAATATATTAAATCTAGCGCTGAAAAGAAGCTGAACTTAGATATCGATTTTATCTAGCGCAAGCTTGAGCTTGTGCCTAACAGAGTCAAAGCATTTGCTTGACCATTAAAACGAAAGAAATTTAAATTCTCAGCCAAGCTTATCGAACGAGTACCTCCCCCCAAACTCCCCAAAAACCTTCGGCAGCCCATATTGCAACTTCTCCAAACAAGATTCCTTATCGTGATAGACAATCACCGATCCACCCGAAACATTTTCCTTAACATTCGACCAGCACTTCTCCTTAGAAACGCTTGAATTAAAATCCCAGGTCAAAACATCCCAAAGCACAATCTTGTATTCCGACTTTAATTTTTGATACTGCGAGAATTTCAACTTGCCATAAGGTGGACGGAACAAAGAGCTATCAATAAGCTCTGCAGCTTGTGCTACTTCGGAAAAGTAAGCGGCGTTTTCAGTGTTCCTACCGTTTGGATGCGTCTGCGTGTGATTACCTACGGCGTGACCCTCGACTAAAATTCGCTGATACAAATCAGGAAAGCGAGCCACCCTCGAGCCAATGCAAAAGAAAGTTGCTTTGGCCTGGTGCTCTTTAAGCAAGTCCAATACCCAATCCGTCACACCAGGCGTAGGGCCATCATCAAAAGTGAGGTACAGCGACCCAGCGTTCGGCCCCTTCCAACATATTTTGGGAAAGGATTTTTGAATAAAAGCCGGTGTCTTGGTAAAGAAGTCGATGTAACTAATATAAAGTGAATTAACTAAGCGCTCGACGCTGTAAAAAGTGCATCCATATATTGGACCAAGTTTTTACCTACACTGTAAGCGTAGATGCTGGCTGGTTCAAATTCAAATTGAATTCCATCAATGTCAACCTTCTTGGTTATGTCAATGGTCGTGACTTTTGCCTTTTTTAGGTTATGCTTCAAGCAGAATTTTTTGAGATTTTTCAATTCGCCTGGTTTCTTTGCGTATCGATTGCTCCATTTTACCTCGATACACCAAAAAGGCTTTTGATCCTTTGTAAGCCAGACAATATCTATTTCTCCGCTTTTCCATCGGGCATAATAAAGTTGTGAATCAAATCCGTGTTGCCATTGCGAAAAAATGGCTGTTTCTACTGAGTTACCAAATAGGCTGTCAGCACCAGAAATAGGAGCAAACAAAGCACTTCTCAGGGATGGGTTGGTTAGGTATACCTTAAAGAAATTCGCTCGTTTGAATCTTTTGGCATTTTGATCAATTCTGTGGACTCTTTTAATTAGGAAAGCGGCCTCTAAATATGTGATGTACTTTTTTATTGTGTTCTTAGCCACACCTGAATTTTTCGATATTTCATCAAGGGATAATTCGCTTCCGGTATGATAAGCCAAATAAGTAAATAACGAATTTAACTCCTGAATGTCGTTTATTCCGTAGAGACTCGGTAAATCTCTTAGCAGGACTTTATCTATTATGTCGTTCCTGATATATCTACCTGGGTCTGACTGCATAATATCGGAAAGTGACAACTCGGGGTAACCACCAAAGTTTATATACTTTATAAACTGCTCGTTTAAGCGCTTAATATTGTTAGTGCTGTATACGGCTACCTTTTCTTCAATCTCATCTACAGCCTCCATACTTGTATGGATTAGTGAATCATTATCGGTTAACTCAAGGTATTCGTGAAAAGTTAATGGCGGAATCAAAATCTCCGTGAATCTACCCGCACCTGATTCCCGACTCTTCAATTTTAATGCAGCAGCGGCAGATCCTGAAACAATAAATTTTAAGTTGTGATAGGAATCAACCAAAGATTTTAAGTGTAATTCCCAATCTTTGAGGTATTGAATTTCATCAAAAAAAATGAAGAGAGTGTCCTCCTTGGTCTTTTTGTTAATCCTGAGAAAGAGATTAACTAGTTCTTCTAGATGTATTCCATTAAATAGTGGGGTCTCAATTGAAAAGTAACAAAGGTCTTTAGGATTGATCCCTTCATTGATAAGTTCTTGAATAGATTGATATATAAGTACGGTTTTCCCCACTCTTCGAGGACCCATTAATATGAGTGCTCTCTTAACTGCACGTTCAATCACTTTTGGATAAACTATTTGGAAATATTGACGCTTTTTAAAATTCTTATAATATTGGTCAATCTTACCTTCGCTCCACCAAGGGTTTTCAAAGTGAATCCTTTCTATTACTTGTTCTTGAGAAAATTTTATAGCCATAAGAATAAGATTGTAATCTTATAAAGATACTAAAATGCCATATAGAGTCAAAGCATTGACTCTATAAAAAAATTACACCTAAGTAACTGATTATTAGGGTTCTACAAGCTCCTATTAGAAATGAAAAATCTAGCGCTTCTAAAATTGATGAGCTTTGCTATGAACTTTATGAATATTCTAGAGTGCTACCTTTGCCGCCCATGACTAAAAAGGTAAGAACCCGATACGCACCCAGCCCAACGGGCTTCCAACACATTGGCGGTGTGCGTACTGCGCTATATTGCTACTTATTTGCGCGTAAAAACAAAGGGACTTTCATTCTAAGAATAGAAGATACCGATCAAAAGCGTTACGTAGCTGAGGCGGAAGACTACATCCACGAGACTCTGAAGTGGTTGGGCATCGAGCCAGACGAAAGCCCAATTGCCGGCGGCGACTACGGACCCTATCGACAATCAGAACGAAAAGAGCTTTATCAAAAAAACGTCCAGAATCTAATCGACAATGGTTTCGCCTATTACGCTTTCGATACGCCAGAAGAAATAGAAGCAATACGAAACAAGTATAAAGATCAAGGCATCATTTCCTACAACG
Organism: uncultured Chitinophagales bacterium; assembly: GCA_964654535.1. GTDB lineage: Bacteria > Bacteroidota > Bacteroidia > Chitinophagales > UBA2359 > CAZZIZ01. Next base: position 5,018 of record CAZZIZ010000053.1, read on the forward strand.
CATTCACGCGTAAGGAAATGAAAAACAGTCTAACCCTAAGTGCAGAAGAAGTAAAAGCCAAGCTTGATGCTGGCGAGAAATATGTGGTGCGTTTAAAAGTACCCGAGAACGAAGAAGTAATCGTTAATGATTTAGTACGAGGCGAAGTAAAAGTCAACACCAAAGAAATAGACGATAAAGTTCTAATGAAAGGCGACGGAATGCCAACCTACCACCTCGCCAATGTGGTCGATGACCACAACATGGAAATAACCCACGTAGTGAGAGGGGAGGAGTGGTTGCCTTCAACACCGCTGCATGTTTTACTTTATCGTGCTTTCGGTTGGGAGGACACAATGCCAGCTTTCGCACATTTACCACTTTTGTTAAAACCAAGTGGTAAAGGCAAGTTAAGCAAACGTGATGGAGACAAGTTAGGTTTCCCCGTGTTTCCTTTAGCGTGGAAAACGGAAAAAGAACAAAGCGACGGTTACCGCGAAATGGGTTTCTTACCAGAAGCGTTCACCAACTTCCTTGCCTTTTTAGGTTGGAACCCTGGAACAGAACAAGAAATATTTTCAATTGACCAATTGGTTGAATCTTTTGACCTGAGTCGAGTAAGTAAATCTGGCGCGCAGTTCAACTTCGAAAAAGTGAAATGGTTCAATCAACAATATTTGAAAGATGCCGATGATGATAAGCTAGCCGATCTGGTGCTGGCTCAAAAACCGGATACGCGGACTGAAGTTGGAGCTGAGAAAGTGAAGACCCTCTTGCCACTAATGAAAGATCGCTTGGTACTAGCCAGAGACTTTTGGGAACAAACAAATTTCTTCTTCGAAACACCAAGTGCCTACGACGAAAAAACCATCCGTAAAAAGTGGAAGGAAGAAAGCCCCGCCAATTTTGAGGCCTTAAAAACTGAACTGAGCAATACCGATTGGAACCCCGAAGCCATTGAAAAATCGGTCAAGGGATTCATAGAATCAAAAGAGCTGAGCTTTGGCAATATTTTCCAACCTTGGCGACTAATGCTTTCAGGACAGACCAGTGGACCTTCTCTTTTCGAGATAGCGGCTATACTTGGAAAGGACGAAAGCCTAGCCAGAATGGATCAGGGAATAAAAGTTTTTAATGAAATGAAGGCTTCCTAGGAACTCTAGGAGCACTCATTATTGTTATCTTAGAAAGTAATAGCATTTATGCCTAAGAAAAAGCCAAAAGGCGGTAAGCCGCAAGTTCATAAAGACCTCGAAGGTCTAGAAGTCGAAATCAATGAATTCGGCGAAATCAAGACCAATATGAGCGCCGATAAGCTCAATAAATTCCTCAACGAAAATGTCGACGATAAGAAGTTGCGCGATCGCGATGACTTAAAACCTATCGACGAAGCGAAGAAAGAAAGTGAAGAAGCTGAGGAAGAAAAACTATTTGACGAAGAAGAATAATGAGCCGCCCCATACGTGTATTAGTAGCTAAAGTAGGACTCGACGGTCACGACCGTGGCGCCAAAGTTATAGCCGCAGCATTGCGCGATGCAGGTATGGAAGTCATTTATACTGGATTAAGACAAACCCCTGAAATGGTCGTCAACGCTGCCTTGCAGGAAGATGTGGACGCTATAGGTGTAAGCATTTTGTCAGGCGCGCATATGACCGTCTTTCCGAATATTATTTCCAAAATGAAAGAAAAAGGAGTAGACGATGTTCTGCTAACTGGTGGAGGCATCATTCCCGATACCGATGTTGAGGCATTAACCGAAATGGGCGTCGGTAAACTTTTCCAACCGGGCAGTCGCTTGCAGGATATAGCAGACTATATCAAAGCCTGGGTGAAAGAGAATCGTTCGTTTTAAAAACCTCGTCCCAAATATTACATTCGGCTAAAAAGTAATATTCATTTCAAGTTCTTCAAATATTCTGGTGTCTCTTTGAAAGTAATTACCCTTCTATCGAAGTAGTTTTCCAACTCTTTCTTGTAGACGATTTTAATCAGCTCCACTGCTCTCTTAAGTCGCTCAGCGGGACTAGTGTTTCTTATCTCCTCATCTTGTGCCATTTGTTGTTCTTCAGGCGACGAATAGAAATTCAATTTCCGATTAACAGTCTTTTATTTTTTCGACATTTAGACCAATCCTCTACAATGTAATAGTAGTCTTAGTTTTCCCTTTCTTCTTTTTCTTATCACAAGACTCGCCATCAAAGTCAAAATTGATATCAAAGTCTTCAAACTCTTGGAAGTTCTCTTCCATAATTTTCTCAAACTCTTCCATAATGCCCTCAAACATAGCGCCCGACTCTTCGAGCATTTCTTCTAAGTCGCCAGAAATATGAAAGTCATTCTTAAATAATTCTAGAATATCATTACCTGGCCCAGTCAGCCCATCGATATCAACTATTTCTCCGTTGAATAAATAGTTGCCGTCGGCATCTTGAGTAATGTTGAGTTGCTCTTTTGCTTGAATTTGCGCACGCTCGAGTTCTTTCTGAAACTCCTCAGAATCCAGCGTCTGAAGCATTTCTTTCATGCTCTTTTCAATTTCATTAATCATTTCATCAAAAGACTCAATCTTTTGATCGTTCGAGTTTGTTTGTGCTTGCACTTGAGATAGTAGACCACAAGTTGCGAATACTACTAAGCTTAGGATTAGATTTTTCATGCTTATTGTGTTTTGAGTACAATATGAATACGGTTAGGAATAAGAGAAAGTTACAGCATAACATAGCAATCCAATAGAATTTTAACGTTCTGAAGGGGACTTTTAACTTTTGTCCTCTTCTAAGTGCCGCGCGAGGGATAGGAAGTATACGACCGCAGGGAGTAGTCGCCTTTGTTGAGCCAGTAAAGACTTACCGCCAAAGCGGTAGATGGATTTGCTTTGGCGAGACAAGAAGGGGACCGGAGCGAACGCGGAGTACTGGATAGCCCGACCCTGAGTTTTCCAGCTTTGCTGGAAGAAACGAAGGGTCGCGCCCAAAAAATAAATAACAATCAATCCCTACTTTTGCCAACGCAAAAACAAACCATGGATTACAGAATAGAACACGATAGCTCTGGAGAAGTAAAAGTACCAGCTGACAAATATTGGGGTGCGCAAACGCAACGCTCTAAAATGAATTTCCCCATCGGCGACCAGGCCAGTCGCATGCCACGAGAAATAATAACCGCTTATGCGGTAGTAAAAAAGGGAGCTGCGCTCGCCAATGCAGCGCTAACCAATTTTGATAATGCCAAGGCCGAGCTAATCGGTAAGGTTTGCGATGAGATAATGCAAGGTGAATTGGACGATCAGTTTCCGCTTGTAGTTTGGCAAACCGGATCGGGTACACAAACCAATATGAATGTCAACGAAGTCATTGCAAATCGCGGTCACGTTTTGCAAGGAGGAAAGTTAAGCGATGAGAAAAAGTATTTGCACCCCAACGACGACGTAAACAAATCGCAATCTTCAAACGATACTTTTCCTACCGCAATGCACGTAGCAGCTTACGGCTTAACCGTTGGTCACGTGATACCGCGTATCGATGAGTTAAAAGAAACGCTGCAACGCAAGTCTGTTGAAATGATGGATGTAGTAAAGATTGGTCGTACCCACTTTATGGATGCTACGCCAATTACTTTGGGTCAAGAGTTTTCAGGTTACGTTAGTCAACTGGAGCACGCTAAGCGCGCAGTATTGAATTCGCTTGATCACTTAAGCGAGTTAGCTCTAGGGGGCACTGCAGTAGGAACGGGTTTGAATACACCAGAAGGATACGACGAGCTAGTAGCGCAGGAAATTAGTCGCCTTACTGGCCATCCGTTTAAAACCGCAGAAAACAAATTTGAAGCACTCGCTGCACACGACGCAATAGTAGAAGCGCACGGAGCTTTAAAAACGCTAGCGGTTAGTCTCATGAAAATCGGTAACGACATACGTATGCTTGCTTCAGGCCCGCGCTCTGGTATCGGCGAATTGGTAATTCCCGCAAACGAACCAGGCTCGTCAATTATGCCAGGTAAGGTAAACCCTACACAAGCCGAAGCATTGACTATGGTTTGCTGTCAGATAATGGGCAACGACGTCGCCATAAACATGGGCGGCGCTACCGGACATTTCGAATTGAATGTCTTTAAGCCAATGATGGTTTACAATTTTTTACAGTCGGCCAAATTATTGGGGGATGCCATGGCGTCTTTTGAAGAAAGATGCGCTCGAGGTATTGAACCAAACGCGGCTGTGATAAAACGAAATTTAGAAAATTCATTGATGTTGGTTACTGCTTTAAATACCCATATCGGTTATGACAAAGCTTCCAAGATTGCTAAGAAGGCCTATGCAGACGGCAGCACTTTAAAAGAAGCTGCGCTAGCTCTGGCTTACTTAACGGAAGCGGAATTTGACCAGTGGGTAGTTCCGGCCAATATGACTAATGTAAATCGTACTTAAGTCTATTCGTGGCCAATCACTTTTAGTATGTGAGTGGCAACCATTTGACCCTGTTCTTGTTGATTATACATGCGTAGCTCGTAGGTTCCAGGGTTTTCCGGAGCCTTAAAAAGTAAATCGCCTTGTACTTTGTGCAATAAGAACTTATGGAAATAAACCTCTTCGCTTTTTTCGGGGTCGTAAATATCATGAGGCGATTCCTTTTTTGTTATACCAATCCAAGCCTCACGTTCGAAACCGTCTGGAGCTTCAAAGAAAACGAAGAATTGACTACCAGCTTTAACTGTTACCTTTTTAGGTACTAGTTTTATTTTAAGCAAATCTTCTTCACTAATTACAACTTCGTCGCTTTCATTTTCCAGTTTGAAAACCATAAGCGCAGAGCTACGTCCGACTATATTTACGGTTTGAGTCTGAGCATAAAAACCATCTAATGAAACAGTAACGTCGGTCTCCGTAAGTTCGAAACCACCGAGTTTAAATCGGCCATGTTCGTTGGTATAGGCGGTTTGCTCACCTGCAGTTACGAGTGCACCCTGAATAGGGTTATAAGTTTTGCTGTCTTTAACGATACCGACGAGGGTACCAGAAGTCTTACCTTCAAATTTAAAAACCGTGTTTCCATCGGCCTGTTGTGTCGCCACCGCTTCGTGCGTTATCACACTTTCTTGCGGCACATAATATTTTGTTTCGGGTGTTGCTGGCGCTTCTTGTCCAGCTTGGTTGCTTTCTTGTGCAAAGCTGAATACGCTGCACAGCATTAATAAGGCTATTGAATGTTTCATAAGAATTTGGGCGTAGAATTAAGGGCGTTAATAAATACTATCTATAGAAAGCACAATGTGTACCACGTTTAATTGAGCCAGTGCAAAATCGACAAAGCATGCAACGTTGCCTATACAAAAAGCCTTGGCGATTTATGCCCAATAAGTCGAAACTGGTTAATCCACTTTTGCAAAACGTCCTGTGAAATGCCTTTCAGCGCCCAATGCCTTTACGATATACATACCCGTAGCCAAGTGTGCCACATCTATTGCGGTGCGTTCGGTGCTAAATGCAGCGCGCTCCAATACTGTTTTCCCTTCCAGACTTATTATTTCCAAGTGCTCTAATTCAAAGTTCACGTTTTCAATATGCAGAATCGATTGAACAGGGTTTGGGAAAAGTAGTAATGCCTCGTTGGCAACATCGTTAATTCCTGTGAAGCAATCGATGGGTTGGCTAAAGTCAAAGCAGATTTCATTAGAGCGTGAAGTTATGCCCCCATCGTTTTCCGCTTCAACAAGAAAGCAAGTAATTGCACTGTCATCTTCTGTTATAGAATAACTTGTGCTGAGCGGTGAAGTATTTATAGCTTCAATGCTCTGTCCATTTTTCAATAAGCGATACTCAAGAACATTATCCCAACCGATGTAGGAAGACCACGAAAAAGTTAAGAGACCATTACAAGGATCATCTCCTTGAAACAAAAATATGGTTTGATGTGACGCTCCAGTGAAAGCACCAGAATTGCCGCAGCCATCTATTGTGCTCAGATCATATCTTTCTATCTGATCCGATGGCGTTGCGGTGAGGTCTATTGCTTGGGCAGTACTGTGGGGAACAACATCTTGAATTGTTGCCGGACCCCCGTTAATGAATCGAAATATTTTAGTGCCAAACGATTCTGGAAAATTACCCGGCTCCCAATTTATTTCTACGGCATCATCAACTACACTTACCGAAAGAATAGTCGGAGGTGTAGGATCCAAACTGCTAATCGTATCTGATGCAGCAGTTGTGCCAGAACAGTCGTGCTCAACATAGTAAAAGAGTTCCCCAATAAAACCACCCGCAGCTTGATCCACATAAAGCGTTGCCGTAGGGTCCATAACCGAGCCTACTTCCGTGAATGGCCCAGTAGAATTGTCAGATCTGTAAATGTTAGTCGCAGTAAAAACGGTCGCGCAGTTGTGATTATTGATCCAGCGCACCGCCACATTATTTCCAGTGGTGTCGCTTGTGCAGCTTATGATCGGAGGATTTTGCGCAGCGAGTAGTAGCGAGAAAAACAGACCCATGAATGTGGTGATAAAAAGTTTCATTAATTAAATATAGTTGTTTATTATACTTGAGTCTAGGAGAGCGAGCGGTTTTCAATAGTTAAAGGTCGGATTTAACGCTTTGTTTTGGGCGTGCCCCTTCTAGTGCTGCGCACTAAGGGTCGGGCTCTCGGGGCTCGCTCTGTTCTGTTTTCTTCACGCAAAACTCATCTAGCTCTAAGGAGCTAAGAGTTTGTGTTCGAAAACAACAGGAGCTTAAACATAGACCAATGAAGCAAACTAGGGTCAAGAAAATTTTTCCTCAAAATATTCTTCTGACCCTAGTTCCCTTCATTGGTCTCCCCTCCATCCCTCACGCGGCCTCGCTGCTAAAGGCTGTAGAAAAAAGGTTGCTCGATATACTTTACATTTGCCCGCGTAATGAAACTAATAGACACGCACACACATTTGTTCTCCGATCAGTTCACTGAAGATGCACACGAAGTAATTCGACGCGCCATAGACGCAGGTGTTACGCGTATGTATCTCCCCAACATAAGCAAAGCAACCACAGAAAAAATGAATGCGCTTGCAAAAGCATTTCCCGAAAACTGTTTTCCAATGATTGGACTGCATCCTTGCCACGTCAAAAAAGATTTTCAAAAAGAAGTAGACCACGTTGCAGAAGAGTTAGCGACTGGAAAATATTTTGGACTGGGCGAAACAGGACTAGACTATCACTGGGACCTAACTTTTAAGGCAGAACAAAAAGAAGCTTTGCGTCAGCAAATTACTTTGGCAAAGAAGTTTGAGCTACCCATAGTCTTGCACACTAGAGAATCATTCGACGATACTTATGAATTAATTGCAGAGCAGAATGATGAAAAGTTAACTGGCGTATTTCATTGTTTCGGTGGAACCGTTGAAGACGCCAACAAAGTAGCAGACCTCGGCGGTTTTTATGTCGGAATCGGTGGAGTAGCGACCTTCAAAAAAACAAATCACGGAGAAGTGCTCCCTAAAATTCCGCTTGAGATAATAGTGTTAGAAACCGATTCGCCTTATTTAGCACCAACTCCTCATCGAGGCAAAAGAAACGAAAGTGCTTATATCACACTAGTTGCTCAAAGAGTGGCAGAAATGCTCGATATGCCTTTAGAAGAATTAGCAAAAAAGACCACCGAAAACGCCTTAAAGCTTTACAAGGGATAGTACTTTTACCCTTGGAGACGTGGCCGAGTGGCTTAAGGCGCACGCTTGGAAAGCGTGTATACCCCAAAAGGGTATCGGGGGTTCGAATCCCTTCGTCTCCGCTTTTTACCTCCCTTTTTTACATATTTCAGACACTGTTGAATACTAAGGGCATTTATCAAAAAAATGACCCTCTAATTGCATATTTGTAGGCCTTATTCTTTGAAAACCAAAGGCTATTCGTAATATTTATAGTTCAGTAAAAACACTGTCAACACTTAAATAAGAACTAATACCAATGAAAAGATTTTTGTTAATGCTAATGGTCTGTGTGCTAACGACTTGTATAGTAGATAATCATATTGTCGCGCAAACGGATGGTGGTAATTCCACTGAAGCTGTCGACGACGCTAAAGCACCGGCGCAAGGCCTAGAATTGTTTAAGCAAAGATTCGTAGAGGGAGGCTGGTTCTTCATGTCCTTCGTATTGCTTTGCCTCATCTTGGGTCTTGCAATTGCAATCGAGCGTATCATCTCGCTTAATCTAGCTACTTCTAACTCATCCAAATTATTGGGTAAAGTAGAAGACGCCCTGCAAGCAGGTAATCTCGAAGAAGCCAAAGAAGTCTGTCGAGCCACAAGAGGGCCGATAGCCAGTATATTCTACCAAGGACTAGATAGAGCTGATCAAGGTTTAGATATTATGGAGAAATCCATTGTTTCTTATGGTTCAGTTCAAATGGGTCGTTTGGAAAGAGGCCTAGTTTGGTTGGGACTATTTATCGCCTTAGCACCGATGTTAGGATTCATGGGTACGGTACTTGGTATGATCGATGCCTTCGACGCCATTGCTGTTGCCGGTGATATTTCTCCTTCGGTTGTTGCCGTAGGTATTAAGGTGGCACTTTTGACTACAGTATTTGGACTGATTACTGCAATTATCCTGCAAATCTTTTACAACTACATCGTTTCAAAAATTGATGGCATCGTAAACGATATGGAAGACGCTTCTATCTCATTGGTAGATCTTGCTCACAAGTATAAACTCGCTAACTAAGAGTATGGAAGATTTTGTAGTTGGATCTGGTATAGCTATAGCTTATTACCTAACGATTATCGGCTTCATTATTATGGGCTTGTCTTTCGTTTTAGGTACTGCAATGGACCTTAAAAAATCCCTTCCTTTCGTTATAGGGATTCTCGTAATGGTCGGATTATTCTTCGCTTTCTATTCTTCACAAGGAGGAGAAATTCCTTCTTATGTATCTCAAGCTAAAATCGCCAAGGATGGTTTAACGGGCGGGGTAATGAAGTTTGTTAGCGCTGGAATTATTTTATCACTAATCCTAACCGTAGGTGCTTTTGTGTTTATGTTGTTAGACATGGTCGTTAGTTTCTTTAAATAAGCTGAGTCAGTCTTATGCCTAGGAAAAGAAAAAAACAGTCAGAAATCAATGCAAGCTCGATGGCGGACATCGCTTTCTTGCTATTGATTTTCTTCCTTGTGACTACCACCATGGATATCGATAGAGGTATACTCGTTATACTTCCACCATGGACCACCGAAGAACCACCACCAGATACACCTGCTAAGAAGAAAGAGGTGTTAGAAATTCTGGTGAATGCAAGAGATGAGCTTTTAGTAGAGGGTAAGCCAATGGAGCTGCTCGACTTAAAAGCAGAAACAATGAAGCACGTAGATAATAATGGACTTGATCCTGACTATTCTACTTCGCCTCTAAAAGCTATTGTGTCACTTAAAAATGATAAGGGTACATCATATGGAACATATCTCGGCGTTTATAATGAAGTGAAGGCCGCTTATAACGAACTTAGAGATATTGAGGCCCAAACTAAATTTGGCAGAAATTTTAACGATTTATCCAAAGAAGACAAGAAGGTAATTAAGGAGATTTATCCACTACGATTGTCCGAAGCAGAACCAGAGGATTTTGGAGCCAAATAGAGAATATTAATTATGATTAGAAAAAAAGGCGGAAAAAGTACTCCGGAAATTAGTACTGCATCTTTACCCGATATCATCTTTATGTTATTGTTCTTCTTCATGGTTGTAACTGTGATGAGGGAGACCGAGCAGAAAGTAAACGTTCAATATCCTAAGGCTACTGAACTTACCAAATTGGAAAAGAAGTCATTGGTATCCAATATTTATGTTGGTCCACCTGCAGGCCCTTATCGCGCAGCGATGGGCACGGCTCCTAGAATCCAATTAAACGATTCATTTGCTACCAATGACGATATCTTTCGTTGGGTTCAAAATGAGCGTGAGAAATTAGAAGAAAATCGTCAGAAGGGATTTACTGTCTCGCTGAAGGTTGATTCAGGTACCAAAATGGGTATCGTAAACGAATTAAAGCAAGAGCTTAGAAAAGCAGTTGCTTTAAAAGTGAATTACTCTGCTGTTCAGCGAATCGAATAGTACTTAGTAATCGAACACAATATTTAATGGAGCATTGACATAGTTGGTGCTCCATTTTTTTGTCATAGAACTTTAACGCCAGGGTGACAAGCTTAGTCTCGCTTTCGAATACTTTGATGGTAAAACAGAAATGGCTATCAAAAAAGAATCCAAGCGTACACCTGAAATTAGTACTGCCTCCTTACCCGATATCATCTTTATGCTTCTGTTCTTCTTTATGGTTGTAACCGTCATGAGAGAATCGGAGCAATTGGTAGATGTGCAATACCCCAAAGCGACAGAGTTAACAAAATTAGAAAGGAGGTCTTTGGTCGCTAATGTTTTTATTGGGCCTCCATCAGGGCAATTGGCAATTACACACGGCGATGCGCCACGTATTCAACTCAATGACCAATTCGCCACACTAGAAGACATAATTCCTTGGGTGAGAGATCAGAAACAACCAATTCCTCAGGACAGACAAAAAGGCTTCACCGTTTCTTTGAAGGTGGACTCAGAAACCAAGATGGGATTAATCTCAGATGTGAAACAAGAACTCAGAAAGGCCCAGGCATTAAAGGTGAACTACTCCGCTGTCCCGAGATTGGAATAGTTTTAAAATGATATGAACCATCAGATGAATTGGAGCAAGGACATCGTCTCTGCTCCTTTTCTTTTTATACTTTTGGCTCAAATTATTTCTAGATGAAAT
>CAZZIZ010000053.1:15868-18265 GCA_964654535.1 uncultured Chitinophagales bacterium
CGTCTCTGCTCCTTTTCTTTTTATACTTTTGGCTCAAATTATTTCTAGATGAAATTTGAAACAAAAGCAGTCCACGCTGGAGTAGAACCAGATGCGGCTACGGGAGCCATAATGACCCCGATATATCAAGTATCAACCTACGTGCAAGATGCTCCGGGCGTACATAAAGGATATGAGTACGCAAGAACCCAGAACCCAACCAGGGACGCATTGCAAAATGCAATTGCTGAGCTGGAAAATGGCAGCTTCGGTGTTTGCTTTGGTTCTGGTATGGCCGCAATAGACGGCATAATAAAAATGCTCGAACCTGGCGATGAGGTTATATCAACCAGTGACCTATACGGTGGAACCTTCCGCATATTTGACAAGGTATTCAAACGTTACGGACTTAAGTTTCATTACGATCCTTTGCAAGACTTGTCGGTTTTAGAGTCATTGGTGAACAAGAACACCAAAATGATTTGGTTGGAAACGCCGACCAACCCAATGATGAATGTCATTGACATTGAAGACGTTTGTCGTAAGGTACAGGGAAAGGGAATAATAGTAGTCGTTGACAATACTTTTGCCTCTCCAGCCTTACAAACCCCCCTGGACTTAGGAGCTGACTTAGTAGTGCATTCGGCTACTAAATATTTGGGCGGTCATTCTGATGTGGTGCACGGTTGTGTTGTAGGGAAAAAAGATAAGCATAAGGAATTGCTTCACTTTTATCAAAACAGTTGTGGTGCAGTGCCCGGTCCTTTTGATTGTTTTCTAATCCTAAGAGGATTAAAGACTTTGGGTATTCGTATGAAACAGCATTGTGAAAATGGAAGAGCGATTGCAGAATACTTAAAAAATCATCCAAAAGTAGATAAGGTGCACTGGCCCGGATTCAGAGAACATCCGAAGCATACAGTGGCCATGATGCAAATGAAGGATTTCGGCGGTATGCTTTCATTCAGTTTGAAAGATGATACGCTAGAAGCCGCAACGAAAGTAATGTCTGCAACGAAGTTGTTTGCCTTAGCCGAGTCTCTTGGTGGAGTTGAATCATTGGTAGGGCATCCAGCCTCCATGACCCACGCCTCTATTCCGAAAGAAGAAAGAGAAAAAACCGGAGTAGTAGATTCCTTGATTCGCTTGAGTGTTGGTATTGAAAATGCTGAAGACTTAATTGCCGACTTGGAACAAGCAATTGGCTAAATGAAAAAAGGCCTTAAGTCTTTTTTAGACCGAAAGGTCAAGGAGTATAATCGTCGCGATTTTATAATTGATGATCCGATATCGATACCGCATAGATTTACCTTAAAGCAAGATATAGAGATTACTGCCTTTTGGACATCGATGCTTGCTTGGGGACTGCGCAAAACAATAATCAATAAGTGTAATGAGCTGTTTGACTTAATGGATAACGCTCCTTATGATTTTATTTGCAATCATAAGGAATCGGATTTGAAAGCCTTTGTTGCATTTAAGCATCGCACCTTTAACGCTACGGATACACTTTACTTCCTAAAGTTCTTACAACACCATTATAGAGAGAACGACAGTTTGGAAACAGCCTTCAGCAATCACATTACAAGGAAAGACGAGACAATAGAAAAAGCCTTGTTGGGTTTTCACGAGTATTTCTTTTCACTAGATGATGCTCCGCAAAGAACCCGCAAGCATGTTGCTACGCCAGTGAGAAAATCAACTTGCAAGCGACTGAGTATGTTTTTACGTTGGATGGTTCGGAAAGATAAAAAGGGTGTTGACTTTGGTTTGTGGTCAAAGATTTCGCCAGCGCAGTTAATTTGCCCTCTGGATGTGCACGTGGAGCGAGTAGCTAGGTCATTAGGCTTACTAGAACGAAAGCAAGTTGATTGGCTGACGGCATTGGAGTTGACGACAAAGTTAAAGGCCTTTGACAAGCGCGACCCCGTGAAGTATGATTTTGCGCTTTTTGGAATTGGGGTTATGGAAAAACAAAAAGAAATTATTTCGTGAATGTTTTATTGATAGGTTCGGGAGGGCGAGAGCATGCTTTTGCTAAAGTCCTGGCAAAAAGCGTTAAATGTGAGTCCTTGTTTATTGCTCCAGGAAATGCAGGTACAGCCGAGTGTGGTACCAATGTAGATATTGCTGTGAGTGACTTCGCAGCGCATAAGCAACTTGCAATAACTGAATCAATTGATATGATTGTAGTAGGTCCAGAGGCTCCGCTTGTTGATGGTATTAGAGACTTTTTTGAAGCCGACGATGCGATCAAACATATTGCGGTAATTGGTCCGGATAAAAATGGCGCTCAGTTAGAAGGCAGTAAAGCCTTCTCAAAAGCTTTTATGAATCGCCACAAGATTCCATGTGCAAAAAGCTTTGACGTAACTGCCGAAAACTTGGATGCAGGTTTCAGACACATAGATAATGGAA
>CAZZIZ010000054.1:0-14903 GCA_964654535.1 uncultured Chitinophagales bacterium
TTCGTTGTAGCAGGGGATGACGATGCTTAGACCCAAGTTGGGTTTTGGAGTGGTTTTAATAAGTGCTTCGTAGAGAGCATGTTTGAGGAAATAGCGCACGCTTGAAGTTACGGACTCGATATGACTCTAGAGAGCGAGTCAAAAATCAAGTAAATCCTAAAATCCTATGAATCCTGATTCAGACAAACAAGTACTGGACGCGTGCAGCCGAACACACAGATTTCTCGGCTGCGCTCGAAATGACAAAGCGGAAAAAGAGAAATCCTGACAATCTCGAATATCCTGAAAATCATGATTCAGACAAGGATTAAGAATTGTTAAACTGTCCTACACACGTCTTAAGATATGTTATCTTGTAGCAAGCCCAAACCAGCTAAAAGCAAAACCAAAAATGGAAACAAGTCTAAACTTCGATTTACGCCTAGCAGTAGAAAGCAAACCAGAATGGATTGCAGCGGTGATGTCCGACTTCGATGCATTTTTGGTGGATCACGCGGACTGCGAACGCAAGGCTTCGGCAATGGCGATGAGCTTCGTGGCCAAGTACCCGAACCGAAAAGAGATTATTCCAGAATTGATTGACATTGGTATCGAAGAGTTGGCCCACTTCAAACAGGTCTACGAAATAATGGAAGCACGCAACGTGCCCTTACCAGCAAAAATGGCGGAGGACTTGTACGTAAAACGCTTGATAAAATTTTGCCGCGACGGAAGGGAAGATCGCTTCTTGGATCGTTTGATGGTGGCATCTGTAGCTGAGTGCCGTGGAGCGGAAAGATTCCGTTTGGTTTCAGAAGCTCAGACAGACAATCTTATGCGTAGTTTCTACCATAACCTCTACAAATCGGAGGAGAAGCACGGCTTGGTTTACATAGAAATGGCAAGAAAATATTTCGAGGACGCTGAGGTGGCTGAAAGACAGGCTTTTTTCATTGAAAAGGAGGGGGAAGTCCTGAATGGACTGGAAATTAGGGCCGCTTTGCATTAACTTGGAAGAGTGAACCCGCTACTCATAATCGGACTACTTTTAGTTGTATTGGGTGTATCATTTGTGCTCTTTAATGCAAGCAGACAAAAGAGCACTTTTCCGAAGAACACGAGCGACTTGTTTTGGAATGTAGTTTTCGAATGGCGGTGGCAACCTGTCGGAAAAGGGTTTGAAATAATAAAAAGCAGTATCAAAAAGTACTGTCCAAATTGCCACGAAGATTTGGTACCAAAACGCGAAGGTGCTTACTACTTTTTGTTTTGTGATGCTTGCAAATTTATTAGTCAGGAATACCATAAAGACGAAAATGGCACCGATGACTTTGACGGAAATATATTGAAAAGAGAACTTGAAATAAAAGCTTTGAAAAACGGCTAGATCATATGAAGAGAATTTTTACTCCAATACTCCTTCTCCTACTTGTTACTATTAATACCAGCGCTCAAGAACTTTTTGAGTCGAGGATATTACCACTGCTTCAAACCAATTGTGGCAATAATAGCAATTGCCATGCTGGTGATAATGGAGCTGCTTGGTTAACCTTTGATGGTGATGCTTCAGATGTATACGAAGCTTTAATTAGCGCCGTGCCTCAAAATGAGTTTTCAGCGAACGCATTAAGACATTATTTAGTCGACCCGGGATACCCAGAAAGAAGCCTCCTCTATCGCAAGGTCAATAACAATTTGCACAGCGATAGCGAGCTAAGCGATGCCGAGGGAGACCTGATGCCTCCAACTGGAACGCCTCTAGCCGATAAGGAAATTGAATTGTTGCGTCAGTGGATCTACTTAGGTGCTCCTTTCGACGCACCTGCCAATGCTGATGTCGAGACCTTGCTAAATGAAGAAGCAATAGAAGAGTTTTACGAGGTTGGAGGAATCAGCAACGAGTCCGTTCCTGCTCCACCTAGCGCTGATGAGGGCTTTCAGTTAAAGTTTGGCCCATTCTTTATGGAGCCTGATCAAGAGATAGAGGTTCTAAAACTGTACGATTTAAGATTGGAAGAAGGTTTAGAAGTAAACCGTATCGAAGTATTTATGAATGACTTCAGCCATCACTTCATTATTTACAAGTACCCAAATATGCCTAACGTAGCCGATGGCACGCGTGAATTGGAGTTCAGCAATGCCATTAACTCACCAATTGGTGGTTCGGGCAACTCCAGCTTTGTTTCTATCTGGCAAGACGATCAAGATTTTCGCTTACCAGAAGGCACAGCCTATAAGTGGAACGCTGGCACTGTACTCGATCTCAACTATCACTTAAGAAATTTCTCGACTACTTCGGTTTTAGCCGCTGATGTTTACATAAACGTTTATACGCAACCCATTAGCTCTGCAACTACAGAAATGTTTTCCGAGCTAGCGATATTTGGTCTTGATGACTCGCCAATTCCGCTGGGAATATTTGACTTGAACATTCCACCAGGAGAGAACTTATGGTTTGAGGAAGAATTCTTAGATGAGCCAAACACTCAAGTGAATATGTGGATGATGAGTTCGCATACGCATCGGTTGGGTAAGGACTACAACATTTATTTACGTAACCCAGATGGAAGTAGAGGCGCACACGTCTTTGACGGATGGTTCAATTCTGATTACACAATTTTTCAAAATTTTTACGACTACGAACATCCGCCGGTTTTGTTCTTCGACAACTTCTTAGAGATGCCTCCAACCACGGGTTTCATTCATGAAGCACGTTACGAAAACAATACTAGTCAGCCAGTAACCTTTGGGCTCACGACTGACGATGAAATGTTCATTAGCATTCTACAATTTACCCTTGGTGAAAACCCGCAGGGCAATTACCAAGCGCGTGAAGATATTCCTGAGACGATTTGCTTAAGCGATGCGCCCATTGAATTAACAATGGATGGTGCCGATGGCGCTGTTGGGGCAGGTGTCGTAAGCGATATGTTTCACCCAGCTATCGCAGGTGTTGGCTCACACAAAATAGTATTCAACTGTTGTTTGCCTGAAAATATGACGGAGCGAACCATTACCGTTTTAGCTGACGCTCCTGAACCTTCTATTGTGGTCGACGGAGCCGAATTGGAAGCCATCTCTTTCGGTGCACAGAGTTATGACTGGTATTTAGATGGCGTATTAATCGCCGAAGACGTTGAGGCAATAACTGCAGTTGAAAGTGGTGAATACACCGCTGCTTCTATTCTTGACGGACATTGCGAAACTTTTAGCGAGCCAGTAACGATTTTACTTAGCGGACTCGAGACCATTGCTTTCGATGTTCAACCGCAGGTAATGCCGAATCCTTTTGAAACCAAGTCTTCGTTGCAGTTTACACTAGCTGAACCCAAGCAAAATGTGAACATTCTGGTCTATGACTTGAGTGGTAAGCAAATCGCTCAAGTTTTCCAAGGTGATCTGGGAACGGGCGAGCAAAAATTTGAATTGGGAGAAGTGCTATCCGAATACGGCGATGGCATATTCCTCCTTCAAATTGATATGGGTGGATTTGAGTGGACAAGAAAGTTGATAAAGCGCTAGGCAGCGGTTCAAGGCTAAAATAAAGCCATCATATATCAGGCACAGGACGTACATTTGTGGCGTAAAAATATACTGTGCAAGGACCATTATCAGATCGAATAAATAACCTACAAGAATCGGCCACAATTAAGATGGCTCAACTGAGCCGCGAACTTTCGGGCAAAGGTGTTGACGTAATAAGCCTAAGTCTAGGCGAACCAGACTTCGGAACTCCAGAACATATTGGAAATGCTGCTAAGCGCGGCATAGATGAAGGTTACACGAAGTATATGCCCGTACCTGGTTATATGGATTTGCGCGAAGCAATCTCCGCAAAATTCAAAAGAGATAACAATCTCGACTACCCTGCTTCTCAAATTGTGGTTTCCACTGGTGCGAAACAAACGCTAGCGAATTTAATGTTGTCCCTAGTGAATCCGGGCGATGAGGTTATTCTGCCTATACCCTACTGGGTTAGCTACGCAGCTCAAGTTCGATTAGCAGAAGGTGTTGTCAAAGAAGTACCAAGTGGTATCGATAACGACTTTAAAATTACACCCGAGGCTCTCGAAGCTGCCATCGGACCAAAAACTAGAGCATTCCTTTTCTCTTCGCCCTGTAATCCGACTGGAACGGTTTACACCAAAGAAGAACTCGAAGCTCTAGCCAATGTCTTGGCTAAACATCCGCACATTTACATTATTGCCGACGAGATATACGAGTGGATTAACTTCACTGGACAACACGCGAGTATCGGTCAGTTTGCCAACGTAAAAGACCAAGTCATAACCGTAAACGGCGTTTCCAAAGGTTTTGCTATGACTGGCTGGAGAGTTGGTTACATGGGTGCTCCACCACATGTTGCGAAAGCTTGCTCTAAAATGCAAGGACAGTTTACTTCTGGGACTAGTTCTATAAGTCAACGCGCGGTCATAGAAGCATTGACGGGCGATATGGCTCCGACACATAAAATGAAAGACGCTTTTCTAAAGCGTAAACAATTGGTGCGCAAACTGCTCTTGGAAATTCCTGGCTTGAAAGTAAACGACCCTCAAGGAGCTTTTTACTTCTTCCCAGATGTGACCGCCTACCTTGGGAAATCCTTCGAAGGCAAAAAGATGGAGAACGTAAAAGATCTCTGCATGTATATTCTCAACGAAGGGCACGTGTCAGTAGTTCCCGGCAGCGCTTTTGGCGATCCCGATTGCTTCCGTATTTCTTATGCCTCTTCCGAAGAAGTACTTAGCGAAGCGATGAAGCGCATAAAGGGCGCGCTGGAAAAACTTGCTTAGCATTGAGTGAAATAGACGAAATATTTCACGCCTTTTCCAAGAAGAAGGTCATTGTAATCGGAGATGTAATGCTTGATCATTATATCGAAGGAGACGTGACTCGTATTTCTCCAGAAGCCCCGCTACCCATTGTTGATGTACGCGAACGTTACAATAAGCTAGGCGGAGCAGCCAATGTGGCTTTAAATTTAAAAGCCTTAGGTGCCGAAGTTTTGCTCTACTCTTATATAGGTGAGGATCAAGGCGGCGATGACTTTATCGCTCTAATGAAAGAGAACGATCTGGCAACAAAAGGAATACTTCGCGAAAAGACGAGACGCACGACCGTTAAAACAAGACTTTTTAGTCGCAAGCAACAACTGCTGCGTTATGACGAAGAAGACAAGGCACCACTAAAGCACGCCAACGAAACTTACTTTACCGACCTACTGTTTTCAGTAATAGATCGTGAGTTACCCGATGTAATTGTCTTTCAAGATTACAACAAAGGAGTGCTCTGCAAGAAAACCATCAATAAAGTTTTGCAGCACGCAGTCAACAAAGACATACCCACCGTAGTCGATCCGAAGTTTAGCAACTTCTTTGAGTACGTTGGCTGCACTGTTTTCAAACCCAACTTAAAAGAAGCAGAGAAAGGTCTGGGTATAAAAATTGATTCCGAAAACTTAGACGAAGTAAAAGCAGCTTGCAAAAAAATCACCAAGGCACTAAACAACCACACCACAGTCTTAACCTTAGGCAGCCAAGGCATTTATGTCTATAGCAACAGCAAGGGAGAACTATCCCCTTCCCTATCTAAAAAAGTCTACGACGTTTCCGGCGCGGGCGATACTGTAGCAGCGGTTATTTGTATCGGCGTAGCTTTGAACATTCCAATGAACCCTATAGCTGAGCTCGCAAACATAGCAGCAGAACAGGTTTGCAGTGAAGTAGGTGTTGTACCGGTTAATAGAAAAGATCTTATCGCTTACGCGAAGGAGTTGTTGGATTAAGGAGCTTATTCAAAAAGACTTTTTATTTCTGTAGCTTCGTCTGGTTTCATTCTACCTGCAAGTATTAATCTTAACTGACGACGACGTAAAGCTCCATCATAGCGCTCTTGCTCGTCCTTCGTTTCAGGCTCTACTGGAGGCACACTCGTCGGTCGACCATTACTATCTAGGGCCACAAAAGTATAGTAGGCATCGTTGCACTTGTATTTATTTTGGGTCGGCAAGTTTTCGGCCCAGACTTCTATATACGTTTCAATCGAAGTATTAAACGCACGCGTCACTTTAGCATTAATGGTTACAACATCACCAACTTTTATGGGGTTGATAAATGCTACGTGATCCACCGAAACCGTGACCATCACCTTTTCCGAATGCCGTCCTGCGGAAATCGCGGAAGCAATATCCATCCAATGCAGAATTTTTCCTCCACGTAGGTTCATCAATACGTTGGCATCGTTTGGGAGCACCAACTCGGTCATTATGGTTTTGGAAGCGCTCGGCTTCTTTGCTTCTGGCATCAAAAAAATTTTGCGCTAAAGTAGAAAAATGAGGGCGAATACCGAGCTCAAGATATTCTATCAGCACAAGCAATTTGTTGACGATTATTTGGGCGTGCCCCGCTCGTCGGCCAATGCTAATTGGACTTCGTCCAAGCCCACGCTGCACTCGGGGTCGGGCTTTCGGGGGTCGCTCTGTTCTGTGTTGTTCAAAAATCGCATCTACCACTAAGGTGGTAAGCTCATTTCTTGAACCCCACAACAGGAGCTCCACAAACCCCTCTATCCCTCACGCGAATATTCAATTGCTAGCGTCACAAAGGTGCCTTCTAGCGCCAACACGAACCCTTATTAGATGGTAAATGAATTTTCTACCTTTGATATTCTGCGGCCCCGTAGTACAATGGATAGTATGTAGGTTTCCGGAACCTAAGATCCAAGTTCGATTCTTGGCGGGGCTATTTTTAATTCTCTGTACTAATCGTTCTTCGGACGCAAGCTTCTAACAGTTCTACCGGCTTGCCACATTTCCGATTCACGCAGCTCTGCCAACTCTACTTCCAGCTTTTCGCGATAGTCTTCTTTACTATTGCTATCAATACTTTGTTGCGCTTCTCTACCAGCCTCTACTTCGTCGTACAACTCAGCGAAAACAGGTTTTACAGCATCGCGGAATTTCTTCCACCAATCTAGTGCACCACGTTGAGCAGTAGTAGAACAATTGGCATACATCCAATCCATTCCGTTTTCCGCTACCAAGGGATACAACGATTCTGTTGCCTCCTCCACAGTTTCATTAAACGCTTCAGACGGAGAGTGCCCCTTAGCGCGCAACAAATCATACTGTGCGGCAAATAGCCCTTGAATCGCACCCATAAGCGTTCCACGTTCTCCAGTTAAATCGGAGTACACTTCTCTTTTGAATGTTGTTTCAAACAGGTAACCAGAACCAATACCAATGCCCAGCGCAACAATACGCTCTTTTGCATTACCAGTAGCATCTTGATGAATCGCGAAACTTGAATTCAAACCTTTGCCCGCTAAGAACAATCTACGCAAGCTCGTTCCTGAACCTTTTGGTGCAGCGAGTATAACGTCTACATCGTCTGGAGGAATAATTCCCGTGCGCTCTTTGTAGGTAATACCAAAGCCGTGAGAAAAGTATAGCGCTTTTCCTTTCGTTAAGTAAGGCTTCAAAGTCGGCCATACCGCGATCTGCGCTGCATCAGACAACAAGTACTGAATGATGGTTCCTTTTTCAGCTGCTTCTTCTATAGAGAACAAAGTTTCACCAGGCACAAAACCGTCAGCAACCGCTTTGTCATAAGACTTTGATGGACTTCTTTGTCCTACAATTACATTGAATCCATTGTCTTTAAGGTTTAGCGCTTGGCCTGGGCCTTGCACACCATAACCAATAATGGCTATTGTTTCATCTTTTAATACTTCCCTTGCCTTATCGAGTGGGAATTCCTCGCGCGTTACGACATTCTCGTCGACGCCTCCAAAGTTTAATATGGCCATTTTAATTTTGATTTGATTGACTGATTAATGTTTCTATTTCTTTTAAATAAGCGTTTAGTCTTTCCATAGGTTTGACAATGGCCACTCTACCGCTTCTTGCAAATTCGTATATACCACGCTTTTTAAGCGCTTCAAACAATTTCGTTAATTCGTCTGGATGTCCCGTCTTCTCAATAACAACATAGGCTTGCTCAATGGTTAAAATTCGAGCATTATGTTCACGCACCAGAGCTTGCATTTCAGCATTGTTATCGGTAAACAGGGCAATAGGCACTTTATAAAGCGCAACTTCTTGATAAACAATTTCTTCATTGGTATAATAAAACGCCTTTAAAACGTCTACCTGTTTGTCTATTTGCGCTACTAATTTTCTAACACGCTCTTCGGTCAACTCCACCACTATCGTAAATCTATGAATGTCCTTCATAGAAGAAGGCGAAGCCGAAATCGATTCGATATTGATATGGCGTCGGGTAATGTTGTTAACGATTCTCGCCATTAGCCCAGTTTCGTTTTCTGTAAAAACAGTTAAGGTGTATTCCTGTATTTTATCGCTCATGACTTTTTGTTCTCTGGTTCAAGTATTATTTCATCAACCGCCTTACCACTGGCAATCATTGGGAACACGTTGTCTTCCTTTTCAACCATAACATGGAGTAAGTAGGCGCCATCGTAATCGAGCATTTCTTTTATGGCTCCAGCCAAATCCTTTCCTTCGGTTACTTGTCTGCCGTGTACGCCAAAGCCTTCTGCTATTTTCAAAAAGTCAGGGTTCTCCAGCGTTACAGCCGAATAGCGTTTATCAAAAAAGAGCTGCTGCCACTGGCGCACCATTCCTAAGTAGTTATTGTCGAGAAGTACTATTTTAACTTGCACATCCCACTGGGTACAAACGCCTAGTTCTTGCAAAGTCATTTGAAAACCACCGTCACCGACAAAAGCCAATACGGTTCTTTTTGGATGCGCCATTTTAGCACCGATAGCGGCGGGCAGTCCGTAGCCCATAGTTCCTGCTCCCCCAGAAGAAACCCATTGGTCATCTCCCAAATACTCGTAGTAGCGCGCGGCATACATTTGGTGCTGCCCAACATCGGTAGCGACGATTGCTTTTCCTTCGGTCTGTTCAGATATTTCGCGAATGACACGCGCCATTTTCAATGGTCTGTCATTGTCTTTCGCAATGTCATTATCGATAACCTTTTCTCTTTCCTGTTTATCACATTCGTGGAACTTAGCAATCCACTCAGGGTATTCCTTTTTATCTATTAAAGGCAACAAGGCTTCCATTGCGTCTTTTGCATCTGCAAGGACTGGCACGTCGGCCTTAACGTTTTTATCAATTTCAGATGAATCGATTTCGATATGAATGACTTTGGCTTGCTTCGCATAAGCGTCTAGTCGACCCGTAACTCTGTCATCGAAGCGCATACCAATTGCGATGAGTACATCGCATTGGTTGGTCATTATGTTTGGGCCGTAGTTTCCGTGCATCCCGAGCATGCCCATAAAATTCGGATGATCGTTGCTTAAAGCTGAAAGCCCGTGAATTGTACTGCCAACCGGAATACCTGTTTTTTCTACAAACTTTTTAAATACTTCTTGTCCCTTAGAAATATGAATACCGTGACCTGCCAATATATAGGGCTGTTTGGCAGCATTGATAAGCTTAGCTGCTTCCTCAATTGCTTCTTGTTTTATTACCGGCTTAGGGACATAACTTCGAATGACTGGATTTTTGGCGTAGCTAAAATCAAATTCTTCTAATTGAGCGTCTTTGGTTATGTCTATTAAAACTGGACCTGGTCGACCGGTATTGGCTACATAAAATGCCTTAGCAAAAATCGCAGGTATTTCTTTCGCGTCGGTGATTTGGTAATTCCATTTGGTAATGGAAGTCGTACAACCGATCACGTCTATTTCTTGGAAAGCATCTGAGCCAAGCAGGTGGCTAAAGACCTGTCCCGTTACGCATACCAGTGGCGTACTATCCATCAAGGCATCTCCAAGACCAGTAAACAAGTTTGTAGCACCTGGGCCAGAAGTAGCAAAGGCAACTCCGGTTTTTCTGCTTACTCGTGCCATTCCTTGAGCGGCGTGAATGGCACCCTGTTCGTGTCTGGTGAGAATATGCTGCAGCTGATCTTTGTATTGATACAAGGCATCGTAGATAGGCATAATGGCACCACCTGGGTAGCCATAGATTATCTCAACGCCTTCTTCAACTAAACACTTTAATACGGCTTCCGCCCCACTAACGCGAACTTGAGTCTTGCTTGATTCTTTAGCGCTTTTTGTATTTCCTGTCATTGCTAATTATTAAAAGTCATCAGTAACACAGCCTTCGCTGGCACTAGAAACAAATCGCCTATACTTTTTGAGAGAACCAGTCACTTTATCGTTTGGCTGCTTCCATTTATTTTTTCTATTTGCTAATTCGGCTTCGCTTATTTGTAAGTCCAAGCGATTTTCCTTGGCGTCAATTTTTATCGGGTCACCATTTTCGATTAGTGCTATAACTCCGCCTTGGTATGCTTCTGGGCAAACGTGCCCAACTACAAATCCGTGTGTGCCGCCTGAAAAACGTCCATCGGTAATGAGGGCAACCTTATCTCCTAAACCCGCTCCCATAATAAGAGAAGTGGGTTTGAGCATTTCGGGCATTCCGGGTGCTCCTTTCGGTCCGCTGTATCGAATAACGATAACTGCGCCTTCTTTTATCTCATTATTACTAATGGCAGCATTGGCTTCGATCTCTGAGTTAAAGACTTGGGCCGTTCCTTCAAAAACGAGTCCTTCTTTACCAGTAATCTTGGCAACAGAACCTTCGGTGGCTATATTTCCAAAAAGCATTTGGAGATGACCACTTTCTTTAACTGGTTCTTTCACTCCTTTGATAACGTCTTGTCCTTCTTTCAAGTTTGGCAGATCGGCCAAATTCTCGGCTATGGTTTTACCAGTAACGGTGAGACAATCACCATTGAGCAAATTGTTTTCGAGCATCATTTTCATAACGCCTGGAATGCCTCCTACGTCGTGTAAGTCTTGCATAACGTACTGACCGCTAGGTTTTAAATCTGCGAGGAAAGGTGTTTCATCGCTGATGCGCTGAAAGTCTGCAAGACTTAATGACAGATCAAATGCTTTTGCAATGGCGATAAGGTGAAGCACCGCATTGGTCGAGCCGCCTAAAACGGTAATGAGCCTAATGGCATTTTCTAGAGATGCTTTGGTAACAATGTCTCTCGGCTTAATGTCTTTTTGCAGGAGGTTTTCAATGGCTGCAGAAGTTGCTTGATATTCTTGCGCCTTGTTTGGGCTTTGTGCGGGATTGCTGGCATTATAAGGTAAACACATACCCATAGCTTCTATGGCTGAGGCCATAGTGTTTGCCGTGTACATACCGCCACAAGCTCCCGGACCAGGACAGGCGTGGGCTACTATGTCTTGAAACATGGCTTCATCAATCTCGCCAGCCACTTTTTGGCCTAGTGCTTCGAAGGCAGAAACTATATCCAATTTTTTATCTCCAACACAACCGGGAGCGATGGTTCCGCCATAGAACATTATTCCTGGGCGGTTTAAGCGGCCGAGGGCCATAAGTGCTCCGGGCATATTTTTGTCGCAGCCAACAACTGCTACGAGCGCATCGTACCACTGAGCAGAGGCCACGGTTTCTATTGAGTCAGCAATGATATCTCGAGAAGGAAGTGAATGACGCATGCCTGATGTTCCCATAGAGATGCCGTCGCTAACACCAATGGTATGAAAAACGAGGCCTACTAGTTCTTTTTGACTTATGTCTTTTTTGATTTGGTAAGCCAAATCATTGAGATGCATGTTGCAAGGATTACCTTCCCAACCTGTACTGACTACACCTACTTGCGGCTTTTCCAGATCGGCTTTGGTGAGTCCGATAGCATGTAACATAGCCTGCGCTGCGGGTTGCGATGGATCTTGCGTTACGTGTTTACTATATTTATTTAGGCTCATTGAATTGCTTTTACAAATGGGCAATAAAAAAAACCATTCTTGGAGAAGAATGGCTTTCAATATCGTTCAAGTCATACTATACTCCTATCAAGTGATTTGGTTAATCACGACCACTAGAATACTAAAAATGACCACTATGTTTTTCATTTCAGACGCTAAGGTGAACTAAAAAACGGTAGCATCAAAATATTTTTTCAATCTGGTTTTTCATTTTTACGTTGATCAAGAAATGAGGCGGGCTATTTGTTACAGCAACTATTTTATCTAAGGTTGAATAACACTTATTAGCTTGTTTTTCGATTTGTTCTTGCCCCAAGTTTATGAATAGTGACGCGTGAGGGATAGGAAGTATGCGACCAGAGGAAGCAGTACTTTTTGTTGTGGCAACTACTTTTGCTTAGCACGTAGTGCTAGAAGCAAATGTGTTGTTGACACTAAAAAGTACCGGAGCGAATGCGGAGTACTGGATAGCCCGACCCTTGGCAAGGTTGCATTGCTTTCCGCTTCGCGGAAGAAGCGATGCGAGCTTGACAGAAGGGACACGCCCAAAAAGCAATCAATAAAATTTATCGGATTAGGGTGATGTTACCCTTGACGGTTTTTGTGCGGCCGTTTTCTAGGAGCACTTCTGTGAAGTAGGCGTAGACTGATAGCTCGGCTTCTTCGCCTTTTATCATTCCGTCCCAGCCTTCTGCGTGATCATTTGGTGGGAAGTCGTAGTTTTCAAATACCTTTTCACCCCAGCGGTTGAAGATGCGGAAATTAAGCACGGTATGGTCGCCACCGTCTACCGCGAGTACGGTTACCACATCGTTGAGACCGTCGCCGTTTGGAGAGAAAGCGGTCGGCACTTGAATTGTTTGATTCGGATGTTCTACAAATATTGTAATGCTATCGTCATCGTGACAACCAAAATCGTTTAGTGCATTGACGGTATAAGTTGTGGTTTGATCAGGGTTTACAACTGGCATTTCGCAATCTAAGCAACTGATAAATGGAGCGTTGTCCCAAGTTGCCGATTCAATAACGAAATCTGCATCGATTTCGAGCTGAACACTTTCGCCTGGCTCGATCGTAATATCTGGACCGAGGTCGATATTGATTGGAGCAGGATCTGGTATTACAATTAGAGTATCCCAATCGCAGCCTTGAATATCTACTATACTTAGCAGGTACTCGTCGGCGGCCAAGTTGGACCAATCGTTTTCTTCGCTCACCGGCACACCATTTAGTGTAATACTGTACTGTGCATTGTCCATTACTTCAAGTAAGGCTATTGAACCAGTATTGTCGCCAGGGCAAAGTGGTTCGTTGACATCTACGGTAGCGGTTAACTCATCGTCGACAACTAAGTCGATTGACAAATGCGCTTCCTCAGAAATACAATAAGTCAAGGTATCTACCACTGATACGTAATAGTCGCCCGGGATATCGACGTTTGGATTTTGATCGTTTGCGTTAGCAGGATTAATACCTGGTCCTTCCCAATAAAACTTACCAAAGTGACTGTTGGTAGAAGCCGCGAGTTCCACTATTTCTTGCTCACAATTAATTAGCCCATCTGCTGCTACACTTACTTCAGGAACGCTGTGCCATATTACTGGCTGACCACTTGAGATTGCCGTGCAGTCATCGTCTAGGTCAACAAAACCGTTGCTTGGATTACCCAAAACATAGGCAATGAAATATGACTCATCCTCAGTGTAAGCACTATCGAATTCAAATTCTCCAGTTTGGTTTTGATCAAGAATGTTTCCAATGAAGAATGGGCCACCGTCATGTAATACATAAAAGGCAAGGTCGTCGGCATCGGCAGTTTGGTCTGCGGTAAATTGTACTACTGCGTTTTCGCCGTTGCAAAGATGCAAGGCTATGTCGCTCATATCTCCTACTTGCGTTTCACAATCGCAACTAAACTGGCCTTCGAATAAAAGCGGATCGCAATCGGCGAGCGCGCTGCTTAATTCGACATTGTACGGATCTCCAGTAGGTATTGGGTCTGTTGTGAAAATGCCATTGCTGACCGTACCCATTGTTGTTCCGGTATTTACAAGATCGGCGTCGTCGACTCCAATGATTACAATACTTACAAAGTAAAATGAATTGTCGGCATTACAAATTGATTCGTCCAATGATGCAGAGAAGCCTTCTTGGAAGTTTATCAATACGGTATCTGCGGCTTGGCACTCGCCGTTTTCTACGGTCCAAGTTAGCGTGTACTGTCCACCTTGACTTACTTCTAATAAAGTTTGCGGATTGTTGTTATCGTTGAACACTACTGTTCCTGGACCACTTGCCGACCAAGAACCAAGCCCAGTGCTCAAACTTCCATCTAATATGGTGTTTAAGCTACAAACGGTTTGCTCGTCACCAGCGTCGATAACTGGTGTTTCGTTAAATACGAATTCTTGCGTTTGACTAAATGATGTGCAATCATCGGTAAAGTCTATGTCTGCTCCATCGGCATTTCCTACAACGTAAGTGATGTAGTAGCTGGTTTCGTAAGAAAGCCCGTTACTTGTGAAGTCAAAGTTTCCATTATCGTTTTGGTCGATGATATTACTAGAAAGCAAATCGCTGCCATCGTGCAGGTAGTAAATGGCGTTGTCGTCTCCGTCTAGCGTACCGTCCACTATTACTGTTGCACCAAAACTTTGCGCTTCGCATAGTGTCTGCGGTGCAGCATCTAATGTACCAGCGTTGGTTTGACAATCGCAATTGAGGGTTCCACTTACTTCTACTTCGTTACAAGCATTCACATCTTGGAATACGATGCTATAATCGTCTCCACTCGGAATATCGCTTGAAGTAAACACTGGGCCGTCCCAGGTACCTGCGATTAAACCGTAGGTTTCATAAGAATCCTGATCTCCGCCGGTAAGCTCGACAGTAAGTACATAACTCGAACCAGTATTATCACAGACCGTACTTACATTAACTAGTTCCGGAGAATCGTAGAAAGTGATTTCGACCTCTTCAGTGAATTCGCATGGATATCCATTGGACACCCAAAGGAAATTATACGTACCATGTTCGGTTACGGAGACCTCTGAATTTATATTGGTCGGATCTGCGAAGGTGAAACTACCCGCTCCGGTTCCGGTCCAATTTCCATTGGCTGGTATTGA
>CAZZIZ010000054.1:15003-17846 GCA_964654535.1 uncultured Chitinophagales bacterium
TTTTCTAGTAAATAGAATAAGCCAAATTCATCGGCTGCTAATGTCGACGCATCTTGCGGAATATCAAGTGTTACTGCAACATTTTCACAGTTCGTTATAAGATTATCGGAAAGGCTACCTGCTTCTAGCGTGCAGTTATCGATTACAATTGGACAAGTGAAACTGCCTTCAACTGTAGCTGATCCGCAAGGGCCATTGTCTGAAATTTCAAAACTATAAGCATTACCTGACAAAATTGGATCACTGACAAAATTAAAGCCAGTGAGTGTTCCCGCACCGCTTACCGAATACTGGTCATTGCCGCCCACTAAGTCGAAGCTCACAATGTAGTATTCTCCATCGATTTCGCAAGTCTCTGTTAGGGCATCGATGTTCAATTCGTCATAGAAATCTACAACAACATCATCGTTGTCAATACATCCTAAATTATCTTCAGTCCAAGTGAACGTATACGTTCCCGCTTGGGAAACTGCAACGCTAGCATCTGGAGCTGTATCATCATTAAATGTCGCGTTACCAGGGCCGTCGGCTGTCCAAGCACCTACACCAGCACTAGGCTGAGCGCTTAACTGGTAGTCTAGACTACATACTTGATCTGCATTACCTGCATTAGCAACTGGCAATGTACAATCGCATTCAGCTAGTACACTATCACTTACTGGAGGGCAATCGCTGCCATCGGTAATTTCGTAAGTATAGGTTTCGCCACTCAAAATCTCTTCTGTGGTGAAAACACTTCCCTGCCAAGATCCGTTTACTGAACCGTTGATATCGTAGTTACCATCGCCTCCGTCAATTTCGAAGCTTACGGTATACGCTGTTTCGGCTGTATTACATTCCGAAACAACATTACTAACTGTAATCGGTTGATCAAGACTGATCACTACATCGTCTGCAGCGATACAACCATTGTTATTTTCGGTCCAAGTAAAAGTATATTGGCCTGGTAAATCTAGGGTAGCTATTGCCGTTGAGCTTTCAGGATTATCAAAGATTACGGTTGAGGGTCCGTCGGCGGTCCAAGTCCCGTCGCCCAAACTAGGTGTTGCCTGTAAATTATAATTGAGATCGCAAACAATATCGTCCTGACCAGCGTTTGGACTTGGTGTTACACAATCGCAGACGAAACTTCCGTCTACATCTGCTGGCGTACAAGTTGTTTCATCATTCACGCTGAAGGCGTAAGTCTCATTAACGTCGATAGGGTCAGAGATGAAATACATTCCCTGCCAAGCACCTGTGATACCGGTAATTTCATAGTTGCCGTCTCCACCATTGATCGTGAAACTAATGGTGTAAGCAGTGGCATCGTCGTTACATTCAGCCAATAGATCGCCAACGACTATTGGTTGGTTAAAGATTATTTCTACCGCGTCATTGTCTTCGCAGCCTTGATTGGATTCAGTCCAAGTGAAAGTATAAGTACCAGGGAAATCGACTGTTACCGTAGTTTGAGCGTTTGTAGGGTCTGCAAAGGTTGAAGCACCAGGACCGTCAAAAGTCCATTCGCCAGTGCCGACAGAAGCGACAGCTTGCAATTCATATGAATATTCGCAGACTTCATTATCACTACCGGCATCTGCCGTTGGCGCTACGCAATCACAAGAATGTGTATCAGAAATCGTAAGATCAGCGCATTGCGTATTGTCAATTATTGCAATGGAATAAGTCGATCCTGTGGGCATTGGATCGGTAGTATAAACGGCACCGTTCCAGGTTCCATTATGAGAAATCACATAGTTACCATCGGAGCCATTGACCTCGAAGCTTACAGTATATCCTGATCCGTCAGGTAAACATTCGTGTGTGATGTTCTGTGCATTAATAGGCTCAACAAAAGAAACATTCACTAAATCGACATCGGTACAACCGTCGTTGGTTTCGTTCCAGAAGAAATCGTAGAAGCCTGGAAAGTCTACCGTTACAGTGGTATTCGGATCGTCGATATTTGCAAAGACTACTTCGTCCGTTCCATTATAAGACCAGTAGCCTGTACCAACACTTGGTACTGCGGCCAAAGTATAAGTGAAATCACAAATTGAATCGTCATTACCGGCAAACGCTTCTGGTGCAACACAATCACAGGTATGAACATCTTCGATGATCAGGTCTGGACAGTCAGTTCCGTCACTTACCGTAAAGTTGAAAGTATCACCAGTCGGAATTGGATCTGAAACAAATTGATCAAGATTCAAAGTACCGTTTACCGAACCGTTTACCGAATAATTTCCATCGCCTCCGCTAATGTTAAAAGTGACGGTATAGTTGGTGTTATCAGCGTTACAGTCTTTATTTAAATCAAAACTCGAAAGAGCTTCGGTAAAGGTTATACTTATTTCTTCGCTGTCAGAGCAGAGTCCATTTGTCTCTGTCCAAGTCAATTCATAGGTTCCAGGAGCACCTGCATTAATAGAAGTTGCAGGATTAGATGGGTCTAGAATATTCAATCCGCCTGTACCAGAGTAAGACCATATACCCGTACCTATACTTGGAACCGCGTTCAAAGTGTATGAGGTGCCACAAACTGAATCATCGCTACCCGCTTCTGCAACTGGGTTTGTACAATCACAGGTTTGCGTTTCGGTCAGCGTAAGGTCAAGGCAGCTTGATCCGTCGCTAATCGTGGCGTTTACGTCCGTTCCACTTGGAATTGGGTCAGAGACGAAATCGGCTCCGTTCAAGGTTCCGGTTATTCCTAAAACTTGGTAGACACCGTCACCTCCACTTATCGTAAACTGAATTGTATAGTTCTCGTTCGTCGCGTCGCATTGCTTATCACCAACTACAGCGCTTAGTGGGGCTAGGAAGTTGACATTAATCGTTTCTGCGTCGGTGCAACCGTC
>CAZZIZ010000055.1:0-7775 GCA_964654535.1 uncultured Chitinophagales bacterium
ATGCGTGAGGGATAGAGGCCTTTGTTTAAGCTCCTGTTGGCAGAGGCAAGAAAAGCCCTCAGCTCCTTAGAGCTGGAGGGGCTTTTTGCCTCTGGCAGCACAGAGCGAGGGCCGAAAGCCCGACCCCAATTTGTCTAAGCGCCATATCGTTTTCCGTTTACGGAAGAAGCGATATGCGGGCTTTGACAGAAATTGGGGTCACGCCCATAACCAATTGGATAAGAAAGTGCCAAATCAATGCTCTGATAACGTATTTTTGGGCAAACCGAATTTTACAATGAGAATATTTGTAAGCGCCACGATTCTACTCCTCGGGCTGGGTCTATTTGCGCAAACCAACGAAAACAAGTTTAGGCAATTGGGGCAAGAGCTCCCAACGCCCAACACTTATCGAAACGGAGCTGGTGCCCCGGGTCACGACTACTGGCAACAGAAAGCCGACTACGAAATGGAAATTGAGCTTGATGACGAGGCACAAGTAATTCGTGGATCGCAAAAAGTTACCTACTACAACAACTCGCCAGATCCATTGAACTACATCTGGATTCAGATGGATCAAAATATGCGCGCGAAGGATTCTGATACCTACTCCATTCAAACCTCTAAGATTGAACCGGAAATGGGCTTTCGAAACTACAAGCGTTTATTCCACGACTTCGATGGGGGTTTTAAATTGGAAAGTGTCACCGGTGTAGATGGAAAGGATTTGTCGGTAACGTTGAACAAAACAATGTTGCGTATCAATCTAGAAACACCTTTGGCTCCTGGTGGATCAACTTCTTTTTCTATGAAGTGGTGGTACAACATAAATGACCGAATGGATATTGGCGGTCGTTCGGGCTACGAGTATTTCGAAGAGGACGACAACTACTTATATACTATCGCTCAGTTCTATCCACGTCTCGCTGTTTACAGTGATGTGGAGGGATGGCAAAACAAACAATTCCTAGGGCGAGGGGAGTTCGCGCTGACTTTCGGGGACTTTGATGTAAAAATTACTGCACCGAAAGACCATGTTGTTGCTGCAACAGGAGATTTGTTAAACGCAGAAAAGATGCTTAGCCGTGAACAACGCAAGCGCTTGAAAGAGGCGAGAACTGCTGACAAGCCAGTTATAATAATCACGCAAGAAGAAGCGGAAGAAGCTGAGAAAAGCAAAGAAACCAAAACGAAGACTTGGCACTTTAACGCAAAGAACGTTCGCGATTTTGGTTTTGCTTCTAGTCGCAAATTTATCTGGGACGCAATGGGTGTTGAGCAGGAAGGCAAAACCATTATGGCGATGTCTTACTATCCGAAAGAGGGAAACCCTTTGTGGGAAGAGTATTCAACTTTGGCGGTTGCCAAAACGCTTGAGGTATACTCTAAGCACACGTTCCCATATCCTTATCCGAAAGCGATATCGGTTCACGCCGCACGTATAGGAATGGAATACCCAATGATTTGTTTCAATTTTGGTAGACCTAAACCTGACGGTACTTATTCTCAGCGTACTAGAAATGGAATGATCTCGGTTATCATTCACGAAATAGGTCACAACTACTTCCCAATGATTGTAAACTCTGACGAACGTCAGTGGACCTGGATGGACGAGGGTTTAAATACTTTTTTACAATACTTAACCGAGCAAGAGTTTGAGCCAGGATACGCTTCGCGTCGTGGACCAGCTGCAAACATTGTCGATTACATGAAAGGTGATAAAGATCGCATCAGCCCGATAATGACTAACTCGGAATCTATCTGGCAGTTTGGCTCAAACGCTTATGGAAAGCCAGCTACGGCATTAAATATTTTGCGTAAATCAGTCATGGGTCCAGAGCTTTTTGACCACGCTTTTAAAGAGTATGCAAACCGTTGGATGTTTAAGCACCCTTCGCCGGCAGACTTTTTTAGAACGATGGAAGATGCCTCGGCATTTGATTTGGATTGGTTCTGGCGCGGTTGGTTCTATACCAATGAGCACGTTGACTTAGCGATTACTGATGTAAAGAAATACACGCTTAATTATGAAGCACCAACCGATGCTTCTGCTGCCAAGACACTTAAACCAAGTACAGGTTCACCGGCAGAGAAATTTGATTTGCGCGGTTTGGTAAGTGAAAGACGCGAAGAGTTTTTGTCAAGCATTGGAGAACGAGATAAAGAGCTGCTTGCTCGCGGGGCTAATAACTTCTACGAGCTAAGCTTTGAAAATGTTGGTGGACTGGTAATGCCAATCTTCTTGACTTTCGATTACGCCGATGGAACGACCGAAGATGTGCGTATTCCTGCGGAGATTTGGAGAATGGGAACTTCGACTAAAGCGACGAAAGTTTTTGTTCGTGAAAAGGAGATCACCAAAATTACTTTGGACAAAGATTTGGAAAGTGCCGATGTTGATACCAGTAATAATTACTGGCCATCTGAAGAAGGGGCTGCAAATCGATTTGAAGAATTTAAGAACCGCTCCAATTCAGGCGGTAACTAATTAAAAAAGCCCCGACCATTTGGTCGGGGCTTTTTTAATTCTCTCTATGGAATTAGCGTAAGAAGCCAGTGTACCAGGGCATTCCCAGGCTGTAGGTTTTAATGTACTTGTTGTACAACTGCTTTCCTCCACCGCGCTTTCCCGCAACCTTGTCGTCTAGGTAATCATCGAAAGAAGTAAACTTTATTTGACTCAGCTCAGCTTCTGCTAATGCCTCGTTAACTGCAAGTAAATCGCTTTCAATAAATGAGTTGAATTCGCTTTCGACTTCAGCTACATCTTTAACCAGCGCGTCCGTATTTGCCATCTGTGTTGCCGATGGCTTTCCTGGATAACCGCTCACACGTCTATATAAGTCCGCAACCTTCTCGCGAATCTTTTCTTCTTCGTCTACGTAGAAATCTCCGCCCATTGCAACAATAGAATTGTTGAAGGCTTCTGCTTTTTCAGTCAAGGCGGAAAGAGTCTCTTCTAGCGCTTCGTTCTCAACCTTCTTTGCGCTTTCCTGAATTTCATCCATCGCATTGTAAAAGTGACCGAGCTTCTGACTCATATCATAAAGCTTCATAGTGTACTCGCGCTGCTGTTTTCTTTCCGAAACAGGGTAGGGTGAATCAGGATCATAATTGAGCGTAAACGTTGTTTCGTAAACCTCTTTGCCCTTAACGACCTTGGCTTTGTAGGTTCCGGTTTCTATGTTCGGACCAAACAAAGTCCCGAAGAGTGCCATTCTATTATTGGTTGGTGCCGACTTTGGCTTTTCCAAGTTGGTCGGCATCTCCACGATGTTTATTCCAGCACGTTTGCCCGCCGGCAACACTTTAATTAAACTATCCTGAGCGTTGTACACCTCTACAAACATTTTCCCGAAGGTGTGTCGCTTTTTCATGTAATAAACTATTCGTGCATTGTTGTTGGGGTTTCCGGCCACATAGTTTCCAGCGCCACCAAACCAACCTCCGCCTTCACTCGGATCTTGCAAGACGTTTTTCTTGGTGTCAAAAAAGACCAAGGTTTCATCAAGAATTTCTTCTTGCATTTGTCTCAGCGGCGAAATGTCATCAATTAAAATAGCACCACGACCGTGTGTCGCCATCACCAAAGTGTTTTCTTTTGGATGCATCACCATTTCGCGTACCCCAACTTTGGGCATATTGTTCGTGAAACGAGACCACATCTTACCGGCGTCAACACTAACGTACAAACCAAACTCGGTTCCCAAAAAGAGTAAGTTCTCAGATTCTAGATCTTCTATCACGCTTAAGGCATATCCTTCTATGTCTTCGCTAGCAAGCGATG
Organism: uncultured Chitinophagales bacterium; assembly: GCA_964654535.1. Lineage (GTDB taxonomy): Bacteria > Bacteroidota > Bacteroidia > Chitinophagales > UBA2359 > CAZZIZ01. The sequence continues at coordinate 3,767 of CAZZIZ010000055.1, forward strand.
TCCAGGTTGCACCCATATCGTCAGTGCGATAAATGTAGGTGGCCTTGTCTCCCGTGCGATGTCCATCGAAGCTTACATAAGCGCGCGATCGGTCATATCGACTTGCTTCAATATCTGTAACCCAAGTGTTGGCAGGCAATCCTTCTATGTTTGCGACGACATTTTTCCAAGTGCCTCCACCATTGCTGCTTACTTGTAAGTTGCCGTCATCCGTTCCAACCCAAATGGTGTTTGGGTCTTTTGGTGATTCGGCAATTGTGTAAATAGTGCAATGGTTTTCCGCAGTAGAGTTGTCAATTGATAGCCCTCCCGATTTACTTTGTTCCAATTTACTTGCATCATTCGTGGTTAAGTCTGGACTAATGATTGACCAGCTTTCTCCACGATCTTCGGTTTTAAACAAATACTGCGAACCGAAATACATGCGCTCCTTGTTACTCCCGCTTAGGTGAATCGGGCTGTTCCAATTGAAACGATACTTTTCGTTCTTGTCTGTTGGTGCAGGCTTTATGTCCTTACTTACTTTGGTTTTCTTGTTGTAGCGCACAATGTTGCCGCCTTGATACTCGCAGTAAACAATATCCTCATCACTCGGGTGGCGAAAAGAATAAAAACCATCACCACCAAACGTTGCAGTCCAATCTGCATTTGTTATTCCCCCGGCTTTTTTACTTGGCGCAAACCAAGATCCGTTATCCTGCAAGCCACCGTAAACATTAAATGGTTCGGCGTTGTCAATACTAATGCGGTAGAATTGAGAAATGGGAAGGTTCATAAACATCTTGAAACTCTTCGCGCCGTCGTACGATTCGTAAACGCCACCATCGGTTCCTATCAGCACATGTTTAGTATTGTTGGGGTCTACCCATACATCGTGAATGTCAGAGTGTACTCCACTTTGAATGGTGCGAAAAATGTTACCCCCATCTTTACTCACTACCAGGTTCAAGCCACATTTGTAAACGACATCTTCATCTTTAGGGTCTACGACAATTCGCGAAAAGTAGAATGGTCTAACTGCAGTGTTAAACTCGTCGCTCACCATCTTCCAGCTTGCTCCCGCATCGTCAGAACGATAAAGCCCTTTCTTTTCTTTGTCTTTAACTTCTATGCTCGCATAAATCCTATTTCCGTTTGAAGGAGCAACGCCAATGGCAATTCTGCCCAGCATTTCATCAGGAAATCCATTGTGAATTTTTTTCCAACTAGCCCCAGCATTTACACTTTTGTAAAGTCCGCTATTCCCGCCGTAACCAGAATCAAAATTCCAAGGCTCGCGTCGATGGTCCCACATGGATGCATATAGAACCTTAGGGTTCTCGGGATCCATGGCAATGTCGGCTGCGCCAGTGTTTTCATCTATAAAGAACACGCGTTCCCAATTATCTCCACCATCGGTAGTTTTATAAACTCCGCGTTCTTCATTTGCATCCCAAAGATGTCCCTGAACCGCTACGTATACGGTGCTCGAGTTGCTTGGGTCAATAACCATATTGCTTATTCGTTCAGAGTCTTCAAGCCCCATGTTTTTCCAAGTGTTGCCACCGTTGGTAGACTTGTATATTCCGGTACCAACCGAAACGCTATTACGAACCCAAGGTTCGCCTGTACCCACCCAAACGACTTTTGGGTCGTTGGGGTCTACCATGACTTTTCCAATGCTCTGTGTGTGCTTGTCGAATATCGGATCAAAGTACGATCCTGCGGAAACAGATTTCCATACACCGCCCCCTGCGGCCCCAACAAAAATCGTTGTTGGATCATTTTCTACAGCGCAAAGACTAGAAACCCGACCGCTCGTGGAGGCGGGCCCTAAGTGTCTTGCGCGAAGCGAACCAAAGATGTCTTTACCCTCGAAAGGCGAGGCCGGTTCGTCTTGAGCAGAAAGTGATAAAGTAAAAAAGCCAAGGGACAGAAAAAATACTAGATACTTTTTCATATGCCTTGTATTAGTTGTTTGCTTTCTTCTTCTTTTCGCGCATCTTTTTTCCCTTCTTCTTCGCCGCTTTCTTTGCGTCTTCTGCAGACTCTTCGACAGCAGCAGGCTTAGCTTCCATTGCTTCTTCGGCTGGAGCAGCTTCGCCTTCGGCCATAGGCATAGAGAATAGTGCCATGTCAACATCTACATTAGCTTCAATTGTCTCCATTGTAATCTTCTGAAAGGTTTCGCCGTTCATCTTGGATTCCATGAAGAATGGCATCATAACGCCGTTTACTTCTTGGTAGTCACTTACAAACGTTTGAGAGAATTGTCCCTTTGCTGGCCCTGATGCCATCTCTGAGCTTTGCATAACAGGAACAAAAAGCTCGCTATCGAAATAATGATACTCTACTGTACCATCTGCCTTTGAGAGCTTAAGCTTGTAAGTCTCCGTACCCTCAACAGTTTCGGTGCCTTCAAGCGAAACCTTGTGACCCTTCTTGGCATAATCAATATAACCAGCCTCAAATGTTGATCTGGTAAATTCTTTAGCCTCTTCTTCTGGCATCTTTTGAGCAGAGTCTCCGCCTTGGAATGGATTGATCATCCAAGCGGTCTCACCGTCGTATGCCTGTATCAAGGTTTTTCCTTGAATGTTAATTTCGAAGTGCTGTAAGTTTGGTCGTACCGAATACATCGTGCCCGGTAGCTCCATTGGACCCATTGAAACCGTTGCAGTCATTTTTAGGTTTTCAAGTTCAGCCATTGCTTCGGCTCCGCCCAATGTTTCAATTGATTTTGCGATCAATTCATCTGCGGTCATTTCTTGTGCCTGTAGACCGGCCAGCGCAAAAAGGCTGAACATTAGAGTTAGAATTTTTCCTTTCATAGTTTTTTGTGTTTTAATTGTACTAGGAGAATTAGGTGCGCCAATTAGTCAACGCTCTCATACAAGACCCAACAATAGGGATCCAGTTTTAGTTCTTTTACTTGCTTATTAAGTTTAAACTTTATTTTTTGTTTTTTCTTGTCGGCTACATCCGCAACAAGCAATTCTTCACTGCCGTCTTCAAAAACAACCAGCAATTCCAAAGGAAAACTCTTAGCCTTTGATTGTGTCTGCGTAATGCCAAATTCCATCTGTTTGCGCTTTTGCTCCCACTTGGTTTTTATTTGTGGATGCTGACCTTCGTGAATCCACTGATTAAAGAATTCGTCAAGTTGCATACCCGAGACGGTTTCCATGACATTCTTTAGATCATCGGTGTAGGCATTGCTCTCTTTGAAGTCTTGGTAGTATTGACGAATACCTTTTTTAAATACACTATCGCCAACTTTCTTTCTAAGCATATGCAGCACTATTGCGCCCTTTTCATAAGAGTTTGTATTAAGTAACTTGTTGTAATTTTTAACGCTAGTGTCAACAACAGGATTTTTAAAACCATTTTTGTAGCTCAGTACATCCTCACGCACCTTTCTCATTCCATCTTGAAAAGCTTGGTCGTCATAGGCCCACTCTTTAAAAAGTTCTGTGAAGTAAGTTGCAAAACCTTCGCTTAACCAAATGTGGTGCCAGTCGTTTTCTGAAGCAGAGTCACCAAACCATTGGTGCGCAATTTCGTGCGCAATTAAGCTTTCATGTTTTTGATGCCCCGTAACCGAATCTTCAAAGTAAAAAATAGCACCAGCATTTTCCATTCCGCCATAACGAGTTTTAGATTGCACATTAGCCAGCTTCTCGTAGGGGTAAGGCGCAACGTACTCTTCAAAAAACTCCAAGACTCTTATTGCTAAAGAGTAATCTTTAAAACCCTCGTCTTTGTTTTCTGGATAGACCCAAGACTGGATTGGAATTTTGTTGTGCAGCCCTGCAAGCTGAACCGCGAATGGCGCAACACCAATGACCATTACTTTGGTTGGCAGTTTTACACTAGACTTCCAATGCGTAAGCTTTGTGTTTTCGTCGATATTGGTTTCTTCAAACTGAAAACCATTAGAAACAACTTGATAGTGATCAGGTGCGGTAACTATAAATTCAACCGTAGCCTTGTCGCTTGGATGATCCACGCAAGGCAACCAGTGATGTGC
>CAZZIZ010000055.1:7875-17826 GCA_964654535.1 uncultured Chitinophagales bacterium
ATTCAACCGTAGCCTTGTCGCTTGGATGATCCACGCAAGGCAACCAGTGATGTGCTCGATTTGGCCAATTGTCTCCAAAGAATGAGCGATCACCAAATTTGTTTTTTGCTATTATCAACCCGTCCGCGGGCTCGCCGGAGTAGTTTACGATTAAACTGATCTTGCCCCTTTGGGATTCAGGAAAGTTTATTGTTAGTCTTTCGCCAGTGTGTTTGAAGTCCAAGGTTTCCCCTTCATATATGACTGAAGAGACCTCCATGCCCTTCTGACCACTTTTGGAAACAAGATCAAGCCCGAATTCATTGACGGCTTCATTTAGCATCAAGTCTATATGAGCCTGACCCTTAATAATATTGTTTTTATCGTTAAGCTCAAGCTCGAAGACATAGTGAAGAATATCCACCCCTTCAACACGAGGGTAGCCATCACTCTCTTGGGCAAATAGTGTAAAACAGAAGAATAAAAACAGGAGTGTGGAAACAGTAATTTTCATGAGCCTGCAAAATAGAATTTACGCTTGATAATACGGCGTATTTCTCTGTCCCTTGCACTCGGATTGCGTATTTTAGAGGCAAATATTTAAGATGAAGTTTACGGTATCTTCTCATCAGTTTTTAAAGGATTTGCAGGCAATCAGTGGCTCAGTGGGCACGGGAGCGGTTCTACCAATATTGGAGAACTTTCTATTCAAACTGAAGGGTAATAAGTTGATAGTTAAGGCAAGTGATTTGGAAACAACAATGACCTCAGAAATTCAGGTTGATGGCTCTGAAGATGGTACCATAGCGATCCCAGCGAAAATATTAACGGATACCCTAAAGGCGCTTCCAGATCAGCCGCTAAGCCTAAGCACTGATAAAAACCTTCAGGTTAAGATCAATGCTAAAAATGGTAACTATAAACTAACCGGTGAGAATGGAGACGATTTTCCAGTGGAGCCGGAAGCAAGCAATGTTGCTGAGGTGAGCATCCCAGGAGCCATGTTGGCGGATGCGATAAACAAATCATTGTTTGCTGTAAGTGCTGATACTATGCGACCAGCGATGACCGGAGTCTTTGTTGAAATTGAAAAGGGTGGAACCACCTTTGTTGCTACTGACGCACACAAACTTGTTCGCTACAATAATAAATCTGTAAAAAACGATACCCGTGGATCTTTCATTGTTCCAAAAAGAGCAATGGGTCTTTTAAAAGGAGCAATCGATGAGTCGAGCGATGTAATCATTCGTTACAATGATGCCTCTGCGTTTTTCGAAGTGGGAGAAAATATTCAATTGGTTTGTAGATTGATTGACTCCAAGTTTCCTGACTATAATAAGGCGATACCTAAGGGTAACGACAACATTCTTACTATTAACAGAAACGATCTACACAACGCATTACGTCGTATCTCTTTGTTCTCAAGTAAAACAACAAATCAGGTTGTTTTTAAACTCAACAAAAACAAATTGAAGTTGAGTGCTAAAGACCTGGACTACTCAAACGAAGCAGCGGAAGACTTGACATGTCAGTACGACGGAGACGCTATGGAAATAGCGTTCAACGCGAAGTTTGTTCTTGAAATACTTAACGCTTTAGAAGACGAAGAAGTCGAGTTCCAGTTAGCAAATGCAAGTCGTGCAGGTTTAATAGAGCCGGCTGAAAAAGAGAAGAACGTTGACGTTACCATGCTGGTAATGCCAATAATGTTAAACTCTTAGGGGTTTAGCTTAACCGTCGGTAGAAAAACCTCCATGCGCCGTATGTACCGTCTTTTCTTGAATTGCGGCGCATAGGCAAACATATCTAACATTACATAGCGATCGTTTGCCTCATCTTTTATGCAGTAGTTTATAAACGGACCGCCCATAAAATCGTTCTGCATTTTCCAAAGCCCGCGCGATTCTATGGCGTTCATGCCATCTATTTTGATTCGCTTTTGTTGCACGCCCACTATTGTATCTGTAACCATAAATGCATCTGCATTATCGGTAGAAACCATTTTCCCTAGCGTATTGCGCAAGCCAATGGGAAGTTCTCCAGAGAACTTTCCTGCAGATGAAATGGGTACAGATTGAATCATAACATTTTCTATCGCCCCTTCTAAATCTTGTCTAAACCAGGCAACGTCATCTTCCATTATCACCTCGCGAAATGTTCTTGGTATGTCTAAGGCAATCCCAAGATTTTCTTTTAAGCCGCTCGTAAATTCCAAACTAGCACCTGCGGCCAAAATGTTTTTTAAAGCCTTGGAGTTTTCTGTCTTTTGAACTGCACGCACCAACTTTTTAGTGTCGCCTTCTAAATATTCAATCAACTCGGCTTTTGTTTCTCCATAAAGAAAGATAACCTGCTGTGGTTCTGCCCACAGGTCTTTAAGCACGAAATAGTTTTTGCCATCTAAGTTGTTAGTCTCACCTACCCGGTCTTTGTATGAAACAATAAAGTCGCGTAATTCACTTGGCTCATCAAGAGGAGCAGTAAAAACAATGGTGCTTGCTTTTTGAAACAGCTTGCCCATCACTTGGTAAGGGATGTAATTCACATCAAAGTAGGGCTCCGATTGCGGAAGTCCGGGATAATCTTGTCGCAACACTTTTTTTAGCGCAATCCCCAAATCGCCCTTCCAATACTTGTCCTTACTTATCACCATGATTTCGTCAATTCTACCAGTTGCTGCAGGTTTAATATCATTTTGATATTCCGAGCAGGCAGAAAAGGCGAGAATGAGCAAACCGCCAACAAGGAGAAAAAGAGGGCTTAATCGATTTTTTTGGAGCATAAAATTGGCTTGTGGGTTCGAGCTGGTTACAAATCTAACGCTGTATAGACTCAATATATTAATACAGCCGACAATTTAATCTCCTATCAGTGTAAAAGAGGCATCAAATTTGTACGACAAGAAGTGCCGAAGGTCATAAAATGAAGGAAAAAGCCCCAAAATCACTCCTTGTGCTATGCATAATGCTGTGTGGTATGCAAATGCATGCCCAGTGTGACTTTAGCATACCCCTTCAGCAGCAATTCCCCTGTTTGTTTGACGGAAACACCTATGATTTCAGCACTCTTGTAAGTCCTCCTGGCGGAACCTTCAGTGGACCCGGAATTAGTGACGACGGCATCTTTACCCCGCTCGCTGCGATTCAAGGCGCAGGTTCTAGTTCAACCACAGAAACCCTCACTTTCACTTATGAAGTAGATGTTGCAGGATCGCCATGCAGCGCCTCGGCAACTGTTCAGTTGGGAATTCCAATTGTTTCAACGATTGAACCTATTCCAAGAATTTATTGTCTAGATGACCCTCAGGTGCCATTGGTCGGAAGCCCCGGAATGGGAACCCCTAATGCTGCCTTTACAATTGACGGCGTTCCTCCCTTTGGCAATGATGAATTCTTCCCTTCCTTTTATATGGAAGGTGAACACGAGATAATATTCAACTTCTTGGACTTTTCAATCGGTTGTTTCTCGCGAGATACCGTTGTTGTAGAAGTTTTTAATGAAAGCGAATTGAATGATATGACTCAAATTAGTCAAGACCCAATTCCAAACACACTTTGTTTAGACTCTTCTCCTGTAATGCTGAATCCATTTCCGGTTGATGGTGTATTGTCGGGCGATGGAATTGTCGGCAACACTTTCGATCCAGCAGTAGCCGGACTGGGATCACACACAATATTTTTTGAATTTACAACACCCCTCGGAGCCTGTTCAACAATAGATTCTACCACAATAGAAGTGGGAGAGCTAGTGGCGGGTTTTGCAATTGACGCCAGCGCGTGTGCAGGAGAGGTCGACACCATTTTTTACGCAGGAACACCGCAAGATGGAAGCCTTAACATCAGCTGGGATATAATGGGCGCAAGTATTGAAAGCAATATTGGCGACACCATTCTTCACGTTCTCGCAGAGGACATTGGCACCTACGATGTCACCTTAAACGTTGATGGTGCACTTGCTTGTCTTGCGGCAAGCTCAAGTGATCAAGTCGATAAAGTAGGCTTGGTAACGGTAGAGACTATCGAAGATCAAATCATTGGTCTAGATCAAGATGACCTATTGCTTGTTACCTCCGCGGAAAGCAACGATGGTTCAGCCATTACTTTCGCGTGGTCGCCGGTGGACAACCTCAGTTGTTCTGATTGCCAAGAGCCAACGCTAACGCCAGTTGGAGACGAAACCTATACCGTTGTTGGGACAGACGCCAACGGATGCACAGCCAGCGATGAATTAAACATTTCACTGTCATTTACGAAAGATGTATTTGTTCCAAACGCATTTACGCCAAACGGCGATGGTAGAAACGATCAGTTTTTCGTCTTCGGACAGGGTATAGTTGATATGACCTTACAAATACACGACCGCTGGGGTTCGTTGGTTTTTGAAACCAACGACACTTCAATTGGTTGGGATGGCACGCACGCTGGAGAGCAGCTCAATAGCGCAGTGTTTTATTATTACCTCAACACCACTTTTGTCGACGGTGACGTGCGACAAAAAACAGGTGACATAACCTTAATCCGATGATGAAACGAAGTATAACACACATTGTTGGAATACTCTGTTTACTGTTCGCCTTTGAACTAAATGCACAAGACGTACACTTTAGCCAAACTCACGCCACGCCTTTGTTTAACAATCCAGCAATGGCAGGTTTAATAAACGGCGATGTTCGCGTCGCAAGCATTTACAGAAACTTTACCGTGGGCCAGGGTTCTGGTTACCAAACAGCAATTGGCAGCGTCGACGCCAAATTGTTTAAGGCAATCGGCAACGACGACTGGATAAGTGGCGGGTTGATGGTTTACCACGATCAAGCGGGCGCACTAAACTTTAGCACCAACAGTTTTGACCTAGCTGTTGCCTATAATGCGGGACTAGGAAACGGACACTTCCTATCACTAGGAATACAGGGTGGAATGCAACAAAGAGCACTTGACCTAAGCGAAGCACAATTTGGAAACCAATACAATGGCGTCGGTTTTGATTCGGGTATCGCTTCCAATGAAACACTCGTTAACACCCAATACTGGAGCCCGAAAGCAGCCGCAGGCCTTATGTACTATTATCTGCGAGGTAGGCGTACATACCTTTATGCCGGAGCATCTGCCTTTCACATAAATGAAGCCACGGGTACATTTACAGGGGTGATCGAAGAGGCACAAAGAATGAAACTTCAGTTTACCACCGGAGGAAGTTTACCAATTGGCGACCAGCTAGATTTGGTACCATCATTATACACAGCGTATCAAGATATTTATTCTCAGATCAATATTGGTACTTCGGTTCGATACATCATGTCTGAGGGTGGAAGCGAAAGCGCCCTGAGCTTTGGTCCATACGTTCGCGTGAGCGACTTCACGAACAGTGCAAGATTAGAGGCGCTAATTTTCGCGGCGCGTGTTGAATGGCAAGACCTTACTATTGGAATGAGCTACGACTATACTACCACCGCGCAGCAAGGCCCAAACAATGCTGGCGCCTTTGAGCTGTCCGTCGTCTACGAACTAAACACTGGTAGAATTGGTGGAAGTAACCGAGGACGTGGAGGTAATACGAACTGCCCACGGTTTTAAAAAACAAATCATGTTTTGGGCGTGCCCCACTCACTTATTGGATGGTGTCTCCACCAACCAATGGCGTTCGGGGTCGGGCTTATCCAGTACTCCGCGTTCGCTCCGGTCTCCGTCTTTTTTCGGCAAAGCAAATACTTCTACCGCAAGCGGTAAGTACTAGCTGCCTCTAAAAAGGAGACTACTCCCCTTGGTCGTATACTTCCTATCCCTCACGCGTTTTTTCCTGCCAAACCACCAAGTTCTAGTCACCCGTATAAAGCCAAAGGACTAAATTTTGTTAAATTCGGAACCCCTTTCAGTCTTAATCTTTATGTTTAAATCTAGTCTAAAACACAAAGCTCAATATGAAACAAATACTTTTAACCGTTCTAGCCCTCTTCAGTACTGCGGTTTTTGCTGGCGACGACGATCTGCCCGAAAATTTCTACTTAACCAAACTCGACAATGGTTTGGAAATTCTCGTTATTGAGGATTCAACGGTTCCGCTGGTAACATTGGAGTTAACCGTCCGTAACGGCGCCTACACCGAAAGTCCAGAATACGACGGACTGTCTCACTTGTACGAGCATATGTTTTTCAAGGCAAACAAAGACTATCCCAGCCAGGAAGACTTTATGAATCGCGTTAATGAATTGGGAGTCGTCTTCAACGGAACCACTTCTAACGAGCGTGTGAATTATTACATCACACTCGGTAATCACAATATGCAAAACGGCCTAGAGTTTTTGAATAGTGCCATGCGCTATCCAATGTTCTTAGAAGAAGAAATGAAAAAAGAAAATGTAGTAGTCGATGCTGAGTTTGAGCGAAACGAATCCAACCCATTCTTCTTTTTGCGCGATGAAATAGCCCATCAATTGTACGGCGACTTGTACAGCCGTAAAAACACAATTGGAGATCACGATATAATTCGCTCGGCTACACCGGAGAAAATGAAAATTATTCAGGAGAAATATTATTTCCCGAACAACACTTTGTTGGCTGTTGCCGGCGATGTTAATCGCAACGAAGTAGTTCGTATGGCGAAAAATATTTTTGGCGATTGGGAGTCATCAGACTTTGATGCTTTTGAAAAATGGCCGGTGCCAGAGTTTGAGGCAGTTACTGCAGACAAAACTGTGGTAGTGGAAAACGCGAACCAGAGAGTGCCAATTTTTATGCGCACCTGGAATGGACCAGATACGCGAAATGATGTGAAGGCTACGTATGCTGCGGATATTTTTTCAACCATACTGGCCTCAAAAACCTCCACCTTTTATAAAGAGATGGTTGAGTCAGGTTTGGCTTTTCAAGTACAGGAATGGTACTCAACTTGCAAGTACGCTGGTCCGATAAACGCACTGTTGGTTCCGAATCCGGAGAAGATAGAAGAGGCTTATGAGAAATTCAATGAGCAAATTGAACGATTCGCAGACGATGATTATTTCACCGACGAGCAATTAGAAAACGCGAAAAGAACTATGGCCATTAATGATGCCTACAGTCAAGAGAAAACATCGGACTTCGTACACACCGTTACCTATTGGTGGGCATCTGCGGACATACCATATTACACGAACTACGTAGAAAATCTAAATGCGGTAACGCGCGAGGACATTAAGCGATACGTCGAAACTTATATCAAGGGTAAGAACAGCGTGACTGGACTTTTAATAACCCCTGAGATGAGAGCTGCGCTTAACACAGATTCCTTTTTTAAACCAAACTCTAAAAACGCAGGCGATGAACACTAGTATAAATTTTAAAAATTGGGCGCTTGCATTGTTTGCAATCTTTTTGGTAGCGCCGATGCAGGCTCAGGATATCGAAGAGTTTAGCGTGAACGGAATGAAGGTTTTGTTGAAACCGTCTAAGAAACAAGTTGTTTCGGCAAAAATATTTTTTAAAGGCGGCACCGAGAATTACGGCCCCGGTTTTCAGGGAATCGAGTTGCTCACCTTGCGTATGTTGGCTGAGGCGAGCTCTACAAACATGACCAAAGATGAGTTCAACAGTGCTCTAGAAAGCACAGGTACTTCTATCTCTGGAACGGCAGGCTACGACTACGGCACACTTTCTTTGACTTGCTTAACAGATTACTGGAACGACGCTTGGCGCGTATTTTCAGATGTAACCTGCAACCCTAGCTGGGATGAAGCGGAGTTTCAAAAAATAAAAGCACAAATGGGTGTTGCTGCAGAACAAGCAGCGTCGGACCCAGACACGCACTTGCGTAATACGGCTATGCAAAACACTTTTGGTGATGGTCCTTATTCTCGCATTCCAGAAGGTACGGTAGAAAGCATTGCGAGCTTGGAGATGAATAATATCCAAGACTATATGAAGCAAATCGGAAAAACCGATAAGGCTTTCTTGGTTGTAGTTGGAAACGTCGACAAAGACGATCTTATGAAAAAGGTGGAGCAACTTACTTGTATTAAGCAATTGCCATCGAAGCCGAGCCCGATGATGAAGGGAAAAGACTCTAAGATTTCTGAGAATGCTTACGGTGAAGAGAATCGCGAAATTGCGACTAACTACATTCGTGGTTTGATGGGTGCGCCTGCAATTGGCGGAAAGGAAGAGTCTGCAATGCGTGTTGCAATGTCCATAATGGGAGATAAAATGTTTGAAGAAGTAAGAACCAAGAGAAATCTGTCTTACGCTCCAGCAGCGTTTTTCCCATCGGGCGTTTTGAAACATGCTTACACCGCTATGTATGTATCTACGACCAAGCCCAATGAAACCATTACGGTTATGACCGATGAGTTCAAGAGAATTCGTCAAGAGGGCTTTGATCCGCAAGATCTCATAAACAAAAAAGGAGAGTTTATGACGCAGTTCTTTATGGGTAACGAAACTAATAGCAGCCAGGCGGAAGCTATTGGCCGATATGAAAACGTGACTTCTTATAAACGTATGGATACTTTTATCGATGAGGTTAACTCTCTAACCGTAGAGGATTTGAATGCGGTGTTCCGTAAGTATGCTACGAATGTGAATTGGACTTATTTGGGTGATACTTCTATTGTAGACAAGGATGTGTTTCTCGCTCCACTTGTAACTGTTGATGAAAAGGCTAACAACGTAATGGAGGCCGCGAAGGAAAGTATGGAGAAGGGAAAGAAGAAACGTAAACGCAAGAAGAAAAAGAAGCAAAAAAAACTAATTGGCTTTTAAGATAAATTTGGAACCTCTGTCTTCGGACAGGGGTTTTTATTTAAAATGACATACCACCACCATAAAACCTCCTTTGTTGAGCAGGTCAAACTGGGCATATCGCAAGTGCTTGGAGCCTTTTCTTTTGTAAGCGCCAATAATGCTTACTGGATGTTCTTGGTTCCTGCAGCAATCAGTCTTTTGGTTTTTGGATTGGTGTTTTTTGGCGGCTATAACTTTCTGCCAATGCTGCGCACCTTGGTGGTAGAATTGCTTCCATTTGACCAATGGACCTCTTCTTGGGGCGCACGATTAGAATCTTTCCTTGGCGGCTTTGCCATGTTGCTGGCAACCGCACTCTCCATCTTCTTGTACATCTCGGTTTACAAATACATTCTACTGGTTTTGCTTTCTCCTTTGCTGGCTTATATTTCAGAACGCACCGAAGAAATAGAAACGGGAGCAAACTATCCATTTTCTTGGCCACAACTTTTAAAAGATGCTTGGCGCGGTATTAAGCTGTCCACCTTTAATTTTATAAAAGAGATTACGCTGGTCATCATTTTGTTTTTGTTGGGCTTAATTCCTGGGGCGGCAGTTGTTACTACGCCTTTGATCTTTTTAATTCAATCTTACTTCGTGGGCTTTTCAATGATTGACTATTTCCTCGAACGCCGAAGGCTGAGTCCAGGAGAAAGCCGCCGAACGGTGAAGGGTTTAAGAGGGCTAAGCGTTTCAACGGGGGCGGTCTTTAATGCCCTTTTGTTTGTGCCAGTTATTGGAGTGCTGCTTGGGCCACCGCTCGCCGCGATAGCCGCAACGCGCTCCTTGGTAAAACTAGAAACAAAGCAAGATCTTACCGCAGCGAATTAATACCTTGCAGCCAACGCAATGTCAAAACAAAAAGGAAAGCTTTATTTAATTCCCAGTCTACTAGGTGGAGACGACCCGAGTCTCATTCCTTTCTTCACCATTAACCAAATTGAAAACCTCGATTCATTTATAGTTGAGAACTTGCGAGAGGCGCGTCGATTTATCGCCAAGATAAAACTGAAAGCCACCATCGACGATATGTACTTCCAGGCAATGGACAAGCACAACGAAGTTGCGGCGAGTGAATTAATTAAACCATTATTGGAAGGACGTGATACAGGACTCATTTCCGACGCGGGTTTGCCCGCAGTTGCCGACCCTGGAAGTACGGTGGTGGCAGAAGCGCATCGACAAGGTATACAAGTTGTTCCGTTGATTGGCCCCTCTT